>CALHCJ010000020.1 GCA_937936275.1 uncultured Flavobacteriaceae bacterium
GGAAAATGTAATTCCTTGATTTTCATTTGCTTAGCAAAAAGATGGTATTTAAAAATACCACTTTTGTCGGGGTGGCAGGATTCGAACCTGCGACCTCCGCGTCCCAAACGCGGCGCGATAACCGGGCTACGCTACACCCCGTAGCATAAAAACTTCAAAAAATAAATGCCAAATTCCAAAAAAGAAATTTAGGCAACTGCACTCTCGCACAGACTCTTGCGGAGAGACAGGGATTCGAACCCTGGGTACCCTTGTTAGAGTACGACGATTTAGCAAACCGTTCCTTTCGGCCACTCAGGCACCTCTCCTATTTTTTAGTGAACTTCGCCCGAAAGCGGTTGCAAATGTACATTTTTCTAATACTATAAAGCAACTATTTATTTGCTTTTTTTAAAATATAATTTGTTCCAACCGAAGCCTTCCTTTTGAGATTCAATAGTCATCAAGATTACTCAAGTTTAGTTAGTTCAAAAAGACAAACTTCGAACTACCAAATTGTCCTTGCTCTGTTATCGTACTTGTTTTAATCTCTATCGGCTGTTCTTCGAATGGGACAGAAAAACGTATAATAACTTCTCCATTTTCATCTGACTTGAGCTGAGGATTCCAAAAAAGTGTTGTCGGCGAATCTTTGTATTTACTGGGCCTTTTAGCGACACTTTGTGCGTAGTTTTCAAAGGTGGGTGACTCAAAATATCCTTGAAAATTTAGATGTCCATCTTTCCTTTTGATCGGGTTTGACTCAGTTCCACTTCTCGTGTAAATACGTATCACACCACCAGAGGCTCTAGACCCATAGATAGCAGCGTCTGCACCAAACAATAGCTCAATGCGGTCAACATCAATATAACTTACAGAGCCAATTATATCACTTAAAGTGGTATCAAACAAAGGTAATCCATCCAATACCCATAGCACAGGACCAGCACCGGCAGTAGCTGGCAAAATTATTCTCGGATTCAAACTTCCCAAACCAGTTATTTGAACACCAGGTATTCCCAAAAAGAGCTCAGGAATTGTCTTTGGCTTTTTAATATCTTGATTCTTAGATTTGGTTGGTTCTATTCCGTAAAGACCTGCTCTTGATTTTTTAGCTTGATTTCTTTTTTTTGAAACTTGAACTTCATCTAAAACGATTAGGTCATCTGTGTTTGGAGTTTGCCAAGGTGAAGCGTTAACGACATTTCTCTTCTTATCTAAAATAAAGGAGGACGTTTGCTTTCTTTTTTCATGTTCTGAACTATTATCTTGAATGGGAACAATTTTAACCAGACGCGATTTGGAATTATCACCAGAGGTTCGAAACACAAGCTCAGTTTCTCCAACAAGTTGAAGATTTTCTAAACGTATTCTTCCCGATCCGTCGGTTGTAAGCTCTTGTACGACTACTTTTGAATCTAAATCGGAGGTACCCAAAACCTGTATCTTAGTATTCGGTAGCAATTCGTTGTTCAAATTGTAAGCATATCCAAACAAATCTAATCCCAGTTGAAACGGATATTTAATTCTATTAGGAACTTTTTGAGACCAAATCATTTTTTCACCATGTATTGAAGTTAATAGCTCAATATCATTAATATACTGTCTCTTTCTTCTAAGATTAGCATCCTGATCTTCCGCTTGAAAAGATTGCCAATGAAAGTCTTCTAATTCTTCTTTTAGTTGGTCATGTGTATTCATACCTAAACTTACAGCACTAACAGAGATTTCTGTAGCTACGGGATTTCCATTCTGATCAGTTACGGTTACCTTATAGGTATGCTGGTTTGTGTTGCTACCTTCAACCAGTGGAACAACATTGAGTTTTAGCTCATTTTGGGCACTAATAGAAACGGGTCTTCTCGACCAAACTTTGTCATTTTTATCTGTAAGGGATAGAGTCATTATCCCAAAAGGAATTCCATTTCGAGGGATTTTTACTTCTGTTGATAATTTTTTGATCTGTACTTCTTTTTCAAAAAACGTTGTTCCACTCATTTCACCTTTCAACAATACTTGGGAATTTTCGTAACCTGGTGTAGCGCTAATACGCACATTTAATTCTGAGTTATGAAGATTATTTACATTTAAGCTGTACCCATTATTTAAGGTATTCGGTAGAGGAAAGCTAAATTCATTATTTATTTTTAAGACATATTTTTCTTTTGGAAGTGGAGTAAAAATTGTTGATAGAATATTCTTGTCGAAGCGTAAAGCAGTAGCCACTAATTGACCATTAGAGTCATATATTTTCCCCTCAAGTTCGCTTAAATTTTGATCTGCAAAATGAGCCTTAATAAAAAGTTTATTGCTAATATTAGCTATCAAGTTTCCACCTTCAGGATGAAAAGAGACAGAAAAAAGATCAATTTGATTTTTGTTTATTTTTTGGGATTTCTTTGAAGACATAAGTTCCAATTCTGTTTTGTAGTAATAAGGCTCGCCGTAGTTTTGCATCCATCGAGTATATGCTTTCAAAAAATATTTGCCCCCTTTTAATTTCTTGGGAATCATCACGGCCCCTTCAGACATTCCATCGTTAATTTTATGAAATTGTTGGGTAATCACTTTTTCATTTTGATCAAGTAATTCTACTTTTAAAACCTTACTTACCGCCGTACGTATTCTACTGGTACCAGATAGCAGATAAGCTTTAAAGAAAACTGGCTCCTCTTCTGCAATTTGTTTCTTATCTACATGTAAGATCACGCGTTCTTGCCAGGTTATTAGAGAATCTAAATGATTCATTTGTGGCACATACGGTGCCTCTTCAGCAATAAAAAAGCGTTCAAGCTCAACTGCGTTCAGATCTTCAGATTGAGCAAATGAGAACATAGATACCCCTAAGATGAACATCGAAACAAAAGTTAATTTTTTTGGTTTTTTCATAGCAATACTTTCTTTATTAATAGTAATACAACTAACTTTTTAAAGTTACTAATGAAAAGGGAAAAAGCTTACAATTTTAAATTTAAATTAACACTAATATTTCCTACAATAATTAATCAATTCAGAGTTTACTCTGGATACTCAACTCTTAAGTGATAGATATTCGTAAGCTTTTGTTTGAAGATTTTTTTAATCGTTTGTATCTCTTTGAACGTAATATTTGCATTTAAAAATTGGTTCGCAGCCATCTGACCTGCAATAATCTTATCTACAAATTCATCAATAATCAAGAACGTTGGATTTTTTAGACTTTTTGAAGCTGCCTCTACTGAATCAGCCATCATCAAAATAGCAGTTTCTTTTGAAAATGGAATAGGACCAGGATATCTAAAATCTTCTTCACTAACATCAGTATCAATTTCTTGTTGTTTTTTGTAAAAATAGTATACCAAAGTAGTTCCGTGATGACACCTTATAAAGTCTATCACACGATCAGGTAAATTATGTTTACGAGCTAGTTCAATGCCACCGATAACGTGATCAATAATTATATTTGCACTATCTATTGGCGACAACTCGTCATGCGGATTTACGTTAGTAATTTGATTCTCTGTAAAGTAAGTTGGATTCAACATTTTTCCAATATCATGGTAGAGGGCCCCTACTCTAACCAACATAGCGTTTGCTCCAATCTCATTCGCAGCTGCTTCAGCAAGATTCGATACTTGCAGAGAATGATGAAAAGTACCCGGAGCTTTGTTCGAAAGCTCTTTCAGTAGTTTTGAATTAGTATCAGAGAGTTCTAACAAAGAAACATCCGAGACCAAACCAAAAACTTTTTCATAGATATAAATGAGAGGCTGCGCAAATAAAGTGATCATTCCGTTCAATAGAAACAATCCCAAATTCATCCAAATAACGGTATCCAAATTGCCTTCATGAATCACTTGAAACGCCAAATAGCCAATAACATATATTAGCGTTATTTGAGCAACAGATATAAAAAGGTTCGCTCGTTTATACAATTCTGAAACCGTTAATATAGTTACGATACCCGCAATAATTTGAAGAAAAATGTATTCAAAACTATTGGGGACTACAAAACCAAGAATTAGAACAGTAAGCACATGCACAAAAAGGCCCAACCTTGCATCAAAAAAGGTTTTTAATATTAAAGGAAGAATACATAATGGAACTACAAAAACATAAGCCACATTATACTTCACAACCATCGTAGTAATAAATACCATCAACACAATATTGAAAATAATAAAGGTTACTTTGGTATTATTCTCATAAACATCTGTTCGATATTTCTTTAAAAATAAAAATAACATCATGAGCACTAGAGCCACTAAAACAGCATACCCAGAGAGAATAAAGTATTGATTTTTAGTTGACCAAACTTCAGACTGATATTCTTGCTTTAATGAATTCAAAATTTTATACCCGTCCGCCTCTATCACCTCACCTTTCGTAATGATCAAATCGCCTTCTTCAACTGTACCTCTAGTATGTGAAATTCTTGAGAGATCTTCATTCAGCGCTTTAGTTGTCAAATTCTCGTCATACCTAACGTTAGGTTGAATTATGTCTAGAAATAGGTCCTCAAAAACACTACTAAAAGTGAGAAGATCATATTTTATCAATTCGTCTCGAACAATATTTTTGATATCTGAAATACGATGTACCTCTGTACCATCAAGTTTTGTAGCCTCATTATTTTTAATGAGAAAAATTGACTGTTGCGGCTTTTTTGAATTATTTTCTAAAACTCCGTTGGTATAAATAAAATCGAGAATAGCTTTACCCGATGCCCTTAGTGTTTTTATTTGATTGGGATTAAACTTGTCTGAGGTAAAAATGTTTTCGATTTTTTTTTCATAGGCTGAATAAACCTGATCGCTTCTACCTTTATCGAATTGATAATAGTCTAATTGATTAGCCCTTATGATTTCTTCCTCTTTAGCTATTTCTGAAGTCTCTTTTTTTAAGGAAAAATCAAAGGGTGCCCTTAAATTTTCATATTGCCAAACTTTTCCTTTTTGAATATCATATTTGAATTGTCCTCCTTTCGGGAAAAAAAATACAATGCAGAATAGGGCAACTCCGTATAAAACATATTTATAAATAAGGGATTGATTTTTATACAGCTGATCGAGCGATTTACTCATAGAAAGGGTATCTACCTTCAAAAATAGAAAATTATAATAGAAATGGCTTTGGGAGAATACTCATTTTGATCAATCTGGACTTCGATATCATCATAAAATCATAAAAAACGTCTGGCAGATCTCAACCCGCACTATCCCTTGTTTTAGGTTAATTTTAGTATTTTTACTCTTGATAATGTAAATGCAACTTTAGTATGAAAGAAGTAGTAATAGTCTCAGCGGTACGAACACCTATCGGAAGCTTTATGGGGAGTTTATCTTCCATTCCTGCACCCAGATTGGGGGCAATTGCAATTAAGGGAGCTTTAGATAAAATTGATCTGTCGCCTAATAGGGTAGATGAGGTTTTAATGGGTAATGTTGTACAAGCTGGAACTGGTCAAGCGCCTGCGCGTCAAGCAGCTATTTTTGCTGGTATACCAGACAGCGTTCCTTGCACTACTATCAACAAGGTATGCGCATCAGGAATGAAGACCGTAATGCAAGCGGCTCAGGCTATTGCATTAGGAGATGCTTCAATCATTGTAGCTGGCGGAATGGAAAATATGAGTCAAATACCCCATTATGTGCACATGAGAACAGGTCAAAAATTTGGCCCTGCTACACTAATCGATGGTATGCAAAAAGATGGTCTTGTCGATGTTTATGATCAAAATGCAATGGGTGTTTGTGCAGATGCATGCGCCACAGAACATAATTTTACAAGAGAAGATCAAGATAACTTTGCGATACAATCATACGAACGATCTGCCTCAGCCTCTAACGCTGGTAAATTTAAAAATGAGATTATTCCGGTGGAAGTACCTCAGCGAAGAGGAGATTCGATCGTAGTTTCTGAGGATGAAGAATTTAAAAATGTAAAAATTGAAAAGATTCCAGCCCTAAGGCCTGCATTCACAAAAGAGGGCACGGTTACTGCGGCTAATGCATCAACAATAAATGATGGTGCCGCTGCCTTGGTTTTAATGAGTGCCGAAATGGCGAAAGAGTTGAATTTAAAACCTTTAGCATCAATTAAAAGTTATGCCGACGCCGCTCAAGAACCAAAATGGTTTACCACCGCTCCTGCTAAAGCGCTACCCAAGGCTTTAGACAAAGCAGGAATTTCTATTAATGATATCGATTTCTTTGAGTTTAATGAAGCTTTTGCAGTGGTTGGTTTGGCTAATATGAAGCTACTAGGCCTTTCTGATAAAAACGTTAATGTAAATGGAGGTGCAGTATCCTTGGGCCACCCGCTTGGTTGTTCAGGTGCCCGAATTCTAGTTACCTTAATTCATGTACTAGAACAAAATAAGGCTAAAACCGGGGCTGCGGCTATTTGTAATGGTGGTGGAGGTGCGTCTGCAATCGTCATTGAAAGAAACTAACTATTCATTATTTCATTTTCGATGCAGTACGGTATCTGTCCATTAAGCGTTGTTCCCATCCGATTACGCGCATCCGAAGAAGGAGAACTGATATCTCAATTCTTGTATGGTGAACATTTTAAACTTTTAGAACAACGTAAATTTTGGAGTAAGGTTCGTTGCGCTTTCGATGGTTTTGAAGGATGGGTCTTAAACAATCAGATACAACTTATCGCGCAGGAAATTTATGATGCCATAGAAAACAGAGATCCTAAACAATTCGTTTCTGATTTGGTTGCTTTTGTTTCAATAAATACTTCAGAATTAATGCCTGTTTTGATAGGATCTTCAGTTCATGATTTCACTATCTTAAATCATAAATTTGAGGGATCAGTTATACAATTTAAGAGCGATAAGCTAGAACTCATAAAAACAGCTTCGCTTTATCGAAACGCCCCATATCTATCAGGTGGAAGAACCCCTTTTGGACTGGATGCTTCTGGATTTACTCAAATTGTGTACAGGATAAATGGTTATAAACTAAAAAGAACTGCTATTGAACAATCTTCTCAGGGCGAAGCTCTTAGTTTCATTGAAGAAAGCGAGCCTGGTGATTTAGCTTTCTTTGATAATTCTGAAGGAATTATTAATCACGTAGGTATTATAATGAAGGACAACTATATTATTCATGCTTATGGTAAGGTACGCGTGGACCGACTAGATCATACTGGAATATTTAATACAGATACTAGAACCTATACCCACTCCTTGCGTGTCATCAAAAAAATTATATAAAAAAACCTCCTTTGTCTGACAAAAGGAGGTTTTTAAGCTTACTGAATTCGAGATTATTCTCCCAATAACTTTTTAATACGCATGAAATTTTCATTATCACCCATCGCACCATAAATATTCTTCAGTTGACTGAGTACCCCTTGATTATCTGGTGTAACCTTCAGAGCATCTTCTAAAATCTTTGCTCCTTCACCAAACAAATCATCCTTTTTTTGTTTAAGCTCATCATACCTAGCAATATCTGATCGAGAATTACCTAGTGAATTCATTTCGTCAATCAAGCTGTTTCCTTCATTTACATACGTTGTAGATAAGTTCAACTGAGCATTCGTATAATTTGGGTCTACCTCTAATGCTTTTCGGTATGAAGCTCGTGCCTCTTCTAAATTACCCTGTTCCATATTGATAACTCCAATATTATAGTGTAAGTCAGCATTATCTGGTTCCATTTCAGATGCTTTCGCCATCATGGATTTAAATTTATCTTTATCTCCCATTTTGTAATGCAAATTAGCTTCTTGCAAAACTAAATTTACATCGTCAGGATTACTTGCACGTGCCTTAGCATAGGCTTCAAGTGCTTTATCATCTTGACCTAATTGTCCATAAATTAAAGCTGTATTTTTTACAATTTCAGCTCTCTTAGATGGTGTTTTTTCATCTACAGGGTCTTTATAAGTCCCAGACTTTACCATTAGGTCTCGTTGTACTTTATCCATAGGTTCCACCTCACCAGTTTCAACATTCGTTGCTTTGTAAACAATATCGCTACCGTCATAACCAATTTCTTGAAGCTCGTTGTAATAAGATAATGCCTGGTCGTAATGTGCTCCATTAACTGCACTACTAGCAGCATAGTAAAGATAAATAGTATCTTTAGGACTTATCTTGTAGCTCATATAAAGCTTTTCACCAGCCTCTTTGAATTTTTTATTACCATTATCAGCAACCGCTGCATTTACTAAATCAGCACTGAGCTGAGTCAATCCTTGGCTACTTTCAGCTGTATATTTTGCTTTTCCACTTTTTTCTTCAATATCAATAACATTTTTAAAAGAAGATACTGCTTCGGTAAAAGCTGAGCTATCCCCGCCTTTCGCTAATTCAGTATATGCTTTACCTCTTAAAAAGTGATATTGCGCTTGGTATTTAGCATCAGCCCCATCAATCATGCTTGAAGCTCCTTCTAAAGCTGTTTTTGCCGCCATTGCATCTCCACCCTTCAAAGCTTTGTCTGCCGCTTTAAGTTCTGCTTTTTGAGCAAATCCAATCATTGTGAATGACATGGCTGCCAGTATAAAAATTTTAGTTTTCATTTTCGAATTATTAAAAATTAGAGTTTATTTGATTTTAAATTTATTCTTCTTCTGAACTTTGATCATCTTGTTCGGAACTCTTGTTATCAATAGCTGTGCCATTTTCCATATTCACCTCAATATCAAGAATATCAACTTCTTCTAGGTCATCTTCTTCTTTCATAACTTTGGCAACAGCTGCAATAGAATCATCACCCTTTATATTGATGAGCTTCACACCTTGAGTAGCTCTACCCATCACACGTAAATCTTCTACACTCATCCGAATTGCAATTCCCGATCGGTTGATAATCATCAAATCATCAGTGTCCGTGACATTCTTAATCGCCACTAGGCCCCCGGTCTTATCTGTGATAGAAATAGTTTTTACACCCTTACCACCACGGTTAGTTACGCGATAATCCTCTATGCTGGATCTTTTACCATATCCATTTTCTGAAACTACCAGTAATTCGTCTTCAAAATTATGTACCGAAACCATTCCTATGACCTCATCTTGTTCGTTAGCTAATCGGATGCCACGCACTCCAGAGGCGTTGCGCCCCATAGGTCTTGTCTTACTTTCTTCAAAACGTATAGCTTTACCTGATTTAAGTCCTAAGAAAATCTGGCTCGTTCCAGTTGTTAATTTTGCTTCTAGTAGTTCATCATCTTCGCGAATGCCTATAGCATTAATACCGTTTTGACGAGGTCTTGAATATTGCTCTAGAGATGTTTTCTTAACAGTTCCCTTCTTCGTGGCCATTATTACATAATGACTGTTTACATATTCTTCGTCTTTCAAGTCTTGAGTACAGATGAAAGCTTTTACTTTATCGTCATTTTCAATATTAATTAAGTTTTGGATAGCTCTTCCTTTTGATGTCTTACTTCCTTCAGGAATTTCATAAACACGCATCCAGAAACATTTTCCTTTTTGAGTAAAGAACAACATATATTGGTGGTTTGTTCCCACGAATAGATGTTCTAAGAAATCTTCATTCCTAGTAGAAGAAGCTTTTTGACCCACTCCCCCTCTATTTTGAGTTTTATATTCTGTGAGTGGTGTTCTCTTGATATATCCAGCATGAGAAATGTTAATTACCACCTGCTCATTCGGAATCATATCTTCCATACTCAAGTCACCACCCGCAAAATTAATTTCGGAACGGCGCTCATCACCATACTTTTCTTTGACCTCAATAAGCTCCTCTTTAATGATATCCATACGTCTCTCTTTGCGTTCAAGGATATCTTTGAGGTCAGCGATAGTTTTGATAATCTCATCATACTCATCGCGAAGCTTATCTTGTTCTAATCCAGTTAACTGGCGTAGTCGCATTTCGACAATAGCCTTGGCTTGAATTTCTGAGAGTTTGAATCGTTCTATTAAATTATTTCTAGCTTCATCAGCATTTGAGGAAGCTCTAATAATCTTAATTACCTCATCAATATTGTCTGAAGCAATGATGAGACCCTCTAAGATATGGGCTCTATCTTCTGCCTTTTTTAATTCAAATTTCGTACGACGCACGACAACCTCATGACGATGCTCTACAAAATAGTGAATCATCTCCTTCACATTTAGTAGCTGTGGCCTACCATTTACAAGGGCAATATTATTCACACTGAATGAGGATTGTAGTGCAGTGTACTTATATAATGTATTAAGAACAATGTTAGGAATAGAATCTCTTTTTAGAATATATACGATACGCATCCCTTTTCTATCCGATTCGTCCCGTATACTTGATATCCCTTCTATTTTCTTTTCATTGACCAAGTCAGCAGTCTTCTTAATCATATCTGCCTTATTAACCTGATACGGAATCTCAGTCACTACAATACATTCGCGACCTTGAACTTCCTCGAAAGTAGCTTTAGCTCGCATCACGACACGTCCTCTACCTGTATGGAACGCCTCTTTTACACCATCGTATCCATAAATAACTCCTCCTGTAGGGAAATCTGGTGCCTTAATGTGCGTAATTAATTCATCAATTTCGATGTCATTATTTTCAATATAGGCCACGGTACCATCAATAACCTCACTCAAATTATGTGGGGGCATATTTGTAGCCATACCAACTGCAATTCCCGAGGCCCCATTTACCAATAAATTAGGAACCCTAGCAGGCAACACGGTTGGTTCTTCCAATGAATCGTCAAAATTCAACTGATGGTCGACGGTATCTTTATCAATATCCGCCAACATGTCATCTGCTATTTTACGCATACGAGCTTCCGTATAACGCATTGCTGCAGGACTATCACCATCTATCGATCCGAAGTTACCTTGCCCATCCACCATCATATACCGCAAACTCCATTCTTGAGCCATACGAACCATTGAATCGTATACTGAAGTATCACCGTGAGGATGGTATTTACCTAAAACCTCACCCACAATACGAGCAGACTTCTTGTGAGCACTGCTTGATCTCACTCCCAATTCATACATTCCGTACAGCACTCTTCGGTGCACAGGTTTGAATCCGTCCCTGACATCTGGTAGGGCACGTGACACTATGACCGACATTGAATAATCAATGTAAGCAGATTTCATTTCATCTTCAATGTTAATCGGGATCAGTTTTTCGCCTTCCGCCATGCTAAAATCTTATGTTTTTCTGTGTTAAAAAAGTATGCCAATATACGTAAAAACAATGCCTTCAAAGAATACATCAAAACCTTTATTCAACAATTTATCAACACTTTTTGCGTTGTGTATAGTTGATAATAACATTGTTAATTATTTTGTAAATACTGCCTTTTTTCGTCACTTCGAATAAGATTATAGAATATAGGTACGGTATTTGCCTTAGATTGCTTGATATTTATTAATTTTAATGCTGATACGCACAATTTATGGATGATAATTTTTCCCCAAGAGTTAAGGATGTGATTGCCTACAGCAAAGAGGAAGCGCTAAGGCTAGGGCATGATTTTATAGGCACTGAACATTTGATGTTAGGGCTGTTACGTGACGGAAATGGTAAAGCAATTAGCATTCTAGATGCGCTTGATGTTGATCTAGACCATTTGAGACGTAAAGTTGAGATTCTTAGTCCGTCAAACCCGAAACCGAGTAGTGTACAAAAAGATAAGAAGAATTTGCATCTGACACGACAAGCTGAACGTGCTTTGAAAACTACGTTCTTAGAAGCAAAACTTTTTCAGAGTTCCTCTATCAATACGGCACATTTGTTATTGTGCATTCTTAGAAATGAAAATGACCCTACTACAAAACTACTTCACAAATTGAAAGTAGATTACGACGGAGTAAAAGAACAGTTTAAGTTTATGATAACTAGCGACGATGATATTGTAGATGAACCTACTTCAGAAGCATTTCCGAACGACAATGAAGATGCGAATGAAGGAAAGGAGAGTACTTTCGGTTCAAGCTCTAGTCAAAAAGGCAATAAAAAATCTAAGACTCCGGTCCTAGATAATTTTGGACGTGACTTGACCGCAATGGCCGAGGAGAACAAACTAGACCCTGTTGTTGGAAGAGAGAAAGAAATTGAACGTGTTTCTCAAATTTTGAGTAGACGTAAGAAGAATAATCCTTTGTTAATTGGCGAGCCAGGTGTCGGTAAAAGTGCGATCGCTGAGGGACTAGCTTTGCGCATTATTAATAAAAAAGTGTCACGTATCCTTTACGGAAAGCGTGTTGTCACTTTAGACTTGGCATCTTTGGTTGCTGGCACAAAATATAGAGGACAATTCGAAGAACGTATGAAGGCCGTCATGAATGAATTGGAGAAGAATGATGATGTCATTCTTTTTATAGACGAAATTCATACCATTGTGGGTGCTGGCGGAGCAACCGGAAGTTTAGATGCCTCTAATATGTTTAAACCTGCTTTGGCAAGAGGTGAAATTCAATGTATAGGTGCAACTACTTTAGATGAATATCGGCAATACATTGAAAAAGACGGAGCTTTAGAGCGTCGTTTTCAAAAAGTTATTGTTGAACCCACTTCTGTAGAAGAGACGGTTGAAATTCTTCAGAATATTAAAAGTAAATACGAAGATCATCATAATGTAGAATATACAGATGAAGCAATTGTTGCTTGTGTAAAATTGACAAACCGCTATATGACGGATAGATTTCTGCCAGACAAGGCTATTGACGCCTTAGATGAAGCAGGGTCACGTGTTCATATCGTTAACATGGATGTACCCAAGCAAATTGTAGAGCTGGAAAAACAACTTGAAGATGTTCGCGAACTAAAGAACAGTGTTGTTAAAAAACAGAAGTACGAGGAAGCTGCAAAATTACGAGATGACGAAAAGCGCTTAGAGAAAGAACTAGCGTTGGCTCAAGAAAAATGGGAAGATGATAGCAAGCTACATAAAGAAATAGTTTCTGAGGATAATGTTGCAGATGTTGTTTCGATGATGAGTGGCATCCCCGTAAATCGAATTGCACAAACTGAAAGTAATAAGTTAGCCGAGTTACCTGAGTTAATAAAATCGAATGTAATTGGTCAGGATGAGGCAGTAGCAAAAGTTGCGAAGGCAATTCAGAGAAATAGAGCTGGATTAAAAGATCCGAACAAACCCATTGGCTCTTTTATATTCTTAGGTCAAACTGGTGTTGGTAAAACGCAATTGGCTAAGGTTTTAGCGAAAGAACTGTTTGATTCAGAAGATGCACTTATACGCATTGACATGAGTGAATACATGGAGAAATTTGCTATATCGAGATTAGTAGGTGCACCTCCAGGCTACGTAGGTTATGAGGAAGGTGGACAGTTAACTGAAAAAGTGCGTCGCAAGCCGTATTCTGTAATCTTGTTGGATGAAGTTGAAAAAGCGCACCCGGATGTATTTAATATGTTACTTCAGGTATTAGACGACGGCTATTTGACAGACAGCCTTGGAAGGAAAATTGATTTTAGAAACTCTATTATCATTATGACTTCTAATATTGGAGCCCGTCAACTTAAAGATTTCGGACAAGGTGTTGGTTTCGGCACATCTGCAAAAAAATCACAAGCTGATTCTCATCAAAAAGGAGTGATCGAAAATGCATTGAAAAAAGCTTTCGCCCCAGAATTTTTGAATAGAATAGACGATGTTATTGTCTTCAATCCTCTAGAGAGAGAAGATATTCATAAGATTATCGATATCGAACTGGCAAAATTATTTGCTAGAATTAAAGATATTGGTTACGATCTTAGCCTCACCGAGGCCGCAAAAGACTATATCGCCGAAAAAGGTTTTGACAAGCAATATGGCGCTAGGCCTCTTAAAAGAGCAATTCAAAAGTATATAGAAGATACTTTAGCCGAAGAAATCGTTAACTCAACACTAGAAGAAGGCGACTCTATTCATATGGACTTAGATAAGAAGAAAGAAGAGCTTATTGTAAAAATTAAGAAGTCAAAAAAGTCATCTGAAGCTTAAATTCTTCAATATAATAGATCTTAAGGAGTCATTTAATATGACTCCTTTTTTTTGGTCAAAAAATAATGCAGTACGAATCAAAATACTGCTAAAATCCGTAAAGAGTATTATGTACCATAATATATGTTGTTTATCTAATATTTTTCCCAATCGTATGGGGTAAGTATATTTTCGTTCAAGACACTTAGAATGAAGTAATATGAACGTGGGTAAACAGAAAAAGACAATTGTTGTCAAAGAGTATCAATTAGAAGTTGGTACGGTGCAGGTGTATGACAATTATATGGTCTCCTCATTTGAAGAGGGATCAACTTTGACTTTAGAAAGAGCATATCAAATTTTAGGTATTGCAGAAATACACTTTAGAAATAAAAATTTTGGTTTTATTAGTTGGCGTCAAAATTCA
>CALHCJ010000021.1 GCA_937936275.1 uncultured Flavobacteriaceae bacterium
TAGTAAAGTTGGTTTTTTATTTGTGTCCATCTCTAGTAAAAGATGATTAAATATACATCAATTACTGATGATTCTAGAGTTGGCTGAGCCAATACCAATGATACTATCATATAGATCTCCGAAGTCGCGATAATATACTAAAATGAGGTAGTTATTCTCTGTAAAATGAAAATTACCAGAAACCGTATTTAAATCAACTAGACCATCTTCTCGTTTGATTACATATTTGTAATTGTAAAAGCCTTGCTTCAGTTTTATCTTAGCTTCCATCATTCCATTTTCTTCGTTGTACGCCATTCTGTTTTCTGCTGATAAGGCATAGTTGTTATACTTTCCGTAGACGTATACTTCATCTAGTGCTAATTCTTCCGCATAGGGTAATCCAAAATGTAGATACGTGTATTCTGCTTCTCTAGAAGCATCAGACCCCTGTAACGTTCGTATGACAAAATCACCATTAATATCAGGAAAATAAGTGTACGGGCGATCAAATCGATATCGGTCATTGAATAAATAGTGATGGTAGATATCTTCAAGTTCGATATGCGAAATAACAGAGGTAGGGGCGCGAAGATCTTTCGTGTCAAAATTTAAGAATTCGTTGCCTCCATAGAAGCTAGTTTCTTGGTCATATTTGTATACCAATTCGTTACCCAAAGTAAATTGGGGTGGAATATCATAAATAGCAGTTTGCCAAAGGTAATTTTGTAAAATGGCAACTTTAACTTCTTTTTTGGGGTTTACCAAACGTGCATTATTTGTATTGATACTGAACTGTACTACCTGTTTTTCATTCAAATATTTGAAATCTCTTGAGCGTTTTACCACGCCACCCACTTGTACATTGTTTTTATAGGCTACAAATCTTCTAGAAAACTGAAGTTCGTAAGTACTGTTGTAAATTTCCAAAACAAAGTTGCCCGTAACCTTTAAGCTTACATTTTCGTTGGGTATGGTTAACCTATAATTTGAGTAGGGTTGCAATGTAGTATAGCTATTCTCATAATCAATAATTCGTTGATTATCGACACCATTGAGGTATTGTGATTTTAATAATTGAGAAGTGGTCCAATCATAATCACAATGAATTATTTTATAATAATAGTCTTGTTCATTTGCTAGTATATCATCAAACTCTAGGGTAATTGTTTCACCGATTTGAACGACCGGAAACTGGTCTTCAGTCGGACCTTTAAAAACAATAGATTTTATATGCTCGGGTGGATTAACCTCTTCTTGAACTTGCGAAAAGAGGGCAGGTGAAAAAAGAATTAAAACAATCTGTTTAAGATTTAGGCGCATTTATCTATTGAATTTTAAACAAAGGTAAACAAAAAGCATACCTAAAAAATTATGCTCGTTGTAAAGCCTAATTTTATGGGCAATAATTATGAAAACAAACGTTTTAGTCTTAAATTTGCACCAAATTTTGATAACAAAAGGTCTACGTTATATGTCCAAAGACATCCGAATCAAAAAAGGCATGAATATCAACCTTGTTGGTGCTGCCGAACAAACTACTTCAAAAGCGGTTTTAAGCAATGTTTATGCGCTAAATCTCAATGATTTTCACGGTATAACTCCTAAAATGTTAGTAAAGCAAGGTGCCGAAGTGAAAGCGGGCGAAGCTCTTTTTTACAATAAAAATCTTGAGAACATGTTGTTTGTTTCTCCTGTTAGTGGAGAGCTTATTGAGATTGAAAGGGGTGCCCGAAGACGTATTTTGACAATCAAAATATTGGCCGATAAAACGCAATCTCATCTAGAACATGAGAAGTTAGATGTAGACTCAGCATCTGCACAGCAGATTAAAACGCAATTGCTGAAATCAGGCTGTTGGCCCTTTATCAAACAAAGACCTTATGACGTTATCGCTAACCCTGATACCACGCCAAAAGCGATTTTTGTTTCTGGTTATGTAACTGCTCCTTTAGCAGCAGATTTAGATTATGTTTTACAAGGTAAGGAAGCGGAGTTGCAAGCTGCTATTACAGCACTTGGAAAATTAACCCCAGGTAAAGTTCATGTTTCGGTTGGTAAGTCAAGAAAATCTCCTTTGGCTGGACTAAACGGAATTGAACTCCATGGCGTTTCTGGGCCGCATCCGGCAGGATTAGTTGGTACCCAAATTAATAGAATAGATCCTATAAACAAAGGCGAACTCGTTTGGACAATCTCTCCGCAAGATTTAGTTATTATTGGAGAATTGTTGTTAACCGGAATTTACAATCCAGAACGTATCGTTGCCTTGGCTGGCTCTTCTGTGAAAACCCCAAAATACTACAAAACCAAGATAGGAACTGAGGTTTCTACTTTTTTATATGCGAGTGGGGTAAACGGTGAAAACTTTAGAGTTATCAATGGTGATGTATTAACTGGTTCAAAAAGCAGTCAAGATGGGTTTTTAGGATATTACAATAACACGGTAACAGCCATTCCTGAAGGAGATGATTATGATTTTTTTGGATGGAACAGGCCTATATTCAACAAAATATCAGCGACAAGGGCTTTGACTTTTTCTTGGCTACAACCTAACAAGAAATACGATTTAAATACGAATACCAACGGAGAGCATAGAGCGTTTGTCTTAACGGGACAGTTCGAGAAAGTTTTTCCGTTAGATATTTATCCGATGCAATTGTTGAAAGCGTGTATGTATAAAGATCTTGATGAAATGGAGCAATTAGGACTTTATGAAGTAGCACCAGAAGATTTTTCAATAACAGAATTTGTTGACGTATCTAAGCAGCCACATCAACAAATTATTCGAGAAGGACTTGATTTATTACAAAAAGAAATAGGATAAGAGATGGGATTAAAAAGCACAATGCATGATTTGAAGATGAAGTACAAGGGCAAGAAGATGGCTCCTGCTATCAATGCCTTTCATACTTTTTTGTACACTCCCGATGAGACAACACACTCTGGCTCGCATGTTCGTGGAGCTGACGATCTTAAACGAACCATGAATACGGTAATTATGGCTTTGGTGCCAGTATTATTGTTTTCTATGTTTAATGCTGGTTACCAGCATTATTCAGCAATTAATGGATTTCCTGAGAATTTTTCTCTTATGGAACACTTTATCACATGGGATAATTTGTGGATTGGTTTAATCAAAGTATTGCCGTTGCTAGCAGTTTCTTATGGTGTTGGATTGCTAGTGGAATTTATTTTTGCAGTGATTAAAGGTCACGAAGTCGAAGAAGGGTACTTAGTTACAGGTATTTTAGTTCCATTGATAGTGCCTATTGATACACCACTTTGGATGTTGGCAGTAGCTGTAGTATTTGGAGTAGTAATTGGAAAAGAAGTTTTTGGAGGTACTGGAATGAACATTTTAAATCCTGCACTTACAATACGAGCCTTTTTATTTTTTGCCTATCCTACTTGGATGAGTGGTGACAAAGTTTGGGTACATGAAGCGCGCGAACGCTCAGAAGCTATTCTTGCAGGGGCATCGAATGTAGATGCTATTTCAGGAGAAACTATTTTAGGATATTTAGCACAGAATAACGAAGCGGCTATGTCTGCAAAATATTCTGTTGCCGATATGTTTTATGGGTTTATCCCAGGATCGGTAGGCGAAACACCAACCTTATTAATTCTTCTGGGCGGTCTCTTTTTAATTTTTAGTAAAATCGCTAGCTGGAGAATTATGTTAAGTGCTGTGATAGGTTCTTTAGTTATGGGACTGATGTTTAACGGCGTGGTAGAGCAAGGATGGATTACTGAGACGAGTAAGTTTTACGGGTTGATGAACTTTGATTTCTGGAAACACTTAATCGTTGGTGGACTTGCATTTGGTATTGTCTACATGGCAACAGATCCTGTGACGGGTGCTCAAACCAACAGAGGGAAATGGATTTATGGTTTCTTAATCGGTTTTATTTCCGTAATGATTCGTGTGTTTAACCCTGCGTATCCAGAAGGTGTTTTCTTAGCCATTTTGTTAATGAATGTCTTTGCACCAACTATTGATCATTATGTGATTCGTGGAAATGTGAAACGAAGAATGAAACGATTACAAAACGCTGTGATTCATCCCAAAGATTCAGATGCTCAGGCAGCAGAGCTTAAAGCAGAAACAGTTTAGTTATGGCAATCAATACAGATAAAAATACATATACAGTTATTTTCGCTGGAGTAATGGTGCTGGTAGTGGGTTCTTTACTAGCTTTTTTAGCATCCGGTTTACAGCCAAACATAAAAGAAAATGAGCGCTTTGAAAAGCAGCAGAACATTCTTTACGCCATGGGTGTCAATGAAAATGGTGATGATGTTGGAGCGGTAAATTTTATACCCACAGATGTCGTTGAAGATGAATTTTCAAAATATATCAAAGAACAATTGGTGATTGAAGGCGGCAAAACAACATCAGACAAAGAAGCTTATTTGATTGATCTTAAAAAGCAACTAGCAGCCAAAAAGAAAGGTGAACCGTTTAAACTTCCTGTTTTTATCGGGGAAAAGGATAATAAGAATTTTTATGTCATACCGATGTACGGTAAAGGACTTTGGGATGCCATTTGGGGTTTTGTTGCTCTGGATGAAAGCATGACCGTTCAAGGCGTTTATTTCGATCATAAGGGAGAAACTCCTGGATTGGGAGCAAATATTAAAATGCGCTATTTCATGGATGATTTTGAAGGGGAGTCCATTTTAGATGGAACCCGTTATGCTGGTATTTCAGTAGCGAAAGGAAATAACGACCCTTTGAACAAAACAAAAGATGATAACGAAGTTGATGCGCTTGCGGGTGCTACAATAACTGGGAATGGCGTGGCGGCAATGATCAAAGAAAGTGTCACCTTGTACAAACCCTATTTAGAAACAATTAGAGTAAAATAATATGGCCTTACTAACAAAAAAAGACGCAGGTCTAATTTTAGATCCGCTTGCAGATAACAAACCAATAACAATTCAGGTTTTAGGAATTTGTTCTGCATTAGCGATAACAGCTGAACTTGAAGCATCTATTGTAATGTCGATTGCCGTGGTTTTTGTTTTGGGTATAGGTAATGTTGTCATTTCATTGATGCGAAATATCATTCCTTCAAAAATTAGAATTATTGTACAGTTAATAGTGGTTGCAACGCTTGTTATCGTTGTAGATCAAGTTCTAAAGGCGTTTGCGTATGAATTAAGTAAAACTCTAGGAGCATTTGTGGGGTTAATTATAACCAACTGTATTATCATGGGTCGTTTTGAGGCATTTGCCTTAGCAAATGGACCATGGAAATCATTTTTAGACGGTATCGGTAATGCACTCGGGTATGGTGTCATACTGATTATAGTAGGATTTTTTAGAGAGTTACTTGGTTCTGGAACCTTATTGGGTATCCCAGTATTAGGTGATCCTATCATGAAAACAGGTCTTTACGCAACGGGTTATGAGAATAACGGATTTATGATTATTCCTCCAGCGGCATTAATTGTTGTCGGAATCATCATTTGGGTGCAACGTTCAAGAAACCCAGCTTTGGTAGAAGAGAACTAGATTTCAGTAGGCAGTGGCAGTAAGCAGTAGTGGAGGTGCTTTAGCTGAAGTAAGAATAAATTGTATAAAACTAATTAGTGAACATAGCTAAGTAAGAAGTTGTTTTTTAAAGGTGGTGTATAGTACTGCCAACTGCAACTGCTAACTTTGTACTCATTTTAAAAGATTATGTTAGAACACGTAGAGTTATTTTTTAAATCCATTTTCATAGACAACATGGTATTTGCTGTCTTCTTAGGAATGTGTTCCTATTTGGCAGTTTCTAAAAAAGTTGCCACCGCGGTTGGATTAGGAGCGGCAGTAATTTTTGTTTTGGCGGTAACGGTACCATTGAATTGGCTGCTTGATAAATATTTGCTTCAAGATGGTGCACTTGTTTGGTTAGGCGAAGAATATGCAGACTATAATTTGAGCTTCCTTTCTTTTATTTTGTTTATCGCAACGATCGCTACAATGGTTCAATTGGTTGAAATAATCGTTGAAAAATTCTCTCCATCACTCTACAATTCCTTAGGTATATTTTTACCCCTTATTGCTGTAAACTGTGCCATTTTAGGCGGTTCTCTTTTCATGCAGGCAAGAGAAATTGAAACCTTAGGCTTAGCCCTTAACTACGGTGTTAGCTCAGGTATTGGGTGGTTTTTAGCCATTTTAGCTATTGCGGCCATTCGTGAAAAAATACGATACTCGAATGTTCCGGCCCCATTAAGAGGATTAGGAATAACATTTATCATTACAGGTTTAATGGGTATAGGTTTTCAAAGTTTTGGTGGAATGTTGACGGGTGGTGATGAAGCTCCTGCAGCAGTTGAAGACACTACAGTACAAACTTTAGAAGAGGTAGAAAAAAATAAAGAAGAAATCGATGAAAAAGAGATTTCTTATAACGATGCTATAAAAAAGAATTAAACTATGATGTTAGCTGCAAGTACAGGCGGAACAATAATGATTACCGTAGTCTCTTTTTTGATACTACTTATGGCTTTGGTGGCCTTATTATTATTTACAAAACAAAAATTATCTCCTTCAGGACCGGTAACGGTTACTATTAATGGTGAAAAGAAAATTGAAGTAGCATCCGGTAGCTCACTCTTAACCACCTTAGGAAATCAAAAAGTATTTCTTCCTTCGGCATGTGGAGGTGGTGGAACTTGTATTCAATGTGAATGTCATGTTTTATCAGGTGGCGGTGAGGCTCTTCCAACAGAAACACCACACTTTTCTAAAAAGGAATTGAATCAGGGTGCGCGTTTGGCTTGTCAAGTAAAAGTAAAACAGGATATGGAAATTACCATTCCTGAAGAAGTGTTTGGAATCAAGAAGTGGCCCGCTAAAGTAGTTCGTAACTATAATGTTGCTTCGTTTATTAAGGAGTTTGTTGTTGAGATTCCTGAAGATATGGGTTACAAAGCTGGGGGGTATATTCAAATTGAGATTCCTGAATGTGAAGTGAAGTTTTCAGAAATGGACATTACTGCACACCCTGAAGAACATGATACTCCTGATAAGTTTCAAGCAGAGTGGGATAAGTTCAATCTTTGGCCTTTAGTGATGAAAAACCCTGAGACGGTTGAAAGAGCGTATTCAATGGCTTCTTTTCCTGCCGAAGGACGAGAAATTATGCTGAATGTACGTATAGCAACTCCGCCATGGGATCGTGCTAAAAATGGTTGGATGGATGTCAATCCGGGAGTAGCTTCTTCTTATATTTTCAATTTGAAAAAAGGAGATGATGTTGTTATTTCTGGTCCTTATGGTGAATTCTTTATTAATGAGTCCGATTCAGAAATGCTATATGTAGGTGGTGGTGCTGGAATGGCACCAATGCGTTCGCATTTATACCATCTATTCAAAACTTTAAAAACAGATCGTAAAGTTACCTATTGGTACGGAGGTCGATCAAAACGTGAATTGTTTTATTTAGATCATTTTGAGCAGTTAGAGAAGGAGTTTCCTAATTTTAAGTTTTACCTAGCATTATCTGAACCCATGGAGGAAGATAACTGGAAGGTTAAAGAAAATATAGATGCGCCTGGTGATGGTTTTGTTGGTTTTATTCATAATTGTGTAATTGATAACTATTTAAATCATCATGAATCTCCAGAGGACATAGAGCTGTATTTTTGTGGTCCGCCATTAATGAATAAAGCTGTTCAGAAAATGGGTGAAGATTTCGGAATTCCAGATGAGCATATCCGATTTGATGATTTTGGAGGCTAAGCCTTAAAGGCTGGTTAATTATTTCCAATCTATACGGAGGGGAAAAAATAAAAAATAAAATAAAAAACCGATAGTCTGTCTATCGGTTTTTTTGAATAACAGTGTTCCTTCGAATATAGTGGGACTAAAGTAGGTGTGAAATGCAACCATTAACAGAACAAGAATTACACAATCTCGCGATGAACATTGTGGGAAAATCTTTAGAGGCAGATGGTTTCGAGTTTATGGCAGTAAATAGCGAGCTCAAAAAGAATCCACAGTTTGTGTGTTTGAAAGAAAAGAAATTACATTTTGTAATTGTTAAGAGTATCGGGTATCCGGGAGATCCAAAAGATATTGAGTTCTATAAATCAGACCTTAACAAAATGAAAGAGCATGCTTTGAAGTTCGAAGCCGACACTTTTTATGCAGGTGTAGGTTTAGTAAATGCTTCTGATTATAATTTGCCTGTTTATCTAAATGAAGAATATATCGTTGATTATGATGGATTGGTTAAAATTTAAGAGGTCACTCCGAGCGCATTGCGAGAATTTGCTTGTTATTACGATATGCCTTTTACTTTTTTCTTCCTGTACCCCAAAAGCGTCTGAAATCGTTAAAAATCAAAATACAGGAGGTGCTCTAGGCACATCATATCGTTTGATTTATTTGGCGGATGAAGAATTGAATTTTCAAAAAGAAATTGACTCTGTGTTTAATGGGGTCAATCAATCGCTCTCCACCTATATTCCAAATTCTGATATTTCCAAAATTAATGCAGGAGATTCAACGATCGTTGTAGATAAAATGTTTCAAGAAGTTTTTGATCTTTCAAAGGAAATACATCTAAAAACCAAAGGTTA
>CALHCJ010000022.1 GCA_937936275.1 uncultured Flavobacteriaceae bacterium
CCATCATTGAAGTTATTTCTCGTAAAGTAGAGTGTATTTCCATCTTTCGTGGTAATAGACGTTGATTCGTGCAATCTAGTATTGATCTTATCTCCAAATTTCGTGACCACATTTGAAGAAATACTGTCAACATCTACTTTATACAAGTCTAAGAAATCTTTTGAGTTCCAGGTATGTCTATATCGAGCAAGATTCCCAGTATCTCTATCCGAAGAAAAAATAACACCCTGCTTATAAAAAGATGGTGCAAAATCAGAATATGACGAGTTATATTTAAAAGGTGTTAATTCATAGCGACCCGAGTTGCTTGCAATATCTTCAAGATAATCTTCTTCACTCTTAAAAGCTTTTGCTCTCTTGTCATCACTAGTGGCATCTGTAAAGTTTTTCATTGCAGCATCTGCATTCTTATAATCACCTAGCGTTTTAAGGGTTTGAGCATATCTGAAATAATATTCAGGGGCCATCTCAGCAGGGTATTCACTAGCCAAACGTTTATATATTTTAGCAGCTTCGTTATAATCTGCGTTAAAATAATAAGAGTTACCCAATTTTTTTAATAGGTCTGCGGACGTATAACCTTTGTCTAAAATTCTTTTATAAATATCAATCGCTGGACTAAACGAATAGTTTTCATATTTCTCGTTTGCCTTCGTAACAAGCCGCTCTTCTTTAGATAATAATTTATCCTCTTGTGCATTGCTTACGGTAATGGCACCTGTAAATAAAACAAAGGCTATTAGTCGAAACATTTTTTTTGTCATGGTTAGTATTTTAAAAGAAACGTGGTGATACCAACTTCTGGAACGATTTCAATAATTCATATCTTAAGAAAATTTCAAAAGAGCCGTCATTGAATTGTGTGCCTCCAAGTTCAGTTGTTTCCTTATCATACGCAAGACCCAACATCAACTGATCTGTGATTTGAAAGCCTGCTAAAGCACTTACGGCTGCATCCCAGCGATAGGCTGCCCCAAAAGAAAACTTGTCGTTGTATAAAAAATTAGCAGAGACATCTACCTGAAGTGGTGAGCCTCCTACTACCTTAGTCAACAGTGCTGGTTTAAATTTGAAATTCGGATTCAAATCAAAAACATAACCCGTAATTAAGTAGAAATTAATTCTATCTTGAGAAAGAAATTGATTGGAAGAAGCGCTACCTTCTGAGTTATCAAAATGTTCTGTTTGTAAAATATTTGGAGCAGATAGACCTGCATAAAATTTATCAGTATGATAATAGATTCCTAGGCCAAAATTTGGAGAAAATCTGTTTTCTATATTGTCATTACTTACGGGCTCAGAATCAAAATTGCGAAGCTCATTAAAATCTAAATTTAGAATATTACCCCCTGCCTTAAAGCCAAACGATAATTTACCCTCTAAAGAAACATCAATCGTATAAGAAATAAGAGCATCAAGGTAAGTTTCAGAAACAACGCCATCACCTATGTTATCTTGAACTATAGATAAACCATAACCGATTCTACTGTTTCTTACCGGAGAATGCAGGTTTAAGGTAAAGGTCTCTGGTGATCCTGCTAAACCAACCCATTGTGAACGGTATAAAGCTGCTGCTGTAAACTGACCGCGTGAACCTGCATAGGCAGGATTTACGGTCATCGTATTGAACATATACTGTGTATACTGAGCATCTTGCTGAGCACTTGCAGTAGTTGTGAAAATTAGGGTTAATAAGAAAACTATTGGGGGTAGGAACTTATTTTTTAACTTCATGCTTAGTGTTCTTGTTATTTACTTATATAAAGATACTCGCTATCGGTCTTACTTTCTCCGTTTATAGTTGTATAATCAAAGATATAAAAATATATTCCAGATGGTAAGTAGTTCTCTACACTCAGGGTTGATCTTCCTCTCGACCTGCCATCAAAAACATTATTCTGGTTATTGTAGTTTTCTCCTTCATAAACTGCTACACCCCATCGATTAAAAATTCTTAGCGTACTGCTACTCACCTTATCTAAACCTCTAATAAATAGAAAGTCATTTTTACCATCACCGTTGGGTGTCACCATCTGATTCACCTCAATGGCCTCATCTTCGGGAGTATCATCTATCGGATCTAAATAATCAGGAGTACCATCACCGTCAGTATCATCATTGGTGGGATCACCGTCACCATCAGCATCTTCGTCTGGGGTGTCAATACCATCACCATCATCATCGAAATCTCTGTAATTTACATCTTCTGTACCATCAGTATCTGGTAAATCGTTTGCAGGATCATCGATCTCGTCATTAACATCAAAACCATCATTGATATCACTGCCTTCGTAGCCGTCATCCAAACCATCGCCATCAGCGTCAGTTCCTAAGTATGTCTGATCTGGAATACCATCAAAATTGAAGTCATTACCCTCATTATTATCTGCAACAGTATCATTGTCACTATCTAAATCAATGTAATCAGGTGTATCTTCACCATCATGATTGTTAGGAGTCAAACCATCTGGTAAATACGCAGTATTTAAACCATCATTAGCAGCATAAGTGGCTTCATCGTCATCATTTGGAGCAATATAACCTTCCGTAGTCTGTGCTTCTACATTATCTGGAATACCATCGTCATCTGCATCAATATCTAAATGATTTGGAATGCCATCATCATCAGTATCTAAAGGATTCGTCAGTGGATTATCATCCCCATCTAAATTTGGGTCTTCAACGGTATCTAAGATACCATCATTATCATCATCTAAATCTGTAACATCTGCAACACCATCACCATCAGTATCTAAACAGTCGATGGGTCTTAATCGAAGTCTTATTCCGTTTATCAATCGCTCTGACGTCGTGTAAAATTGAACCTGAGTTACCACATCTTGTGATTCCCAAACATATCTATCAGAACCGTCAACGGCAACTGGTGTTGTATTTTCAACAAAATAATTATTACCTACATTACCTTCTACAATACCAGCTGGCAAGCTTGCGTTTGTAAGAATATAGGCTACATTGTCTAAAGCTATGATTCCATCTCTGTGCAGGCGATCTACTAATGGCGAATGCTCTACTACCGACATCACCGGTACGGTTCCTGAGAACTCAAAAGTAACTGGCACGCCATTATTAACTTCAAAAAGGCCTCCGAAGCTTTTCGTGCTTCCACCTGTAATGCTGACTAAAACGCTACCTGCCGGTAATCCCCATTTAGCACTTAAATCAACATTGGTCGCAGAAAGACTACCGTCAACTACTCCATTTGGGAAACCAAAATCAGAAGCTAAAATCTCAACTAGATCTAACTGGGTACATCCTTCAATATCCATCAAGATCTCTTCATCATTTTCAAACGATACAAAATCATTTGCAAGAAGGAAAGAAGTAAAAAACATAGCTACTAGCAGAAAGCCAATACTATTCAATTTTACTTTAAAATTTTGTAAAACATTAGTTGTAATAAATTCCATACGTGTTAGTAATTTAGGGTTCACTAATCACCATGGCATTCAGTATGTTACGTGTAAGATGTTTGGGACAACTTTAAAAACGTTTACGCAAGTTATATCTTATATTCTAATCCTCAAATTGTTTCTCTAGCATTAATGTGGTAAAACCTTCAAAAAACAATATTATTCGTTGAATGGCATACCAGTTCGAAATTTTAACGCTTTTATATATACGATAGTATGTAAATAAAAGTTTTTTTGAGATTGCATACATCGATCAATGTTCAATAAAATCGACGTATTCAAAAAGCGTGCTACTTAATACCTTGTTGATCAGACAAATAAAGTAAAAATTACGATAGAGCCAAACCATTGCAAACTGTCTTATTTGTCCTATTTTTGCACAAATTTTTTAAATGGGATTCCAAGAGGAAATTAAAAAACGAAGAACGTTCGGCATTATATCTCACCCAGATGCAGGTAAAACTACCCTGACAGAAAAATTACTGTTATTCGGTGGGGCAATTCAAGAAGCAGGTGCAGTAAAGAACAACAAAATTAAGAAAAGTGCTACCAGTGACTTTATGGAGATTGAGCGCCAACGTGGAATTTCAGTGGCTACTTCTGTTCTGGCCTTTTTATATAGGGATAAGAAAATCAATATATTAGATACTCCAGGTCACAAAGATTTTGCGGAAGACACTTTTAGAACTTTAACCGCTGTAGATAGCGTAATTGTAGTGATCGATGTTGCTAAAGGTGTTGAAGAGCAAACAGAAAAACTAGTTGAAGTTTGCCGAATGCGGAACATTCCTATCATTGTTTTTATTAACAAATTAGACCGTGAAGGAAAAGATGCCTTTGATCTTTTAGATGATTTAGAACAGAAGTTAGGTCTTTCAGTGACTCCATTGAGTTTTCCTATCGGGATGGGATATGACTTCAAGGGAATCTATAACATCTATGAAAAAAATATCAATTTATTTAGCGGAGATAATAAAAAGAATATTGAAGAAACCATAGCTTTTGACAACATTGAAAGTCGAGAGTTAGAAAATATTATTGGAGCTAAAGCTGCTGAAACCCTAAGGGGCGATTTAGAATTGGTGAGTGGTGTTTATCCAGAATTTGATAAGCCAAGATATTTAGCCGGTAAACAACATCCAGTCTTTTTTGGATCAGCTTTGAACAATTTTGGGGTTAGAGAATTATTAGATTGTTTCGTCGAAATAGCCCCATCACCCAGAGCTAAAAAAGCCGAAGAGCGCTTGGTTGAAGCGAATGAAAAACAAATGAGCGGGTTCGTATTCAAAATACATGCTAACATGGACCCAAAGCATCGTGATCGTCTAGCGTTCATCAAAATAGTATCTGGAACTTTTGAACGAAATAAACCATACTTACACGTACGGCAAGATAAAAAGTTAAAATTTTCAAGTCCAAATGCGTTCTTCGCCGAAAAAAAGGAAATCGTAGACATTTCTTATCCAGGAGATATTGTGGGCTTGCATGATACTGGTAACTTTAAAATTGGTGACACGTTAACTGAGGGTGAACAATTACACTACAAAGGGATTCCCAGTTTCTCTCCTGAGCACTTTCGATACATCAACAATGCTGATCCGATGAAATCAAAGCAGCTATACAAGGGCATAGACCAATTGATGGATGAAGGCGTTGCGCAACTTTTTACACTGGAACTCAATGGAAGAAAAATCGTTGGCACCGTAGGAGCATTACAGTTTGAGGTTATTCAATATCGTTTAGAGCATGAATATGGTGCCAAGTGCTCTTATGAAAATTTTCCAGTATTTAAGGCGTGTTGGGTTGATCCTGATGATAACAAAAATGATGAGTTTAAAGAATTTCAGAGAGTAAAGCAAAAATTCTTGGCCAAAGACAAACGAGGTCAACTTGTCTTTCTAGCAGATTCTCAATTCTCACTACAAATGACACAGTCAAAGTATCCTTCAGTAAAACTTCACTTTGTTTCTGAGTTTGACTAATATTAAAACTATAAGAACAAAGGCCGTTAGTTAAACACTAACGGCCTTTATTTTTTAAGCCTCTCCTGTTGGACCAAAATTTAAAGGTATTGAAGGTTGCTCGTAATCTTTAATCTTACCATGAGCTTTTTCAAATCTACTGACATTATCATTCAAAGCTTTTAAAAATTTCTTTGCATGCTGTGGTGTCAATACTATTCTACTTTTAACCTTCGCTTTTGGTGCTCCTGGCATCATACTTATGAAATCGACAACAAATTCTGAGACCGAATGATTAATGATGGCTAGGTTAGAGTATATACCCTCCGCCATCTTTTCATCTAGTTCAATGTTGATTTGCTTTTGTTTTTGATCTATTTCTGCCATGGTTTTATTTTAAAAAGATTTTAGAAAAAAGAACCAAGACTAATAGACAAATTAAATTCGAATATCGGTCTTGGCTCCTATATCTTAGCTCTTACTTTTTTTAGAATTTCAAAGCTTCTTTACGAGCCATTATTTCATCATATTCTTCTTTCGAACCAACAATGATACTTTCGTAATCTCTCATTCCAGTACCTGCTGGTATTTTATGACCAACAATCACATTCTCTTTCAGACCTTCTAAAGTATCTACTTTACCGCTCACGGCAGCTTCGTTTAATACTTTCGTAGTTTCTTGGAAAGATGCAGCCGAGATAAATGATTTCGTCTGTAATGAGGCTCTTGTAATACCTTGTAGTATTGGAGTCGCAGTAGCAGCGACCGCATCTACTGCAGTAGCCAAGTTCTTATCATTTCTAGTCAAAATCGAGTTTTCATCACGCAATTCTCTTGCAGTGATAATTTGGCCCGGTCTCAAATTCTCAGATTCTCCAGCATCTTCAACCACCTTTTTACCATAAATTTCATCATTCTCACGAATAAAATCATCTTTATGAATCAATTGGTTTTCTAAGAAAATAGTATTTCCTGGATCTTGAATACGAACTTTACGCATCATCTGTCTAACAACAACTTCAAAATGCTTATCATTAATCTTTACACCATGCAAACGATATACTTCTTGTACTTCATTTACTAGGTATTGTTGTACAGCAGATGGGCCCTTGATCTTTAAAATGTCTTCTGGTGTAATAGAACCATCAGAAAGTGGCATACCTGCACGAACGTAATCATTTTCTTGTACTAAGATTTGGTTCGAAAGTTTTACCAAGTATTTCTTCACCTCACCTAATTTTGACTCGATGATAATTTCACGGTTACCTCTTTTAATTTTTCCAAAGGATACAACACCATCAATCTCAGATACAACCGCAGGATTTGAAGGATTTCGAGCTTCGAATAATTCCGTAACTCTAGGAAGACCACCCGTAATATCACCTGCTTTAGCAGATTTACGTGGAATCTTAACCAAAATCTTACCTTCTTTAATCTTATCTCCGTCGTCCACCATGATGTGTGATCCAACTGGAAGGTTATACGAACGTAAAGTTTCTCCTTTGCTATCTTGAATCAATAAAGTTGGAATCAACTTCTTGTTTCTAGATTCTGAAATTACTTTTTCTTGGAAACCAGTTTGCTCATCAATTTCGACTTGATAGGTTACCCCTTGATCAATGTTTTCATAAGCAATTTTTCCTGGAAACTCAGAAACGATCACACCGTTGTAAGGATCCCAAGAACAAATCAGATCTCCTTTGGCAACTTTTGATCCATTTTTAATGAATATCTGCGATCCGTAAGGAATATTGTTTGTGCTTAAAGTGATACCTGTTTTAGGATCTACGATTTTAAGTTCTGAAGTTCTAGAAATAACAATTTCAGCTTTTTTACCATCACCATCTTCTCCATTTACTATTCTAAGATCTTCGATCTCAGCAACACCAGCAAATTTAGCTTCAAGTTTATTATCCTCTGAAATGTTACCTGCAATACCACCAACGTGGAAAGTACGTAGCGTTAATTGTGTACCAGGTTCCCCAATCGATTGAGCAGCAACAACACCAACAGCTTCACCTCTTTGAACCATTTTATTGGTTGAAAGGTTTCTACCATAACATTGAGCACAAATTCCTTTTGGAGCTTCGCAAGTCAATGCTGAACGTACTTCTACTTTTTCAACAGGAGAATTCTCAATTCGCTTCGCATCAACTTCCATTATTTCTTGACCCGCAGTAAGTAATTGCTCTTGAGTTAATGGATCATAAACATCGTGCAGAGAAACTCTACCCAATATTCGTGCTCCCAAACTTTCGACAACTTCTTCATTCTTCTTCAAAGCAGAAACCGTTACACCTCTTAATGTCTCACAATCTGTAATATTAACAATTACATCTTGAGAAACATCAACCAAACGACGTGTTAAGTACCCTGCATCTGCCGTTTTCAAGGCAGTATCCGCAAGACCTTTACGCGCACCGTGAGTTGAAATAAAGTATTCCAAAATCGACAGTCCTTCTTTAAAGTTAGAAAGAATCGGATTTTCAATAATTTCACCTCCACCTGCAGTAGATTTTTTAGGCTTAGCCATCAATCCACGCATACCTGTCAACTGTCGAATTTGTTCCTTAGAACCCCTCGCACCAGAATCAAGCATCATGTATACCGAGTTGAATCCTTGTTGATCTTCGCGAATACGTTTCATCGCTAATTCCGTTAACTGAGCATTTGTTGATGTCCAAACATCAATTACCTGATTGTAACGTTCATTATTGGTAATTAGACCCATGTTGTAATTGGCCATAATTCCATCAACCTGTCCATTTGCTTCAGCAATCATCTCATGCTTCTCCTGCGGAATAATAATGTCTCCTAAACTAAAGGACAATCCACCTTTAAAGGCAAATTCATAACCCATAGTTTTAATCTTATCTAAGAAAGCAGCGGTAGTTGGCACATCAGTAACAGCTAAAATTCCACCAATAATATCTCTCAAAGATTTCTTGTTTAATACATCATTGATGTAGCCCGCAGCCTCTGGCACTTCGGTATTAAATAAAACTCTACCAACAGTGGTTGGTATAACTTTATAGACCAATTCACCTTCTTCATTAAAGTCTTTGGCTCTTACTTTTATACCGGCATTAAGACTAACCATTCCTTCGTTCAAAGCAATGATAACTTCTTCAGCAGAATAGAATGTCAAACCTTCACCTTTAATAGGAACTTCTGGAGTTGATTTTCTTTCTTTAGTCATGTAATATAGACCCAAAACCATATCCTGAGAAGGAACGGTAATTGGTGAACCGTTTGCTGGGTTCAATATATTATGTGAAGCAAGCATTAATAACTGAGCTTCCAAAATAGCCTCAGGCCCCAATGGAAGGTGAACCGCCATTTGATCACCATCGAAATCAGCATTAAATGCAGTACATACTAATGGGTGTAATCGAATCGCTTTACCTTCGATAAGTTTTGGTTGGAACGCTTGAATACCTAAACGGTGTAGTGTAGGAGCCCTGTTTAATAAAACAGGATGACCCTTCAATACATTTTCAAGAATATCCCAAACAACAGGTTCCTTCTTATCTATGATTTTCTTCGCAGATTTAACAGTCTTAACAATACCTCTTTCAATTAACTTACGAATCACGAAAGGTTTGTATAATTCAGCGGCCATATCTTTTGGAAGTCCACATTCGAATAATTTCAATTCTGGACCAACAACAATTACGGAACGAGCTGAATAATCGACACGTTTACCCAACAAGTTTTGACGAAAACGACCTTGCTTACCTTTCAACGAATCAGAAAGTGATTT
>CALHCJ010000023.1 GCA_937936275.1 uncultured Flavobacteriaceae bacterium
AATTTTTATCTATAATGCAGACTCGGGCATTCGCAATATGATTCTCGATAGTGCTCATAAAATTCTAAGTCCGAAAACATACCAATGCAGCCTTTGTGATATGACCTATGGGACGTTTACAGAAAATGCAGCTTGGAGAAAGTTTCGAAAGGCGGCCGATGTGAACATGGAGTTTTTGCATAAAGATGAATTTGCGAAAGCTTATAAATCTAAGTTTGGGAATAAATTTACCTTTCCGATTGTTTTAGCCGAAAGTAGCGATGGGCTTGATATTTTTATAAAAACGGAGGAGCTTGATGGGTTAGAGAATTCAAAAGACCTTATGGCACTAATTCAAGAGCGGATCTGAAAAAAGATGGAAGCCGGGTGCATGATGTCTGGTGAAACATTAAATTTTGTAGGAAAAGTCTTTATATTTGTCTCAAGCCGATAGATATGAGTTTTAAATTTGAAAAGCTGAAAATTTGGCAAGAAGCCATGCTACTTGGTGAAGAAATGAATCTCTTAGTTGAGAATTTCCCAAAAAAAGAACTTTATAATCTGTCTTCTCAACTCAGAAGAGCCTCTGACTCCATTGCCTTAAATATTTCGGAAGGAAGTATTTTGCAATCACCACCTGAGTTTCGAAAGTTTATGGGTTATTCAATTCGTTCTTTGGCAGAAGTGATAACGTGTTTATATAAAGCAAAGAACAGAAAGTATTTGCAAGTAAAGGAATTCAAGCTATATTATGATTCTTCCTTTAAGTTGATGAATATGATGATAGCCTTTAGAAATAAGATTTAGTTTTTCATCCATCATCCATCACCAAAGATCATCCCGCTTTAAAGAACTCCTCATTGATTAAATTAATAAAATTCAACACCTCATCGCGCCCTATTGCTTTTGACGAAGAGGTTACGAAATGTTGTGGAGCTTCTTCCCACATCGAATCGGTAAGAACTTTTAGATACTCCGAAACATTTTTTTCAATCACCTTGGGCTTTAGCTTGTCAGCTTTGGTAAAAATGATACAAAACGGAATCTCATTTTCACCCATCCATTGCATGAATTCTAAATCTATCTTTTGAGGTTCATGGCGAATGTCAACCAATACAAAAGAACACAGCAGTTGCTGTCGTTGTTGAAAATAGTTGGTAATGTATTTTTGAAAGGTGTTCTTATCTTTCTTTGAAACACGTGCATAACCATATCCAGGTAAATCGACTAAGAACCAATTATCATTGACTTTAAAGTGATTAATTAGTTGCGTTTTACCAGGTCTGCCTGAGGTTTTTGCTAAGTTTTTTCGGTCCATCAACATATTGATCAACGAAGACTTACCTACGTTAGATCTTCCGATAAAAGCATATTCGGGTATGGGCTCAGAGGGACATTTCATCACATCTGAATTACTCATTACAAAATGGGCAGATTTAATTTTCAAGTGAATATGAATTTAAAGAAATACAAATTTATAAAAGGAATTCCATCTTTAGTACGTATCAACTGCGACAGGATCTTGCTCGGCGTTCAGGTTTGAGGTTCAAAATAATATTCGATATTGGGTTCAAAGTTCAAAGTGAAGAATATCATTGAACGTTGAAGCTGACGCAAGACAGTATTGAACTTTTAACAACTTGCCTACCCGTACTGTAAACTGGCCACTTTTTAAAACCCTCTCTTTTGAAGCCAAGCATCTAAAACTTCGTTAAATTCTTTAGGATGTTCCATCATAGGGGCGTGTCCACATTTTTTCATCCAAAACAAATCAGAGTCCGGCAACAATTCGTGAAACAAGTCCGCAACATCAGGTGGAGTAACGTTGTCATTTTCTCCCCAAATAATACAGGTGGGAGTTTTCATGCTTGGCAAATCTTGCGCCATGTTATGACGTATTGCACTTTTAGCGATCGCAAGGGTTTTTACCAATTTTACTCTGTCATTTACGGTAGCAAAAACTTCATCAACAATTTCTTTGGTAGCTACAGCAGGGTCGTAAAATACATCTTGCGCTTTTTTCTTGATGAATTCATAATCACCTCGTTTCGGATACCCATCGCCCATCGCACTTTCATAAAGTCCAGAACTTCCGGTAATAACTAGGGCTTTCACTAGTTTTGGATACATTTTAGTATGTAATAGTCCGATATGGCCCCCTAAAGAGTTTCCTAAAAGAATGACATCTTTCAGTTCTTTATGTGCTATGAATTTTGCAACGTACTTCGCAAATTGCTTGACGTTGGTTTTCAACATAGGCATCTCATAAATCGGTAACTCAGGAATCAAAATCTTGTATCCCTTTTTTGGGAAGTAATCGGTAACACCTTGAAAGTTGCTCAAACCTCCCATAAGACCATGTAAGATGATCACAGGAGTTCCTTCGCCTACTTCAACATATTTGAATTTCCCTTCGGTTTTCAGTTCTTCTTTCATTAAAAATGCTTCTGTCGATGTTGGCAAATATAGACAATTCCACCTTATGTTATTTGAGGTCTAATAAGTTCAAAAAAAGGCATTTGAATTGTGAAAGTGATGATGAGCGAATCTGTTCGAAAGTACAGATTTGAGTTTCAAGTGGGGGAAATTGAACAAAAATTGATAAAATTATCAACAAAGTGGGTGAAAGTGGGTGAGTGTGGAAATAATTTCTATATATTTGAGTTCTATATCTATATCTAAACGTTTTAATGACTAATCTGATCGGTACATATGAGTGTAAAGCTGATGCCAAAGGTAGGGTAACTATACCTTCTGGGCTAAAAAATCAGTTGGCTCCTATGTTGAGTGCAGGTTTTGTGATCAAACATTCTACGTTTCGCGATTGTCTGCAGTTGCACCCTCGTAAAGAGTACAACGAAACAATGGAGAAAATCAAAAGCAAAGGTCGGTTCAATAGAAAATATGTGAAAGTATTACGACAATTTGTTTCTGGCGCTCAACCAGTTACCATTGACGATAGTGGCCGTTTGCAGATTCCGAAAGACTTAGTTGCTTTTGCAGAAATTAAGAAAGAAGTTGTTTTGACTGCTCTCATTGATGTTATCGAGATATGGGACAAAACACGGTATAAGGCTGATATGGATGCAGGTGCTGAGGAGTATCCTGATTTGTTGGAAGAAGTGTTAGACGACAGACCAGAAAAGGATAAAGAGGCAGGCAAGGGAGACGACGATGAGTTATCATAATCCTGTTTTGTTGCAAGAGTCCGTCGACGGACTCAATATTAAAGAAAATGGAGTTTATGTGGATGTCACCTTCGGCGGCGGAGGTCATTCCAAAGAAATACTGAAAAGACTTGGTGCGGCAGGTAAGTTAATTGCCTTCGATCAAGATGAAGATGCTTTAGCGAATGAACTAGATGATGAGCGCTTCACTTTGATCAACGAGAATTTCAGATATATCAAGCAGTTTTTAAAGTTCTATGGCATTCGGAAAGTAGACGGAATTTTGGCTGATTTCGGCGTCTCATCACATCAGTTTGATAAAGCAGAACGCGGATTTTCAACGCGTTTTGATGCAGATTTAGATATGCGTATGAGTCAAAAAAACACCATCTCTGGGTATGAGGTCATCAATGATTATGACTTTGAGATGTTGAGAGATGTGTTGTTCAAATACGGTGATCTTAGAAATGCAAATGCCTTGGCAAAAGCTATTGTCGATCATCGTGCAACGCTACCCATAAAAACCACGGCGCAACTCAAAGAGGTATTGCAGCGGTTTTTACCTCAGTCAAAAGAGCACAAAATTTTGGCTCAGATCTATCAAGCGGTACGCATAGAAGTGAACCAAGAGATTAAAGCTTTGGAGGAATTTTTGTTACAAACTGCTGATTTATTAGAGGAAGGTGGAAGACTGAGTGCTATTAGTTATCATTCTCTAGAAGATCGATTGGTCAAACGATTTATACGGGAAGGACAGTTTGAAGGAGAGGCAGAAAAAGATTTTTACGGAAACATCAGTGTTCCATTTAAAAAGGTAGGAGGTTTAATTACGCCGTCTAGAGAAGAAGTGAAATTGAATAATAGGGCGCGAAGTGCAAAATTGAGAATTGCCGAGCGAATAGAAAATAAAAAGTAATGGTAAAAAAAGGATTATTAGATCTGTTGAAAGGAAAGTTTTTGGTTAGCGATGACGCGCCTAAGAATTGGCTGTTCATCATTTTCGTTTCCTTTTTAGCTACGGTCATGATTGGCAGTTCGCATAGTGCTGATAAAAAGGTACATCAAATTGCGGCCTTGAACGAAGAGGTTAAAGAATTGCGAAGTGAGTTTGTTGATGTTCGTTCTGATGTCCAAAAATTAAAGTTAGAGTCAAAAATTACCGAAGTGCTTTCTGTTAAAGAACTGTATCCTTCAGAAGTGCCCCCAAAGAAAATTAAAGTAATGTCAAAAACCTTAGCAAGTAAATAAGTGGCAGTAACTGACAAGAATATATTGACCCGTTTGTATGTTGTGGCTGGTTGCCTCTTCCTTTTTGCTTGTGCTGTTTTATTTAAGCTCATTAGTATACAAATGGTAGATGGTGATAAGTATCGCGATCTTGCTGAAGAACGAACGTCTAAGATGTTCACCATTGCACCAAACCGCGGAAACCTTATTTCTGACGATGGTAGTTTGTTAGCGACCTCGGTATCGCGATACACGATTCGATTTGATGCAGTTACTGTAAAAGATGATGACTTTGAGGCTGAAGTGAAACCTCTTTCAGAAGAGCTCGCCGAGCTATTAGGCAAAACGTCATCCCATTATCAACAACTACTGCGCAAAGCCAAAGCCAATAAAAATCGGTATGCGCTCATCGCTCGAAATCTAGACTATTCGGAATACATGGAAGTGAAGAAATTTCCATTGTTTAATAAAGGTCCGTATAAAGGCGGATTAATCATTGAGCAGAAAACAGTTCGCGAACATCCGTTGGGTAAGATTGCGGAACGTAGTGTAGGCTATGAGAATGTTGATGAAAATGGATATTACAGTGGTGTGGGTTTAGAACGTGCTTTCGGAGAATACTTAAGAGGTGTCGAAGGAAAACGTTTAAAGCAAAAAATCGCCAAGGGACAATGGAAGCCCATTGGTTGGGAAAATATTGTAGAGCCAAAAGATGGTTATGATTTGATTTCAACGATTGATATTAATATACAAGATATCGCGCACCATGCTTTATTGGGTCAATTAGAAAAATATAAAGCAGATCACGGTACTGTGATTGTAATGGAGACGAAAACAGGAGAGGTTAAAGCGATTTCAAATCTTGGTAGAACTAAGGAAGGTAAATATTATGAGCGCTTAAACTATGCGATTGGCGAATCTCACGAACCGGGTTCTGTGTTCAAATTGATGAGTATGGTTGCTGCTTTGGAAGACAAAGTTATTGATACCAGTACGGTAATCGATACCGAAAAGGGACGATGGAGATTATATGATCGTACCGTTCGAGATTCTAAACATGGGGGTTACGGAAAGATTTCGGCGGCTAGAGCTTTTGAGGTTTCCTCCAATACCGCTTTCGCCAAAATCATTCACAATGGCTACAAAGAAAAACCTTCTCGATTCGTAAATAGATTAGCGAGTATGAATATTCATGAAAAGATTGGTCTTCCTATCAAAGGGGAAGGTGAACCGGTCATTCGTTTTCCTGGCGACAAGGGTTGGTCAGGTATTTCTCTAGCTTGGATGTCTCACGGCTATGAAGTTTCAATGACTCCTTTGCAAACCCTCACATTTTATAATGCTATTGCCAATGATGGTGTGATGGTCAAGCCACGAATGATCAAAGAGGTGAAGGAATGGGACAAAACGATTCTAAAATTTGACAAAGAGATTATAAATCCTTCCGTCTGTTCTAAAGAAACTGCGCGCAAAGTACAGGCAATGATGAAGAATGTGGTTGAAAAGAAACATGGAACAGGACATAGACTGTATTCGAAAAACTTTTCTATGGCAGGAAAGACGGGTACAGCACAAAAAAATTATGTGAGTAAAGATCCAGATAAGCTCAAGTACATCTCTACGTTCTCAGGATATTTTCCAGCGGATGATCCTAAGTATTCTTGCATTGTTGTTATTCATGAGCCCGATAAAAGTGTCGGCTACTATGGAGCCGATGTATCAGGGCCTGTTTTTAAATCTGTGGCTCAAAAGGTATATGCAACCTCCCCTTTGATAGATGAAGTAGATATGTTTCAAGATGCCTTTGAAACACTTGAAGATTCGTACCAGAAATATTATGTAGAGGCTCAAAAGAAATATAATAAGGTACCGAATGTAAAAGGTATGAGCGGTATGGATGCGGTTTCTATTCTCGAAAATTTAGGTATACAAGTCGAAGTAAGAGGTAATGGCAAAGTAAAAAAACAATCCGTATCTCACGGCACGGATCTTAAGAAAACAAAAAAAATTGTATTAGACCTGTCATGAAGTTGTTGAAAGACATATTATATGGAGTTAGCCTGCGCGCAGTTAGCGGGTCTACAAATGTGATGGTCAATACCGTGCAATTCGACTCGCGAAAAGTGGAAATGGACGATGTTTTCATTGCCGTGCGAGGTTTAATTACTGACGGTCATGAATATATTGAAAAAGCAATTAATTCAGGTGCAAAGGCGATCGTTTGCGAAGAGCTTCCAAAACAATTGATAAATGAAATTACCTATGTTCAGGTTGATAGCGGGAATAAGGCACTAGCCATAATGGCCTCGAATTTTTATGATAATCCATCTAAAAATCTAAAACTCGTTGGTATAACAGGAACGAACGGAAAAACCACCGTAAGTAGTCTGTTATATCAATTATTCAAAAAAGCAGGATTCAAAGTAGGCTTGATTTCTACCATTAAAATTATGGTCGATAATAAGGAATATACAACCACCCATACAACTCCTGATTCCTTAACCATAAATAAACATCTGAGTTTAATGAATGATGCTGGAGTTGAGTTTTGCTTTATGGAAGCTAGCTCTCACGGCATTCATCAAAAAAGAACAGAAGGTTTGATTTTCGAGGGTGCGATTTTTACAAACCTTTCACATGATCACTTAGATTACCACAACACCTTTGCAGAATATAGAGACATAAAAAAAGTGTTGTTTGATAATTTAAGCAAGAAGGCATTTGCCTTGACCAATATTGATGATAAGAATGGGTTGGTGATGCTTCAGAATACGAAGGCTAGAAAGGTTACTTATGCGCTAAAGTCATATGCTGATTATCGTGCTCAAATTTTAGAAAATCAGTTCGATGGTCAACTTTTAAAGATCAATGATAATGAGTTATGGTCGAAGTTAATAGGCCATTTCAATGCTTACAACATGTTGGCAATTTATGCTACTGCAGATGTATTGGGTCTTGAAAAGTTAGAAATACTCAGATTACTAAGCGAATTGGAAAACGTCGATGGTCGCTTTCAATACTTTATATCTAAAGAAAAAATAACAGCGATAGTTGATTATGCCCATACACCGGATGCGCTAAAAAATGTGCTTGAAACTATCAACACATTGAGAACTGGAAATGAAAACGTCATCACCGTTGTGGGGTGTGGTGGCGATAGAGACAGATCTAAGCGCCCGGTTATGGGTCATATCGCTTCCGAAATGAGCAACAAGGCCATATTTACATCGGATAATCCGCGATCGGAATCTCCCTCAATGATTATTGAAGAGATGGAAGGTGGTGTAGAGCCTCAAAATGTAAAAAAAATAGTATCCATAGAAAATAGAAAACAAGCCATTAAAACGGCTTGTCAATTAGCATCTGCAAATGATATCATTCTCGTTGCAGGTAAGGGTCATGAGACCTATCAAGAAACGAATGGAGAACGAATTGATTTTGATGATTTTAAAATGGTCAAAGATTTTTTAAAAAGTCTAGAGAAATAGTACAGAAAGAAAATGCTTTACTACCTGTTTGAATATTTAGAAAAACAATACCAAGTGCCTGGGGCGGGACTGTTTCAGTTCAGTACGTTTCGTGCGGCCATGGCTATTTTGTTTTCCTTAATTATAGCTACAACGTATGGTAAGCGTATTATTCTTTTTCTTCAAAAAAAGCAGGTCGGTGAGACCATTCGTGATTTAGGTCTCGAAGGGCAACAACAAAAAGCAGGTACTCCTACAATGGGTGGTATCATTATCATTTTAGCCACTTTAATACCAGTTTTACTGTTTGCTCGCTTAGATAATATTTACATCATATTATTAATATTCACAACGGTTTGGATGGGGGTCATCGGTTTTGCAGATGATTATATCAAAGTTTTTAAAAAAAATAAGGAAGGCCTCAAAGGTCGGTTCAAAGTTTTAGGCCAAGTAGTTCTCGGGCTTATTGTTGGAGCTGTGCTCTATTTTCATCCAGATGTTACGATGCGAGATCACAATAGTACGATTATCACAGAGCAATTTACAGTGGAAGAAGTGCGTGGATTGGAAGTAAAATCTACAATGACTACCGTTCCATTTTTTAAGAATAACGAGTTTGACTACGCGAATTTTATTAGCTGGGCGGGTGAGAATTCGAAAGAGTATGCCTGGTTGATCTTTATCCCAATTATCATACTCATCGTAACAGCAGTTTCCAATGGTGCGAATCTAACCGATGGTATAGATGGTTTGGCTGCAGGTACTTCAGCAATAATCGTATTTACGCTGGGAGTCTTTGCGCTGGTTTCCGGTAACATTATTTTCTCTGATTACTTAGATATCATGTACATCCCAAGAGCAGGCGAATTGCTCATATTCATTACGGCTTTTGTTGGAGCTCTTGTTGGGTTTTTATGGTACAATACTTTTCCCGCGCAAGTTTTTATGGGTGATACGGGGAGTTTGACCATTGGTGGTGTGATTGCTGTGATTGCGATTATAGTTCGTAAAGAATTGTTGATTCCCCTTTTATGCGGAATATTTTTTGCCGAGTCCTTATCCGTCATGTTACAGGTAGGTTATTTCAAGTATACCAAAAAGAAGTTGGGTGAAGGAAAACGTATTTTTTTAATGTCTCCTTTACACCATCATTATCAGAAGAAAGGATATCACGAAAGCAAGATTGTAACACGATTTTGGATTGTTGGAATCATGTTAGCCGTGGTGACTATAGTGACTTTGAAAATTCGCTAGTATGAAGCGATTGGTGGTTCTTGGTGGTGGTGAGAGTGGAGTTGGAACGGCGATTTTAGCAAAGCATAAAGGATATGAGGTATTCGTATCGGATAAAGGTGAGATTAAAAAAAAGTATAAAAAAGTTCTTGAACATTTTGAGATTGACTGGGAAGAATTAACCCATACCGAAACAAAGATTTTAAACGCTGATGTGGTCATGAAAAGTCCTGGTATTCCCGATAGGGTGCCATTGGTGGTAGAGCTTCGAAAGAATGGAGTTCCTGTGATATCTGAGATTGAATTTGCCTCAGAATATACCAATGCGACCATCATAGGAATTACTGGAAGCAATGGAAAAACAACCACCACTATGTTGACGAATCATATTCTTAAAGAAGCTGGTTTTCATGTAGGTATGGCCGGAAACATAGGTGATAGCTATGCGAAGATGGTTTGCGAAAACGATTTTGATTATTACGTGTTGGAAATCAGTAGTTTTCAATTGGATGGTATTATTGATTTTAAACCGCATATCGCTATTCTAACCAATATAACGCCAGATCATTTAGATCGATATGAGTATCAATTTGAAAACTATATCGCTTCTAAATTTTTAATAGCAAAGAATCAAACAAGTGAAGACTATCTGATTTATGACGCTGATGATGAAGTCATTGTGAATTGGTTGAAAGACCACCCTGTTCAATCTAAATTAATTCCTTTTTCACTCCACCACGAGTTGATAGAAGGAGCAAACTTAAAGAATAACCAAATTGAAATAACGACTCAAAACGAGACCATACATATGAAGACAGACGCCTTAGCACTTGAAGGAAAACACAATCTAAAGAACACTATGGCTGCATCAGCTGCGGCAAAATTAGTGGGTATTCGTAAGCAAACCATTCGTGATAGCATCATGAATTTTCAAGGCGCACCACATCGCTTAGAAAAGATTTTGAAGATTGGTCATGTGCAATATATCAACGATTCGAAGGCGACGAATGTCAATGCTACCTATTATGCATTAGATAGCATGAGTGCCCCAACAGTTTGGATTGTAGGTGGAGTAGATAAAGGAAACGATTACAGAGTATTGATGCCTTTAGTCCGCGAAAAAGTAAAAGCGATTATTTGCTTAGGAATGGACAATTCAAAAATCAAGGATGCTTTCGGTAATGTAGTCGATTTATTGGTAGAAACATATGCCATGGAAGAAGCGATAAAAGTAGCTTACAAAATAGCAGATCGTGGTGATAACGTATTGTTATCTCCTGCTTGCGCCAGTTTTGATCTTTTTGATAATTATGAGGATCGTGGGAATCAATTTAAAGAAGCAATAAAGAATTTATAGTGTTAGCGATATTTAAAAATATTAATGGAGATAAAGCACTGTGGGCTGTGGTAGCGCTATTAGGCTTGTTTTCTTTTTTACCAGTTTACAGCGCAAGTAGTAATCTTGTGTATGTTGTGGGTAACGGTACGCCAATTGGTCATTTGGTCAAGCACGCCGTATTTTTAGTTTTCGGATTTGGAATCATTTATGGTATTCATCGAATACCGACGCACTTCTTTAAGGGCTTATCAATGATTGCCATGCCTATCGTAATTGTATTGCTAGTGATTACCCTTTTTCAGGGAAGTTCTGTAGATGGTACAAACGCAAGCCGATGGATTCGTTTGCCATTCGTAAAGTTTCAAACGTCAACTCTAGCAGCGGTAGTTCTGATGATTTATGTGGCGCGATATCTCACCAAAATTAAAGATGAAGCGATCACTTTTAAAGAAAGTATCATACCTCTTTGGCTGCCGGTTTTCTTGGTGATTGGTCTGATTTTGCCAGCAAATTTCTCAACAGCAGGCATTATGTTTACGATGGTGCTAATGCTGTGTTTTATAGGGGGATACCCTTTGAAATATTTATTGAGCATAGTCGGTTCGGGCGTATTGGCTTTGACGCTATTTATTTTAGTGGCAAAAGCTTTTCCAGACGCTTTTGCGAATCGTGTAGATACTTGGGAGAATCGGTATGCTAACTTCATTAATGGAGAAGACACGGAAGCAGACTATCAAATAGAAAAAGCAAAAATAGCTATTGCAACAGGAGGAATAGTGGGTAAAGGAGCTGGTAAGAGTGTTCAGAAAAATTTCCTTCCGCAAAGTTCTTCAGATTTTATCTATGCTATCATTGTGGAAGAGTATGGTCTTGTGGGAGGAGTGATATTGATGCTATTTTTTATGTTTCTATTGTTTCGCATCGTAGTGATAGCAAATGGCAGTGCAACGACTTTCGGAAAGCTCTTGGCCCTATCGGTAGGCTTACCTATTATATTTCAAGCACTAATTAATATGGCGGTTGCTGTAGAGTTGTTTCCCGTAACAGGTCAGAATTTACCTTTGATCAGTAGCGGTGGTACTTCAGCTTGGATGACTTGTTTAGCAATAGGTATTGTTTTAAGTGTAAGTAATAAAAATCATAAAAAAAGTAAATCCTCCCCCAATATAGATGAAACAAATCCTTTAGAAATATTGAGTGGGCAATTATAGATTTATACTTTCTGGCGGCGGTACTGGCGGACATATTTATCCCGCAATAGCGATAGCCAATGAATTAAAGAAGAGGCATCCAGAAGCTAAGTTTTTGTTTGTTGGAGCCGAGGGTCGAATGGAAATGGAAAAAGTACCCATGTCTGGGTACAAAATAATAGGGTTGCAAATTGCGGGTTTTCAACGAAAGTTGACCATTAAAAATTTGTCCTTCCCTTTTAAGGTTATAAAAAGTTTGAGAAAAGCAGGAAAAATAGTGTCTGAGTTTAAACCCGATGTAGTCATCGGTACTGGTGGTTTTGCTAGCGGACCTGTTTTGCGGGTTGCTTCAGGTAGAGGAATACCATCAGTTTTACAAGAACAGAATTCATATGCAGGCGTAACGAACAAGTTATTAAAGAATAAGGTCGCGAAAATATGTGTGGCGTATGATGGTATGGATGCCTTTTTTCCTTCAGAGAAGATCATAAAGACGGGGAATCCTGTTCGCGGTAATCTGGCAGAAATTAGTTGCACTAAGAATGAGTCATTAGGTTTCTATCGCCTGAATCTAAGAACACCAACGGTGGTTGTCTTGGGTGGTAGCTTGGGGTCTCGAAGAATAAATCAACTGATAGAATCGAAGCTAGGCTTTTTTGCAAAGCAAGGTATTCAGGTGATTTGGCAATGTGGGAAGTTGTATTACGAAGAGTATAAAAAATATCATTCAGATACGGTGAAAGTAGAAGATTTCATGAATCGAATGGATTTTGCTTACACCGCTGCCGATATTATTATTTCAAGAGCAGGTGCAGGTTCGGTATCTGAATTGAGTATCGTTGGCAAACCAACGATCTTTATTCCCTCTCCGAATGTAGCCGAGGATCACCAGACTAAAAATGCGCAAGCTTTGGTTGATAAAGATGCGGCAATTTTAATAAAAGAGTCTGATTTAGATACTGATTTTGAAAGGATTTTTGAAGACTTATTTCTTTCTGAAAAGAAACAGGAAGAGTTAAGTACAAATTTTAAAAAAATGGCTTTACCAAAGGCAACAGAACACATAGTTGATGAAATTGAAAAGTTATTGAATCTAGCGAAGAGTTAGTAGCTCCTTCCTTTCCCCAAGGGAAGGTGGCAACTGACTTAAACTAAAGGAAACAGTATTAAAATAAAATAATGAATCTTAAAAATATACGTAGCGTCTACTTTATCGGTATCGGAGGTATCGGTATGTCTGCATTAGCGCGTTATTTTAAATTCATAAAGAAAGAGGTTGCTGGCTATGACAAGACGGAAACACCTTTAACCAATGCATTGTCAGAATTAGGTATTGACATACACTACGCTGAGAGTATTGATAGCATTACGGCTCCTTATTTGAATGTAAAAAATACACTAGTAGTATATACACCAGCAGTGCCAACGCAACATGCCGAGTATCAGTACTTCTTAAGAAACGGGTTTACTATAAAAAAACGATCCGAAGTGTTGGGTCTGATTACCAAAAACACCTTCTGTTTTGCAGTTGCTGGAACTCATGGTAAAACCACAACTTCTAGTATTTTGGCCCATATATTAAAAGAGTCTGGTACACCGCTAACCGCTTTTTTAGGTGGAATTTCTGAAGACTTCAATAGTAATTTTTTATTAGAAGGAACAGAATATTCAGTGGTCGAGGCTGACGAGTTTGATCGCTCTTTCTTGCGATTATCACCTGATGTTGCTTGCGTCACTTCAATGGATGCAGACCACTTAGATATTTATGGTGATGGTGAATCGCTTCATGATTCTTTTCATGAATTTGCCAGCCGATTGAAAGCGGGTGGAAAGTTGTTTGTCCGCAACGGATTGCCAATGGAGGGAATAACCTATGGTATTGAGGACGATTCGGATTTTTGTATTCGAAACTTAAAAATAGAACGTGGCACCTACATATTCGATTTGGAAACTCCGAAGGAGACAATCAAAGGAGTTAAATTCAACAAACCTGGCAGGCATAATTTGCTCAACGGGTTAGTAGCTTTTGCAATGGCGGTAGAATCACAATCCCCTGTGAGCCGCCTAGCCAAAGCACTAGAAACTTTTAAAGGGGTTCAACGCAGATTTTCTTATAAAATTAAGCAAGACGATTTGATTTTTATCGATGATTACGCACATCATCCAACAGAAATTAATGCCGTTTATGATGCAATTTCTGAGATGCATCCCAATAAAAAAGTACTCGCTGTTTTTCAACCTCACTTGTTCTCAAGAACAAAGGATTTTGCTGAAGACTTTGCTCAGAGTTTGGCAAAATTTGATGCGATTTTCTTGTTAGATATCTATCCAGCAAGAGAAAAACCGGTGAAAGGGATTACTTCTGACTGGCTGCTTGAAAAAATTGAAAATCCTAATAAAAAATTAGTTCAAAAAACAAATTTAATTACCGAAATAAAGCAACAAAATCTAGAAGTTCTAGTGACTATGGGAGCCGGGGATATAGGCTTAGAAGTTTCTAAAATTCAAAAAGAATTGGCACATGCAAATTAATTGGAATTATATCAAGATAATCGCGCTGTCACTAGTGGTGACAGGGCTTTACGCTTTCTCTAATAAAAGGAGTGAGTCTAAAAAAGTAACAGAAATTAAAGTGGAATTCGTTGGAGATCAGAACCTTTACATCACCGAGGCCATGGTTAATAAATTGTTAATACAAAATTACGGAAGCCTCACAAATGTGCCGAAAGAAAAATTAGTTTTGAATAAGATCGAAAAGGTCATTGAAGCCAATAAAATGGTAAAAAAGGCGCAAGTTTATCTTTCTATTGATGGAGAACTTGAGGCTCGAGTTGTGCAGCGTAAGCCAATCGGAAGAATAGAAGGAAAGCATAAATTTTATTTAGACGATGAAGGTAAACGCATGCCTTTTTCAATGAATCATTCAGCCAGAGTTCCAATTATTACTGGTAAAGTAACCGGTGAAAGTCTCGAAGATGTGTATGAAATATTAAAGTATATCAATGCAGATCAATTTCTTCGAAAAAATATAATAGGAATTCATATTGCAGACGATAACAAGTACCAATTAAAGTTTCGTATGGAGCAGTTTGTGGTGCACTTGGGTGGGGTAGATAGCTTAGAGGAAAAGTTCAACAATTTTAAAGCTTTTTACACCAAGGCAAACAAAGACAAGACTTTAAATAATTATGATATAGTAAGCTTAGAGTTCAACAATCAAGTAGTGTGCACCAAAATTTAATTTATATGGAACAGGGTAAATATTCAGTAGGTCTAGACATCGGAACCACAAAAATCGTAGCCATTATTGGTAAGGAAAATGAATACGGTAAAATTGAGGTTTTGGGTATCGGTAAATCAAAAAGTTTAGGAGTTCATAGAGGTGTTGTGAATAACATTACACAAACTATAAAGTCAATTCAACAAGCCGTAGAACAGGCAGAAGCCAATTCAGGGTTGAAAATTGGTTCAGTAGTGGTTGGTATTGCCGGGCAGCATATTCGCAGTTTACACCATAGTGATTATATCACTCGCGTTGATTCTGAAGAAGTGATTAATGAAGACGATCTAGATAAGTTGTGCAATCAAGTATATAAGTTGGTGATGTTACCTGGTGAAGAGATTATTCATGTTCTGCCACAAGAATATAAGGTAGATGGTCAAGCTGAAATCAAGGAGCCTATCGGAATGTATGGCGGACGCTTGGAAGCTAATTTTCATGTTGTCGTCGGTCAAGTATCTTCTATTAAAAACGTAGGTAGATGTATTAAAAGCGCCGGACTTGATTTAGGAAATATAACCTTAGAGCCTTTAGCTTCTTCCGATGCAGTATTAAGTCAAGAAGAGAAAGAAGCAGGGGTAGCACTGATTGATATAGGAGGAGGTACAACTGATCTTGCAATCTTTAAAGATGGTATTATTCGCCATACTGCGGTGATTCCTTTTGGAGGTGGTGTCATTACAGAAGATATTAAAGAGGGTTGTTCTATCATAGAAAAGCAAGCCGAATTGTTAAAAATGAAATTTGGTTCTGCTTGGCCAGGAGAAAATAAAGACAATGAGATTGTCTCTATTCCAGGTTTGAGAGGTCGTGAGCCCAAGGAGATTACATTGAAGAATCTTTCAAAAATTATCCATGCCAGAGTTGTGGAAATTATTGAACAAGTATATGTTGAGATTAAAAATTACGGCCATGAGGAGCAAAAAAAGAAGTTGATTGCAGGTATAGTGTTGACCGGTGGCGGTAGTCAATTGAAACATTTGAAACAGTTGGTAGAATACATAACAGGTATGGATACACGCATCGGTTATCCAAATGAGCATCTGGCAGGCGATTCTGACGAGGCAGTTGCGAGTCCTTTATATGCAACAGCTGTCGGATTGCTTATGAATGCGGTTAATAATGGCTCAAAGGGTAATGATGACGTTGAACAGGAATTGGAGGCCTATGAACAAGGATTAGAATCGGAAACAATTCTTGCCGGACATGAAGAAGTTAAGACTGCTCCGACAGTAAAAAGAGAACGAAAATCTGTTTTCGATAAGTGGTCTGAAAAATTGAAAGAGTTTTTAGATAACGCAGAGTAATTAGAAGTACAACAGTTGATTATAAATAAACCAGTAATATAATATAGTATGAGCAACAATGCAGAATTTGAAGGTATATCCTTCGATCTTCCAAAGAATCAAAGTAATGTCATCAAAGTCATCGGTGTAGGTGGTGGAGGTAGCAATGCTATTAATCACATGTTTCAAGCAGGAATCAACGGAGTTGATTTTGTAATTTTAAATACAGATTCTCAAGCCTTGACGAACAGTTCTGTTCCAAATAAGATTCAATTGGGAGTTTCTCTGACCGAAGGATTAGGTGCTGGTGCAAATCCCGAAGTAGGTGAACAAGCTGCTATAGAAAGTACAGAAGACATAAAAGGAATGTTGGATGTTACTACAAAAATGGTATTCATAACAGCCGGAATGGGTGGAGGAACAGGTACTGGTGCTGCTCCTGTTATTGCAAAAATGGCTAAGGAAATGGATATTTTAACTGTCGGTATTGTTACAATGCCATTTCAGTTTGAAGGAAAAATGCGTTGCCAACAAGCTCAATTGGGAATAGAACGCCTTCGAAATAATGTTGATTCACTTATTGTTATCAATAACAATAAACTACGTGAAGTTTATGGAAACCTTGGTTTTAAAGCGGGTTTTTCTAAAGCGGATGAAGTTTTAGCTACGGCTGCACGAGGAATTGCAGAGGTAATAACACATCATTACACACAAAATATTGATTTAAGGGATGCAAAAACTGTTCTTTCCAATAGTGGTACCGCCATTATGGGTTCTGCAATAGCTACGGGTTCTTCGAGAGCAAACGAGGCTATTATGAAAGCATTAGATTCTCCACTATTAAATGATAATAAGATTCAAGGGGCTAAAAACGTATTGTTGCTAATCGTTTCTGGTTCACAAGAAATAACTATTGATGAAATTGGAGAAATCAATGACCATATACAATCAGAAGCAGGTCATGGTGCAAATATTATCATGGGTGTAGGAGAAGATGAGGAACTGGGCGAGTCTATTGCCGTAACGGTAATTGCTACAGGCTTTGATGTAGATCAACAAGATGATATTGTAAACAGTGAGGCAAAAAAAATAATTCATACGCTAGAAGAAGGTCAAAAAGCTGTTCATGATTTAACTCCAAAGGCCCCTAAAAATATTGTTCATCAATTAATTGATGAGAATGATAAAACGGATGAGCCTGTCTTAAAAAATATGGCTATAGATAAGTTTGAAGAATTAGATTTAATTCCTACCACCAATTATATCAAAAACTTTAATGTTTTCTATGAAGAGGTGATCGCAGAGAATGTCTCTGAAGACGATTTTATCATTATAGAAACCACTGACACTTTGAGTAATTTGGAGGTTATTGATCCTGAAGTGGTTGCTGGTAATGAAATTGAAGAAGATCAAATGGAGATGAGTTTTGAACTTCCCTTAGTAACAGAAAATGAAGAGCAAGAAGAAAATGTGGTGATGTTTACCTTGGATGAAGATGTTGCTGAAATGGACGTAAATGAGCACATAGAAGTGATTCCTGTATTAGAATATAATAAGGATGGTGAGACACGCTATAGCTTAGATGATTATATGGAATTAGAAAACCAATTGACGGGAGCTAAATCAAAAGCGGAAGAATTTGAGCCTAAGATTGTCGAAGACGAATTGGTATTTGAGCGCAAAACAATCGCCGCGGTTGAAACAGCCGAGCCGAAAAAAGAAATTGATCCAGTAGAAAGTCCGTTAGAAGAATTGTTGAAAGAACGAGCAGACGAGCGTAGAAGAAAATTGAAAGATTTCAATTATAAGTTTCAAAATAGCCTGAGTAATATTGACGAAATTGAAAAAGAACCTGCTTATAAAAGACAGGGAGTTAATTTGAATGATGCTCCGGAAAAAAAAAATAATATTTCGCGAACTACTTTAGGCGAGGACAGCAATGATGAAATTCAGTTGCGGTCTAATAACTCTTTTCTACATGACAATGTAGACTAACTCAATAATTGCTAAATGAACTCATGAGGGTTCATCACTTAAACCCGAAAATAAACTTTATTTTCGGGTTTATTTTTTATCTTCGCAGTCCTAAAATTGATAAGATTATGGCCCTACAGCAACAGGTAATGGAACAGATGAAAGTCGCTATGAAAGCGAAAGATAAGGTTGCTTTAGAATCATTAAGGGCAATTAAGTCTGCTTTATTATTAGCACAGACAGAATCGGGTTCTGGTGCAGCAATGAGTGAAGAAGCTGAAATACAATTGGTGCAGAAACTAGTAAAGCAGAGAAAGGATAGTGCTTCTATTTTTATTGCTCAAGGAAGAAATGATTTAGCCGAGCCAGAATTGGCTCAAGTAGCTGTTATTGAACAGTTTTTACCAGAACAGCTTGGGGAAGCAGAAATAGCAAAAGTTGTTGAGGAAACTATTGCTGCTACGGGCGCTTCTGGAATGAAAGATATGGGAAAAGTGATGGGAATGGTATCTAAAAAGTTAGCTGGTCAAGCTGATGGAAAAACGATTTCCACGATTGTTAAAAGTAAGTTGACTTAAAAGTTAGCAGTCAATAATTGCAGCTGGTAACAAAGTTTATTTTGATTACTGATAATACGGCCGCGTGGCGCAACTGAATAGCGCATCAGATTTCGGCTCTGAGGGTTGGGGGTTTGAATCCCTTCGCGGTCACTACATGAAAAGGTCTTGCTTAGCAAGACCTTTTTTATACTATAAATATTCTAAGATTACATCTTTCTGAGGACATTCTTCCTGAAGATTAAAAATACAGAAGTGATCTAGTATAGCCAGAATTTTATTGAATCCTAAAATCGCTTCGTTTTCAATTAGGGCTATTTGATTATAGCGATTTATGTGAAGTGTAATTGATCCATTGTTACCTGTTAATACGACATGTACTTCTCCATGGCTCCAGATATCTTGTTCTGAACAAATTAAAAAATTGTACATCCCTAATATTTGTAGCAGATGTTTCATGAATTCTCTTTGGTCCTTAATAATATCAAAATGAATGGCTCTAATGCCATAGTCATTCATCTTTAAGGTGTAGGTAAAAGTTGAGTCCATACCGGTATTAAAGACCAGCCACCATTTCGTTTTTAATTTTCTCGATAAGGTCATCTGCAAAAAAACCTTCAACCACTTCTCGAATATGTGCTTCCTGTAGTGAGGAGTTCGCGGTTCGATACTCGGCTTGAATTAAGTCTTTTGCAGGAAAGGTTTCACAGTGTATTTCTTCACCTTGTTCATTTAAAGCCTGAAAGGTTGCAACGCTGTTCATAATCGTTTTTCCTGAAAGCGTCAAATGAACAAAATCGTTTTTTCCTTTTCCAGAAAATGGAAGAATAGCTGTACTTTGAAGCAGCATGTCTGACTTCACGGTAGATTGTCGTTTTGGAATTTCAGTCGTTTTTTTATCGTTGCTACAAGAGATAAAAAAAACCGCTGTGACCAATAGTAGAACTTTTAGTTTCATAGTTGTATTGTTTTTGTTGAACAGTACAAAGATGAAATAACACGAATGGCAGAGGTACACTAAAGATGGTGAAAACACCACCCCTGTTTTCAGGGGATTAAGAATCTAACAACCCCATTTTAATAGCGTGTTTAGTGAGACCAGCTAAGTTCTTCACTTGTAATTTAGAAATTAAGTTTTTGCGGTAACTCTCTATGGTATGTTTGCTTAAAAAAAGTGTGTCTGCAATTTCCTGTGTTGTGTTTTCCTCTGCGATTAGCTTTAGAACTTCCTTCTCGCGATTGGTCAAAGATACTTCTTCGGAATTTTTATTTTCAAACATGGCATCCGTATAGGCTCTTTTAATCTCTGTAGAAAAATATTTTTCCCCTTTTACAATCTTACGAATGGCCTCAAGAAGTTCCTCTTTTTCTGCATTCTTTGGCACGTAACCGTCTACATTATTCCGAATTAATTTATCGATCATTACACCATCTATATGCATGCTCACCACGAGCGTTTTTAAAGATGGATATTTTTCTTTCACAATTTGATTCAGCTCAATACCATTCATTTCGGGCATTGTCAAGTCGGTGATTAAAAGATTAAGATTATCCACCCCATTTATGTCTAGATACTTAACCACTTGAGCACCATTTTTAAAAGTAGTGTCAACGTTAAATTCTGGGGCATCTTTGAGAATACTCATTAATCCATCGATAAACATTTTGTGATCGTCGGCAATAATTAAATTATACATCATAAGTGTTAGATTTTATAGGAATTGAAATACTTACCACAGTTCCGCGATTAACGGTAGCATCAATATGTAAAGTGCCGTTTAACTCTTGTACCCTATTTTTAATATTTTGAAGGCCAATGCCTTCATTATTTGTTTCAACGTTGAAACCGATTCCATTATCTTCGAAAAGAACTGAAAGTTCTTTTTCAATCAGACTTAAATGAATTTCTGCTGATGAAGCCTTTGCATGTTTCAGGGTGTTTGTCATCAGCTCTTGTATGATTTTATAGATTTCCATCTGCTGTTTCTCATCGATCTGATTGATTTCTTTTTCAGGGTGGGGGTGAAAGCCTACTACAATTTCACCGGTTCCAGAGATTGATTTTAAATATTTTTTGATTAAATCGGTGAAAGCATTTTGTTGGAAATTTTTAGGAATCAAGGTATGTGAAATATCGCGTACTAATTGATAGGTTTCGTCAATTTGACCCGTTAAGGATTTTAATTTTTCTGAATCTCCATTCATGCTGGCAAACTGTAATTTTATACCCGCCAAGTTACCGCCAATACTATCATGTAATTCTTGAGCAATGCGTTTTCGTTCCTCATCTTGTCCTTCAATCGCTGCTTTTATCAAGTTTAATTCTTGTTGCTGCTTTAGTGCAATTACTTTTTGTTCATTAATTACGTTTTGTTTTTTGACCAACTCGCTTTGTGTTTGAATCTTTTGATAATAAACATATAACAAGGCTAAGACTGGAATCAATACAATGAGAAATCCTATTAAAAATGCGTATTTGATTGTTTTTTGACGTTCAAGCTCCGCAGTTTTAAAAATTTGGTCTTCCTCAAGAGAAGTAATCGCCTTTTCTTTTTGCAAGGTTTCGTATTGAACTTCTAGTTCTTTGTTTATGCGCTGTTGTTGTTGCGCTTGAATTTGACCAGTTACGGCATCCAATTGTGTCATTACGGCATACGCGTTTTGATAATCTCCCGTTGCTGCGAAAGTTCTTCTTTGAATATCTAGTACTTCTTTCTGATAGTACAAATTTTCTCTTTCAATAGCATTCACATAAGCGACGGAAAGTGCTGCATTGGCAGCTTCGTAATTTTTATTATTGTAGTACAGATGCGCCACCCTAATTGTACCCTCAAAGTAAAATACTTTTAAACCAGCAGCAAGACCTTTTTCTCTAGTCTCGTTGTATAATTCAAATGCTACATCTACATCGCCCTCGGCTTCAGCCAAACGACCTAATTTTAAATTGACCTCAAGTTCTTGAGTAAGATTACCGAATTTTTTAGCCCCTTCCAAGGCCTTTTCATAGTTTGCTTTGGCTTCAACAAATTCTTTTAAATTGAAATTGGCATCACCCAAGCAAATTAATGCATCGTTAGTAATGGTAGGAAGTTCATCTTCATAAGTAGATAAACCTTCTTCTAAAATTGCGATAGCTTTTTCCAGTTGATTTTTTAAGATATAGATTTTTGCTAGGCCTATCTTATTGCGATAAACCTCTTTTGCGTTTTTTCCAGCTTCTGCGTTGGTAATCCCTCTTATATGCCATTTAATACTATTATCTAAAAGCCCGTTATATCTGTTTCCAACGCCTAAAATGTAATACGCTTTCGCGTAAAATGTTTTCTTGTCATCTTCGGTAATATCCCAAAGTTCAAGTTCTTTTTGATATAGATTTCCATAGTGAAGTATGGAGTCTGTATTCGCTTGATCGATATGGTAAGCGGCGAGTTGATCAATCACAGAAAAACGCTGTACTCCATAGTCTGCATTTTTTAACGCTCGGTAGTGAGGTTCTAGCGACTTTTGTTTTTCGTTGGGTATAGTCGAAAAGGTGATTCGCTGTGTTTCTTGAACGGTATCGGTTTCAATGACTTGCGAAAATAATACGTTTGCACATATCAATAGCATAGCCGATAGCCATTTTCTTTGACTACGCCTTTGGTAATATATATAAGGTTGCTCTTTTCTCAGGGATATAATTTTAGATTTTCTTTGTTGTTTTACACTAAACCTATAAAAGTTTAATCAATAGACAAATTTCATCTTTTATGTATAACGCAAATACGTACATTATAGTGAAAAAGCATCCCCTGAAAACCGTGATATTTTGAAATTATGAGCTTTTTTCTTCTGAAAATGCCTTCAATATGTGATTTACAATGATTTTTGCATGAATACGCGAATTCTCAATAAACCATTTATGCGTTTCCATTCCACCACAAATAACACCAGCTAGATACAATCCGGAAATATTACTCTCCATAGAGTCAGGATTATAATTTGGAAGTCTTTTTTCATCGCTGGAAAGCTCAACACCTAAATTTTCCAAAAAGTCAAAATTGGGTCTATAACCCGTAAGTGCAAGAACAAAATCATTTTCTAGGGTAATTTCACCATCAGGTGTATGAATCTGAATATTATCTTCCCTTATTTCTTTTACTTGAGTGTTAAAATAGGCTTTGATGCTTCCTTCTTCAATACGATTGATAATATCAGGACGCACCCAATACTTGACACGAGAGCCAACTTCTGAGCCTCGGATGATTAAGGATACTTCTGATCCTTTCCGGTAACATTCAAGTGCTGCATCAATAGCTGAATTGCTAGCACCTATTACAGCAAGCTTCTGGTTTGCATAATAATGCGGATTGTCATAATAGTGAGAAACCTTAGTTAACTCTTCTCCTGGAACGTTGAGCATTTTTGGTAAATCATAAAAACCAGTAGCTAGAACTATGTTTACAGCGTTGTAGGTCGTCTTGTCAGAAATAACGGTAAAAATGTTTTCGCTTTTGGTAACATGATCAACCTTTTCAAATAGATGGATATTTAACTTATTTGATGTGACAATTCTGCGATAGTACTCTAAAGCTTCATCTCTTTTAGGTTTTGCTTCAATACTAATAAATGGAATTTCATCGATCTCTAGTTTTTCAGATGACGAAAAGAATTGCATGTTCGACGGGTAGTTGAAAAGGGAATTTACAATCGGTCCTTTTTCGATGATAAGATAGTTAAGACCATTCTTTTGTGCTTCAAGTCCACATGCAATACCGATCGGGCCACCGCCTATAATAACAAGGTCGAATATATTCATTAACCTGCTAGTTCTTTTAAGTCTCTAATAGTCTGAGTCGGATTGGCACTTTTAAATACAAAACTACCCGCAACTAAAACATCGGCCCCAGCATCCGTCAATAATTTAGCATTTAACGAGGTGACCCCGCCATCTATTTCGATTAATGTTTTGGCGTTCTTTGTGGTAATAAGTGTTTTTAAAGCGTTGACCTTTTCATACGTATTTTCTATAAAGGATTGTCCACCAAAACCAGGGTTTACGCTCATCAAACAGACTACGTCAATGTCTTTAATGGTATCTGCCAAAAGGTCAACATTGGTATGCGGATTCAAGGCAACTCCGGCTTGCATACCTTCCGCCTTGATTGCTTGTAAAGTTCTATGCAGATGCGTACATGCTTCATAGTGCACTGTAAGTACGTCAGCCCCTAATTCGGCAAAAGTTTTAATGTAACGATCAGGATCGACAATCATTAAATGCACGTCTAAAGGTTTGGTTGCATGTTTAGCAATTGCCTTTATAACAGGCATGCCGTAAGATATATTAGGAACAAAAACACCATCCATAACATCAATATGATGCCAGTCGGCTTCACTTTGGTTCACCATTTCTACATCATGCTGTAGGTTTCCGAAATCTGCAGCTAGAAGGGAAGGTGCAATTTTTGTGTTCATATTGAATCGAATCTTGAAATTTTATTACAAAAGTACGTAATTGCCGTGGTAGTTAATAACCTAGCGTTTAGTTCTGGGTCGGAAATATTTATTCTCTCAATCCATATTTGTAACCAAACCTTAGATGTATGTTGAATAATATATCTTCAAAATCTTCGGTGCCTCCAGTAATAGTTTCAGATTTACGTACTTTGGTTAAATCTATACCAATTCCGGCACCGATTTCAATATTCCATCGATAGTTAATGTTACGCCTAATGCCCCAAGTAGGAACTATAAAAAAACCTCCGTCAACTTCATTGATGCCTTTTGGCGAATATGCTAAAATTTCAGGGTAGTATCTTACGCCAATTGAAAAGTAGTTGCCACTATTATGAAATGTATTTTTGCTGTTGCCTTGCCTTTTTGAAGAGTTGTAGTACCAACGTGGTTCTAAAGTAACTACGGGTAAAAAGAGTGGAAACTGATTTTTAAAGAATTCTAGTCTTTTAGATTCAAATTCAATAGTTGAAAATAAAGGTGCTTCGTATCCAATTTCGGAATGTAAAGCCCAATTTTTAGAAACTCTTAACTCATTGTTCCACCACACACCCAAGTAACCAAATTGAATTCCGTTGATGGATTCATCAACGACTTGTGCTTTCGTAGGTATAATAAAAAGAAAAGATATGAGTACGAGGCAATAGACTTTTTTCAATTTCGGTGGGGTTTGGTTCTACCCTTTAAACGCAAGAAAAATTTGCTTCGTATACTTCAACTATTCAATTGTCTTAGTCCTTCGTAGATTATGATGCTAACCGCATTGGCCAAATTTAGACTACGAATATGTTTGCTATATCATGGTATTTTATAACGCTGGGTTAAGTTTGCTTCGATAATTTCTTTGGAAAGTCCAATAGACTCTTTTCCAAATATTAGAAACAGTTCATCGTGATAGTCGATAGACCAGTGTTCTTTTGTTGCATGGCTCGAAAAGAAAACCATAGGTTTTTCTTTATGAATTAAAAAAAATTCATTTACACTATCATACATGGTAACAGAGAGATGTTGCCAATAATCAAGGCCAGCTCTTTTCAGACGTTTATCATTCAATTCAAAACCAAAGGGTTTTATTAAATGTAAATGAGAGCCAGTGGCGAGAGCCAATCGACCAATATTACCAGTGTTGTTAGGAATCTCAGGTTCGACAAGTACAATATTGAAACCCATTATTTTCTAATAGATTGTAAATATAAATGTTCTACTTTTTCTCTTGCCCAAGGAGTTCTTCTTAAAAATTTTAAACTTGATTTTATAGAGGGATTGCTTTTAAAACAATTAATATTGACTTGCACAGCAAGATCTTCCCACGAGTATTTTTGAGTAAGGTATTCTAAAATGTCTACCAATTTTACTCCGTGTAGTGGGTTATTGGGTTGTTCTTGCTTTACATCCATAAAATGAAATAGATAAAATAATAATTGAATAGGCTGCGAATGCTATCTTCAAACTGTCCATTTTCTTGACAATACTCTGTAAAGGTATAAAATGAAAAAACTCCGGTAATCAGCCGGAGTTTATTCATCAATCAAAAAACGAACAGTCATGATAAACTGTTGTTACTTTCAAAATTACAATATATATGCCAAATTTCCAATTTAAGGAGATTTTAACAGGTGAATAGTGTAAAACACTATACTATACTGTATTATCCAAGATAAGTTTTCAAGATTTTGCTTCTTGAAGTATGTTTTAACCTACGAATCGCTTTTTCTTTAATTTGACGAACTCTTTCTCGTGTTAAGTCGAAAGTTTCACCAATTTCTTCCAAAGTCATTGAATGTTGTCCTGCTAAACCGAAGTAAAGACGAATAACATCAGCTTCTCTTGGCGTCAAGGTTTCTAAAGCGCGCTCGATTTCGGTACGCAAAGATTCGTGTAACAGTTCACGATCAGGGTTTGGAGATTCACCACTACGAAGTACATCGTAAAGGTTAGAATCTTCACCAGCTATCAATGGAGCATCCATCGATACGTGGCGTCCTGAATTTTTCAAAGACTGTTTTACGTCTGCGACCGTCATATCCAATTCTTTTGCAATCTCTTCAGGTGAAGGCATACGTTCGTGCGCTTGCTCTAAAAAGGCAAAAGTCTTATTTATTTTGTTAATTGAACCAATTTTGTTCAATGGTAAACGAACAATACGCGATTGTTCAGCCAGCGCTTGTAAGATAGATTGACGAATCCACCATACTGCGTATGAGATAAATTTGAAACCACGGGTTTCATCAAAACGTTGTGCCGCTTTAATCAATCCTAAGTTTCCTTCATTGATTAAATCTGGCAGAGTAAGGCCTTGGTTTTGGTACTGCTTAGCAACCGATACTACGAAACGAAGGTTGGCTTTTGTTAGTTTTTCAAGAGCGATCTGGTCGCCTGCCTTGATACGTTGTGCCAATTCTACTTCTTCGTCTGCGGTAATCAAGTCTACTTTTCCAATTTCTTGTAAGTACTTGTCCAAAGATGCGGTCTCTCTGTTAGTGACCTGTTTTGTAATCTTAAGCTGTCTCATTTTTGGGGATTAAATTCATAATTCAATAGACTGCATATACTTATACGTACAAATCTTTGAAATGTTACAAAACGGTAAAAAAAAGATTATTTATCGGTTAAACTGCATAAAAAAAGCTCCAATAGTACTATTGGAGCTTTAAGATATGGTATAAGATCTATTAATCTCTTCTTGGTTTACGATCTCTATTATCTCTTCCACGACGATCATCTCTTCGACGATCATTGCTACGTGGCTTTCTCTCTACATAACCTTCAGGTTTTTCCAATAAAGCTTTACGAGAAACTTTTTCTTTACGCGTTCTTGGATCTGTACCTAAATATTTCACTTCAAACTCGTCACCCATATTAACAACATCAGAAACGTTCTCTGTACGTTCCCATGCAAGTTCAGATACGTGCAATAAAGTCTCGTTACCAGGTGCGTCAAGATATTCAACAACAGCACCGAAATCAAGCATCTTGATTACTTTAACTTTATAAGACTCATTCATTTGAGGCTTAAACATTAATGAATCAATCTTAGTTAAAACAGCGTCAATTCCATCTTGGTCAGTACCTAAGATTTCTACAATCCCTTCTTCGGTGACAGGATCTTCGTTAATAACGATTGTAGTTCCGGTTTCTTTCTGAAGTTCTTGAATCACTTTTCCACCAGGGCCGATAAGGGCACCAATGAATTCATTTGGAATCGTACGTGTTACCATTTTCGGAGAGTGTGGTTTCACATCTGGTGCAGGTACAGCAATTGTATCTGTAAGTTTTTCAAGAATATGTAAACGACCATCTCTAGCTTGTTTTAAAGCATTGACCAAAATTTCATAAGACAAGCCTTTTACCTTGATGTCCATTTGGCAAGCGGTGATTCCATCTGCGGTACCGGTTACTTTAAAGTCCATGTCTCCTAAGTGATCTTCGTCTCCTAAGATATCAGATAGCACAGCATACTTTCCAGAGTCGGCATCAGATATTAATCCCATTGCAATACCAGAAACTGGTTTTTTTAATTGAACCCCAGCATCCATCATCGCCATCGTACCTGAACAAACCGTTGCCATAGAAGAAGAACCGTTAGACTCTAATACTTCAGAAACTACACGAACGGTATATGGACAATCATCAGGTACCATTCCCTTTAATGCACGTTGCGCCAAGTTACCATGACCAACTTCTCTACGCGATGTTCCGCGAATAGGTCTAGCTTCACCCGTAGAAAAAGGAGGGAAGTTGTAATGCAAATAGAAGTTCTCTTCACCTTCGTGTGAAGGCATATCTATCTTATTTGCGTCTCTAGAAGTTCCTAGTGTTACAGTCGCTAGGGCCTGAGTTTCTCCTCTAGTGAAAATTGCTGACCCATGGGTAGAAGGCAAGTAATCAATCTCACACCAAATGGGGCGAATCTCATCGGTTTTACGACCATCTAAACGCAAACCTTCATTTAACGTAAGATCACGAACGGCAGCCTTTTCAGCTTTATAATAGTATTTGGAAATAAGTCCACCAAAATCTTCTTGCTCTTCTTCTGAAAAAGAAGCCTTAATTTCTTCTTTTATTTCACTAAAAGCCGTTGATCTTTCATGTTTTGCGGAACCCGCTTTAGCAATGGCATATACTTTATCGTAAGCCATGTCGTGAATTTTCTGAGCTAAATCAGCATCTTCTCTTTCACCTTCGTATTCACGTACATCTTTTTTTCCGAAAGCTTCAGCTAATTTAACCTGTGCAGCGCATTGTACTTTAATTGCTTCGTGTGCAAATTTGATAGCTTCAGTCATCTCCTCTTCAGAAATTTCATCCATCTCTCCTTCGACCATCATCACAGAATCGGCAGATGCACCAATCATCATATCAATATCAGACTCTGCTAACTGTGCTCTAGTTGGGTTGATCACGAATTCACCATTGACACGTGCCACTCTAGCTTCCGAAATAGGGCATTCAAAAGGAAAATCAGACAGCTGGATAGCCGCTGATGCAGCTAAACCCGCCATTGCGTCTGGCATTACATCTTCATCATGAGACATTAGTTGTATCATTACCTGGGTTTCAGAATGATAATCTTTTGGAAAAAGTGGACGTAATACTCGGTCTACCAAACGCATGGTTAATACTTCACCATCACTTGGTCTTGCCTCTCTTTTGAAAAAACCGCCAGGGTAACGACCCGCAGCAGCGAATTTTTCACGATAGTCTACTGTTAGTGGCAAGAAATCTACATCAGCTTGTCTGTAGTTCGAAACTACAGTACATAATAACATACATTTTCCTGATTGTACAACAACAGAGCCATGCGCCTGTTTTGCCAACTTACCTGTTTCAATAGAAATCTCTCTACCGTCACCTAGGTCAATGACCTCTCTAAATACTTTTGGAATCATAAAATTGATTTAATACCCGAACCCTCGGGATTTTGTTAAACAATGGTCATTCGGATGTTGAGACCGAAAGGTTGTGTTGTTGTATGTGCTGTAAGCACTTGACCAATGAAAAACTGTGTGCAGCTTTTAATTTTCGCCCTGAACTAGGTTCAAGGTCTTGTATAAATTTGAATAGATGCTGAAACCAGTTCAGCACTATTAAAAAGGGGAAAGCTAGCTTTCCCCTTTTCAATTACTTTCTAATGTTCAATTCTTTGATCAATTCACGATATTTAACAATATCATTTTTGATCATATAATCTAAAAGACTTCTTCTTTTACCTACCAGTTTCACTAATGAACGTTCAGTGTTGAAATCTTTATGGTTCTTTTTTAGGTGACCTGTCAAATGATTAATTCGATGTGTGAATAACGCAATTTGACCCTCAGTAGAACCTGTGTTCTCCGCTTTTCCACCGTATTTCTTAAAGATTTCGGCTTTTACTTCTTTTGTTAAGTACATGCTAATATTTTTGTAAATGATTATTATGTATCTGAGTGATTTTCAATCAGGCTGCAAAGATAGTACTATTTTGAAAATTGCCCAATATGATATTGATAATTTATTTGACTTTAAACCTTGATTTTCTTCGTTTCTCTTTAAAGTATTTTTTGTTAGCGATATAAATGGTTTTGTGAACTTCACAGAAGATAACGGTCTGATCTTTATTGGTAAGCGACGTAGTTTTAAGAATTTCAATTTCATTGCGTAAAGCAAGTTGCTTTTGAATATTCTCAATTTCTTCTGGAGTATATAGGAACTCCGCGTATAAATTCTCTTTTGCAGGACGCTTAAAAAATATTTCAGCAGATTTATCCCAAACAACATATTCATCTCCTAGAATATGTATGAGTTGAACCATTGGAATAGGATCTACCGCCGAAAACATGCTCCCCCCAAAAATGGAATTCACGTAGTTTCTATTTTTATAACTAATAGGTAATTTTATTTTAACTTTTAGTATATCTTGAGAAGCACTAATAATTCTTGCAGTACTTCTTCGATACATAGGAGATAAGTTGAAGCCCATTTTGAATAATTTATCTTGGGAAATGAACTTTTTGCCTATTTCAGCAACTTTTTGGTAGAACGACATGTAAGTTTATTCTAATTTATTCTGATTAGGATGACCAAAATTTAAAATGCACATCCGGTAGGAAGTGGCTCATTTTTTTCAACATCCTTTGCAAAATCAGCTTCAAGATTCTGGGAAGCAAATCCGGCTGCAACAGAACCTTTGAAAACCATTGTGCCAAAACTTGTGGTATTCATATGTGCTCTAATATAAACTTCGGTATTCTCAGAGATAGCAACTGGTCCTCCAGAACGCGTAAATGGTTGTTCGTCAACATGGCTGTGAGCAAGTATTCTACGGTAAATAAGATTGCCATCGATATCAATCACTTCCCACCAGTCAGCATATTGTTTGCAGCCTAGATCAGGACTAGATATGGTCACATTGAAGGTATATTGGTTTTCTTCTCCAGAAAAGGATATTTCGGTAATCGAAGCTTTGCCATCTGTTGTTTCAGAGGATTCTATTTCGTCTTCAGAACTTAGCGTGGCATTTTTTGCATCTGAAGAACAAAAACTCATCCATAACGCCATTACGAATAGAAATGATGTTATGGATAGTTTCATATGCTATTTTTTAAGAGCGTACCGCATTGTTTTGAATTAAATCAATGTACAAATTAATCTTTTGCTTTAAATCTCTACGGTGAACAATGAAATCAAGAAATCCGTGTTCTTTTAGAAATTCTGAGGTTTGAAATCCTTCAGGCAAATCTTTGCCAGTAGCCTCCTTTACAATCCGAGGTCCTGCAAAACCAATCAAAGCACCTGGTTCTGCAATATTAATGTCACCCAACATTGCATAAGAAGCAGTCGTACCTCCAGTGGTTGGATCCGTACATAACGAAATATAAGGTAAACCAGCTTCTGCTAACTGCGCCAATTTTGCTGAAGTTTTCGCCAATTGCATTAGTGATAAGGCGGCTTCCATCATTCGTGCTCCTCCCGATTTTGAAATCATTACAAAAGGCGCTTTCTTTTTGATGGCGTGATCAATTCCACGCGCAATTTTTTCACCCACTACGCTCCCCATTGATCCTCCTATAAAATTAAAATCCATACAAGAAATTACGACGTCTTTGCCTAATGACTTTCCAAAACCAGTGCGCACGGCATCTTTGAGGCCCGTCTTTTTCTGAGCAGCTACTAAACGTTCTTTATATTTCTTGGTATCCTCAAATTTTAAAGGATCTTTTGATGTTAATTTTGCATCAATTTCAGTGAACTTGTTGTCATCAAAAAGTATTTCAAAATACTCTTTGCTGCCAATGCGGACATGGTAGTCATCTTCAGGACTTACATAAAAGTTTTTTGCAAGGTCTTCAGACTCTACTATTTTTCCTGTCGGAGACTTATACCAAAGCCCCTTCGGGGTGTCTTTCTTTTCTTCAGTTGCTGTTTGTATTCCTTTCTCCTTTCTTTTAAACCATGCCGTCATATCGCTCATTTTAGAAATTAGGTGTTAGTTCTTAAAGGGTATTTACGTTATTTAAATCTTCGAAAGCTTTCTTTAAACGAGCTACAAAAGATTTTTCGCCTTCACGTAACCATACTCTAGGGTCGTAGTTTTTCTTGTTCGGTTCATCAGCTCCGGTTGGGTTTCCGATTTGAGACTGTAAGTAGTCTTTTTTATCTTGTATATAATCACGAACGCCAGCAAGAAAGGCATACTGAAGATCGGTATCGATATTCATTTTTATTACACCATAACTTATTCCTTCTCTAATCTCTTCAACTGTAGAGCCTGAACCCCCGTGAAAAACAAAATCAATATGGTTGTGCTCTACACCATATTTTTCAGAAATGTATTCTTGAGAATTTTTTAGAATTTTTGGCGTTAATTTTACATTGCCAGGCTTGTAAACCCCATGAACATTTCCGAAGGCAGCAGCGATCGTGAATCTTGGGCTTACTTTTGAAAGTTCTTCGTAGGCATAAGCAACCTCTTCCGGTTGGGTATATAATTTAGAATCGTCTACATCAGAGTTATCTACGCCGTCTTCCTCACCACCTGTGATTCCTAATTCTATTTCTAGTGTCATATCCAATTTAGCCATCCGCTCTAAATACTCTTTGCAGATTGCAATATTTTCTTCAAGTGGTTCTTCAGAAAGATCAATCATATGAGAACTAAATAAAGACTTTCCAGTTTCTGCATAATGCTTTTCGCTGGCGTCAAGCAAACCATCGATCCAGGGTAATAATTTTTTAGCGCAGTGGTCTGTGTGTAAAATTACGGTTGCACCATATGCTTCGGCTAATTCGTGCACATGTTTGGCTCCTGCGATTGCACCTTTAATCGCTGAATTTTGACCTTCATTTGATAAACCTTTACCACCATTAAATTGTGCGCCACCGTTTGAAAATTGAATGATCACCGGAGCATTTAAAGCAGCCGCTGTTTCCAAAACTCCGTTAATGGTATTAGAGCCAATTACGTTTACAGCCGGAAGTGCAAATCCTTTTTCTTTTGCGTAGTTGAAAATTGCTTGTACTTCGTCACCTGTGGCAACTCCTGGTTTTATATTATGACTCATAATCTTTTTAGTCTGTTAATTAGTTGTTGTGAATTGGGCAAAAGTAATAAAATTAAACAAGTTCAACTTGTAGATAAAAATCAAAAATTCACAGATAATTATGCGAATTATTCATTATACGCTGGGTTTTATACTCTGTTTATACGGCTCAGGAAAATTGATAAGGTAAAATTTTCACCTTTATATAAATTAAAAAGGGTAGTTAATACCAATTTGTAAAACGGAATTTTTAAAATTATACTCTCTAAACCACCTTTTTGAATTCTCTTCTGCTGGGTTGTAAGTTTTGAAACCTAAATCACCTCTTAGTACGAAGTATGTAAAGTCATACCGAATACCAAAACCTGAACCTAGAGCAATGTCTTTTAGCGAGTCAACTCCTGAAAATGTGGCCTCGGGATCATCAACATTATCGAATACATTCCAAATATTTCCTGCATCTGCGAATAGAGCTCCTTTAAAATTTCCAACAATGGGAAATCGATATTCTAAATTCAAAGCAATTTTCAGATTCGCTTCATTAAAATCATTAATAGCATCTGTTCTACCAGGTCCCAAAGAATATGGTCGCCATCCTCTATTGTCGTTTGAGCCTCCTGCAAAATAACTACGCACGAAGGGAATATTATCTGAATTACCATAGGGGACAGCAATGCCAAAGAATGTTCGAGTCGCTAAAACACTTCCTCTAGAAAGATCCCAATATTTAACGTAGTCGAATTCAGTCTTGATGTATTGCGAGTAAGAAACGTCAAAAACTGTTAAATCTCCATCGCGTTCATCAAATGGGATAATATTAGACAATGCAGAAAGTAAATTGCCTGCGCTTTCTACCTTAAATCGAAATTGATAAAAACTATTATCCGTTGGGCCTCTTCTGTTGTTTTTATTAAAAGTGTAATTACTGGCAAAAATCAGGTTATTCTCGGTTAAACGTTCTTCGCGTTCCGCAATTGCATTAACTTCGCGAAACTGTTCGGTTGTTGAAGGAACTGTACCGTCTGTTATAGAATTCAAAAATAAGTCTGTCCCAGCAGGGATAAGTAATCTTCCGTTTTCATCAAAGGAATTTGCGAATAAAGGTTCAGTTTCAAAATCATCAGCCACGGCATCTAAACGGTCATAGGTATTCCGGTAAACATTAAAAAATCGCTCTCGGTTTGTATTCCGTACAAATTGAATATTCAATAATTCAAGATTGTTTTTTTTAAAAGCAGAAGGAGACCAATTATAACCTAAAATAGTATTAAAAGTTTGCTTATCGAGTCCAATATTTTGCTGCGAACTAAAACCTAAGCTTACTCTTGTTCGAGGTAGCATATAATTAGGTATGAATTTTTTAGTATTTAAAATCGGCAACCAAATTCTTGGAAAATCTAGTGTAAACTCAGTTCCGACTTCAAGTAAGTTAAAAAATTGGCCATCTTGATCACGAATGGTCTCATCACTTGATGAACCAATATTTAATCTACCTGACCAGCTTAGATTTTCAGCTCCACCAAATAAATTTCTTGCTTGCAATGCAGGTCTAAACGCTAATCCTACTGTTTGAATATTAGAGTGATTAACTTCTAAATTGGTGCTAAATGAGTATTTCGGTCGCTCAGAGAGATAGATGTTGGCAGTGAGATTCGTTCGTGTAGAATCTTCCTCAAAATTTATGGAGGGATACCGAAATACATTTAAACTAGAAATCTGACGTAGAGTGCGAATTCTATCGATATCTCTGTAAATGCTGTCTTTAGCAAAGAAAACGGCATCAGTTAATGTTTCTGGTTTGAATCTGAGTTTATTACGATAGAATAGCGTGTAGTCTCCAAAACGCTCAAAGACCATATCACTGTCAGGGTAATCTGTGTAAATATTAATTTTATCAAATTTGAAGACTTTGTACTCAGTTGTGGTTACCGAATTTTCGGTTCGTTTTTTGAGGTTGTCAATATTTAATGCAATATCCATTCTTCGATCACCACCAAGCCTTGAAGTGTCTCTGATGATATCATATTTGATAGCACTTTCTTGAAAATTATAAACACCTCGATCTCTAAATATTGCAGTGAGGCGCTCCCTTTCGTTGTCAAAATTTTCTAGATCAAATTGCTCACCTGCCTTTACAAAAGAATTGTTTTTAACCAAACCATAAATAGAATCAATAGCAACCGAAGCAATTTTGTGAGAAACTGAATCTAACATGTATGGGTCTCCTAGGGCAATTTTGTAGTTTACTCCGGCACGTTGTTTCTTTTTAAGGCTGTCAATTGTAAATGTCGTTGTATTATTAAAATAACCTTTGGTTTTATAATAAGCCTGAAGTCTTTCTAGCGTTCTACGCGTTTGTATGGTATCTAAAATAGCAGGGGGCTCGCCAATATTTTTCAACCATTCGCTATAGCCTTTTACCAAAAACGATTCACCCAGACGATTTACTTGCTTTTCAGATAAAAAGTTGGTTAATCTTTCTTTTCTTTTTGGTGTTTTATACAACCAAGCTTGGTACGAAGAATCTGGATTTACTTTTGCCAAATTATACAGATTCAAACGTAGGTTATACCCTAGTAGGTTACTGTTTGGTTTCTGAATAATAAGACTTTCAATAAGCTCGTTATTGATTTTAGCGCTATCGACTTCAATCGTGTTTTTTGAAATTAATAGCTCATTATCTTCCACCCTTTTTAGCGAGTTGCATGAAGTTAGTGCAACTGCTACCAATAATAAGCTTATTTTAGTACAACTTTTTTTATTGGGCAAAAGGGTCCTCATAGAGTTCAAAAATACATTAAAAAACACATTACTTGTATGGTTGGTAAAAGCCAATTAAAACGAATACGACGCTTACATCAAAAAAAGTACCGAAATGAACTCGGCTTATTTTTTGTAGAAGGAAAAAAGACGGTTCAAGAACTATTAGATGCCAATTTAAAACCGTTTGAAATCTATTACACCGAACCTAATTTTTTTTCTAAAATAGAGGATAATTATTTTCAGATTACGCCTAGCGAACTAAAACAAGTCAGTCAACTTAAAAACCCAAATGGTGTTTTAGGCGTTTTTTATATGCCTGATTTGACAGAAGTAGTTTTTGATGATTGGGTAGTCGTTCTTGATGAGGTGCGTGACCCGGGAAACTTAGGCACAATCATCCGTTTGTGTGATTGGTTTGGAATTAAAAATTTGGTTTGTTCTAAACAAACCGTTGATTGTTATAATCCGAAGGTTTTACAAGCTACTATGGGTTCAATCGCTCGATTAAATGTAACCTATACCGATATTCTTAAATTTCTTGAAGATACTTCGCTACCAGTATATGGCGCTTTTATGGATGGAGATTCGGTTTATACAACCAAATTGCCAGTAGTCGGAATTCTAATTTTAGGAAATGAGGCAAATGGAATTTCAAAGGAAGTTGAAAATTTAGTGGCGAAAAAAATAGCTATTCCTCAATCTAAAAGTCAAACTACAGAGAGTTTAAATGTAGCTACCGCATCAGCAATCTTATTGAGCGAAATTAGACGGAGATAACTTTTATTCAAAGGTTAAGTTGATAAAGATACCTCTAGAACGCATACTTGCTATATTACTTGTCCAAGGGCTATTCGGATCGTCATCAGGTATTAGTTCATTATTTAGGGCAAAAACACCTCGAATAGAGGGTGTGAATTTAAAGTATTCGAGATAAAAGTCAATACCAAAACCTAGTTCGTAATTATATACCCATTTATTCATTCGAAAGGTTCCAGAAGCGTTATCATCTAGGCTATCTTCGTTACTTCCTAAATTCAAAGATGCTGATCCACCACCTACAATGAAAGGTTTCCAGTTTCCTATTCTTCTAGTGTTTACTTTTAAAAGTAGCGGAAAGTTAATATAGGTTGATTTCACTTCGCGAATAGCATCTCTCTCTTCCGCAAATCCTGGAAAACCTAAAGTACGTGCAGTATAGGCCAAACCTGGTTCGATTCGTACGTCTAAAAATTCGTTCACCCGCATCTCACCAATCAGACCAACATTAAATCCAGTAGATTTAAGTACCTGAACATCTGTATTCTTATCCCCTAGATTATTCTTATAATTGAATTTAAAACCGTAGCGATTGAGTCCCAAGTAATACCCGTAGTTCAAGAACTTTTTATCCTTGTTTTCAATATTCAGAACTGGCTTTTCATTGAATTGTGCCAATAGTGGGCGACTACCAAGAAACATCACTAGGAAAATAAAAAGGAGTTTTCGCATTCAATTTAAAATTATAAAGATTTCATTTTCAATTATATACTCTAACGAAATCTAAATTTTATTGCTAATTAAGGGCTTTGGTTGCTACATAAATAGAGGCCACCCCGAACGTTTGAGGTTTGTTCTCTACCTCTATAAACCCAATTTTGCGTAAAATATTGTTGAAGTTTTCGCCATGTGGAAAAACTGCTGCAGATTCAGATAAATAGGTGTATGCAGACCGATCTTTCGAAAAAAGACGCCCTACAAAGGGTAGCACATAATTACAATGAAAACGATATCCTTGTTTAAAAGGGGTTTTGGTGGGTACGGCAGTCTCTAGAACCACGAAAGTTCCTGCAGGTTTAAGTACCCGATAAATTTCTGCCAGTCCTTTTTCAAGGCTTTCAAAATTTCGAACACCGAAAGCTACGGTGACTGCGTCAAATGAATTTTCTTCGAAAGGGAGGTTTTCACTATCACCCACCACCATTTCAATGGTTTTATCTAATTTCTTATCGTTGACTTTTTCTTTACCAACTTCAAGCATTCCTGGTGAGATATCTAAACCTACAATTCTCTGGGCTCCAGTTTCAATCATATTGATGGCAAGATCGCCAGTTCCTGTAGCGATATCAAGAATCGACTTAGGTTTCTTTTTCGTTAAAATGGCCACAACTCGTTTGCGCCATTTAATATCAATACCGAAAGAGATAACACGATTTAAACCGTCATAGTTCTTTGATATCGTATCGAACATTTTGGTGACCTGTTCTTTTTTTCCAAGTTCAGAGTCTTTGTAAGGAGTGACTTTTTTAGCCATTTATAGCAAATTTTTGGCAAAGATACGATATAAGGCTTGACATAAGGGCTTGAATGTTATGCAATAAAGTGATTGAGTAGTAGTTTAATACTTGTGTTAATTCAGTGGTGAGGTGATAAAAAAACATTAATTTTGCCACGCAATATATTGCAAACTTTTCTTAACATGAGCTGCAAAAAAGCTAAGATTCCCCTGAGGATTCTTTTTTCTAAGTTGGGGTGGATACTTAAAACCACTTCGAAACAACATAGTTATATTAAATGAAAATTATAATAGCAGGTGCTGGTGAGGTAGGCTTTCATTTGGCAAAACTACTTTCTTACGAATCGCAAGATATTACTTTGATTGACACAGATAAAGAGAGTTTGAACTATGCAGATAACCATTTAGACATACGTGTTTTAAGAGGTGATGCTACCTCAATTGCTGTACTTAAGGATGCCCGGGTACAAGAATCTAATTTAGTGATTGGAGTTACTTCTTCGGAAACAACCAATATTACGCTTTGTATGTTGGCAAAACAATTAGGATGTGAACGAACGATTGCTCGTATTTCTAATACAGAGTTTGTAGATTGTAAAGAGACAATCAGGTTTGATGAATTGGGTATTGATGAATTGATATCTCCAGAAGAGTTAGCGGCAACAGAAATTCAATTATTGCTCAATAAATCTGCATTTAACGATACCTACGAATTTGAAGAAGGTGAACTCATCATGATTGGTGTTTCTTTGCCAAAATCAGCCCCTTTTGTTGGTAAAATGGTAAAGGAAGCAGCGACAATATTTCCAGAACTTCATTTTATGCCAATTGCTTTAAAACGTTTGGGTACCCAGTATACCGTTATTCCAAGAGGTGATACGGTTTTTAAAGAAGGAGATCAGGTATATTTTATTACTGTTAAGGAGGGAGTAGATGAACTATACAAACTTACGGGTAAGAAAAAGGAGGAGATTCGCAACGTTATGATTTTAGGAGGGTCTAAAGTTGGCTTTAAAGCGGCACGAGATCTGTGTGTAAAAAAGTTTAATGTAAAGCTCATTGAGAAGAATAAGGAAAAGGCATTTGATTTAGCCGACGACCTTCCTACCGCTCTGGTAATTAATGGTGACGGTAGAAATGTTGAATTATTAGAGGAAGAAAATTTAGAATCGATGGATGCCTTTATAGCAGTCACTGGCAACTCTGAGACAAATATCATGTCTTGTCTGGTCGCAAAATCAAAACATATTAAGAAAACAATCGCTTTGGTAGAGAATATGGATTATTTTCAGCTCTCTCATTCTATCGGTATTGATACCTTAATCAATAAAAAGTTATTAGCAGCAAATAATATTTTTAGACATATTCGAAAAGGTGATGTCGTTGCTTCGATGCGTTTGAATAACCTAAATGCAGAAATTTTAGAATTTGTGGTAAAACCAGAATCTAAGGTTACAGGTAGTGTAATTCGCGATTTAGATTTTCCAAAAGAAGCAACCATAGGCGGCGTCGTTCGTGATGGAGTGGGTACGATCGCATTAGGCGGTTTTCAAATCAAAGCAGGAGATTGTGTTGTGGTTTGCTGTTTGCCTGAGGCTATTGCTAGAATCGAAAGACTGTTTACCTAAGATGCGACTAAATTCTAGAATTATTCTGCATATCATGGGCGTTTTACTTCTCGTAAACGGGGGGTTTATGCTATTTGCAGTTATCACTAGCTTAATTTATAATGACGGCGCAACCTTAGATATTACTTTAGCTTCCATAACAACCATGGTATCAGGACTAATGCTTTTTTATGCAACTCGCAATCATAAAAAAGAAGTTCAACGTAAAGAGGGGTATATCATAGTAACTTTTGGCTGGATTGTAATGTCGCTTTCAGGAATGCTGCCCTATCTGTTTTCAGGTGCAATACCAGGGGTTACTAATGCATTTTTTGAAACTATTTCAGGGTATACGACCACAGGGGCGTCTATCTTAGATGATATTGAGGCGCTACCAGAAGGAATATTGCTTTGGCGCAGTTTGACGCATTGGATTGGTGGTATGGGTATTATTGTACTTGCAATTGCGATCTTGCCACTATTGGGCATAGGAGGCATGCAGCTCTTTGCTGCCGAAGCTCCAGGCCCTAGCGCAGATAAATTACATCCTAGAATTACAGATACTGCGAAGCGTTTATGGTTAATTTATGTCGGGTATACTGCAGCCGAAACCTTGTTGCTAAGCGTTGCGGGAATGTCATTTTTTGATGCGATTAATCACGCTTTGGCGACCCTGTCAACGGGTGGTTTCTCTACTAAAAATTTAAGCGTTGCTTATTGGAACGATTCTCCTATTATTCAATACATCATTATCTTTTTTATGTTTTTAGCAGGGAGTAATTTTGTATTGAGTTATTTCGCTTTTAAAGGGAAAGTTCAAAAAGTTTTTCAAAATGAAGAATTTAGGTTCTATGTAGGATTTACACTAGTATTTACATTGGTTGCAGCAGTTGTTATCTATACACAAGCAAATGTTGCGGTAACAGAATATCATCCCATGGTCTTAGGAGAGGGAGAGAGTTCCTTCCGGCATGCCTTGTTTCAAGTGATTGCAGTAGTAACTACCACAGGTTTTGTTACCGCAGATTTCACGAGTTGGACCCCCTTTTTAACTATCTTTTTTTTCGGATTATTTTTCTTAGGTGGTTCGGCTGGTTCGACAGCAGGTGGCATTAAAGTGATGCGTCATTTGCTTATTATAAAAAATGGATTGCTTGAGTTTAAGCGCACCTTACATCCGAATGCTATTATTCCTGTCCGCTATAAAGATAAGACGGTAAAACAAGATATTGTTTATAATATTATAGGCTTCTTCGTGCTATATATGCTGCTTTTTATTATCGGAGCATTAGTTCTCGGAATCTTAGGATTAGACTTTCAATCTGCTATTGGTGGTGCTGCATCATCCCTTGGAAATGTTGGTCCGGCATTAGGAAGCTTAAATCCAGTTAGTAATTTCAATGGTTTGCCAGATGCAGGTAAATGGTGGTGTGGTTTTTTGATGCTAGCGGGTAGACTAGAATTATTTACTGTTCTAATCTTACTTACACCTTATTTTTGGAAAAGGACTTAATTAAAAAGTAACTTGTCTTCTAAAATGAAGCCCCAAGATATGAAGAAGTCGTTAGGACTAAATGTTGTACTTGTATTCACTTAATTCAGCGCAATTTTTATTCTCGAAACCGCCTCACGAATTTCTTTTTCTGACGCAGCATACGAAATACGAATACAATTACCATTGCCAAACGCATCACCAGTAACCGTAGCAACGTTCGCATTTTCTAATAAGTACATTGCAAAATCAGAGGCATTGTTTATAGTGGTTCCCTTTATGGTTTTTCCAAAATATGCTGTAACGTCAGGAAAGACATAAAACGCCCCCTCTGGCTCATTACATTTGAATCCGTCGATATTATTTAACAACTCCAAAATCAGGGTTCGACGTCCTTTGAATTCGTCAACCATAAATTGTACACGATCGGGAGATTCAACCAAAGCGGTAATAACAGCACGCTGCGCGATACAGTTTGCTCCGCTGGTTACTTGACCTTGCAATTTGTTACAAGCCCTAGCTATATAGGTAGGTGCACCAATATATCCTATTCTCCAACCCGTCATGGCGAAGGCTTTTGCTACCCCGTTTACAGTAACCGTACGATCATACATATCTTCAAAAGCAGCCATAGACGCATGAGCGGTTACGCCGTAGTTGATATGCTCATAAATTTCATCACTGACTACAATAATTTGGGGGTGTTTTTGCAAGACATCTGCTAGTCCTCTTAACTCAGCCTCACTATAAATAGAACCACTAGGGTTACAAGGTGAGCTATACCATAGCATTTTCGTTTTTGGAGTAATTGCAGCTTCTAGTTGCTCAGGAGTCATTTTAAAGTCCTTCTCAATTGACGTAGCGACTTCTACGGGAACACCACCAGCCAATTTTACAATATCACTATAACTCACCCAATAAGGACAAGGTAGTATCACTTCATCACCATCATTTAAGACCACCTGAGCTACATTATATAAGGCTTGTTTGGCACCTGTTGAAACAACTAATTGAGATGGCTCATAGCAAAGATTATTATCTCTTTTAAATTTTGTTATAATGGCCTTTTTTAAATCAACATAACCATCTACCGGCGTGTAGGAATTGTAGTCGTCATTTACAGCTTGTATCGCAGCATCTTTAATATAGTCAGGCGTATTAAAATCTGGTTCGCCCAAACTTAATCCGATGATATCTTTACCGGCCGCTCGTAGTTCTCGAGCTTTTGCAGCCATTTCAAGTGTTGCTGAAGGAGTTACACTGTTAATTCTGTCAGATAGTTGGTTGCTCATACGAAGGTCTCTTTTAGGTTACTCCTCCCCATTGGATAGAAGGGTTACATTTTTCTTTAATAATGAATTGCAAAATTAAAACAATTGTAATTCTTTAATACAAGAAAAAGGATTTGATTATTAACTATTTGAATACAGTTTGTGAATAGTCAAGCAAATTAAAATCGCCCCATATCCATTGCTGATTGCAAATTGAATAAAGAGCGATTTAAAAGTCTTATTTACTTCTTATCTCTATACTTGTAAAGCAGGCTGTTTGCCTAACTCTTTCAAATGTTTAAAATGTGAAAAAATTGCTTTTCTAGTTGTCTTGTATTCATTGTAGGGCAAATTGAACTCCTTAGCAGTCTCTTTTACTATTTTGGAAATTTTAGTGTAGTGAACGTGACTAATATTAGGAAAAATATGATGTTCTACTTGATGGTTTAATCCGCCCGTAAACCAGTTGACAATTTTATTTTTAGTACCAAAATTTACAGTGGTGAACAACTGATGAATTGCCCATGTATTTTTCATGGTTCCACTTTCATCGGGTAAGGGTGTTTGTGCGTCATCTACAATATGAGCTAATTGAAAAGTTACACTTAAAATTACACCTGCCACATAATGCATGATGAAAAAGCCTAAAAGAATCTTCCACCAAGCGATGTCTACAAAAATTAGGGGAAGTACAATCCAGATAGTCACATACAATAATTTAGTTATAACTAAGGTACTCCAATTCATCGCCGGGCTGGGGAGTTTGCCATACGAAAGTTTTCGTTTCATGTAGCGATACATTTGCTGAAAATCAGTCGTTATTGCCCAATTAAAAGTTAGTAGTCCGTAAAGAAAAACAGAATATAAATGCTGAAATTTATGATGCTTTTTCCATTCGGCATGTTTTGAAAAACGGAGAATACGACCAGCCTCCATATCCTCATCATGTTCGTGAATGTTGGTGTAAGTATGATGCAATACATTATGTTGCACTTGCCAATTGTAGACATTGCCAGCTAAAATATAGATGCTACTCCCCATTAATTTGTTGACCCATTTTTTATTGGAATAGGAACCGTGATTGCCATCATGCATTACATTCATTCCAACACCCGCCATACCTACGCCCATCAAAATGGTAAGTAACAAATTTGCCCAAGTAGGAAGTCCTAGGGTTAGAATTAAGAAGTAAGGCGTTAGAAACATAGCGAACATAATAATTGTCTTTAAATGCAGTCGCCAGTTACCTGTTTTTTTTAGTTGATTTTCCTTGAAATAATCATTTACTCTTTTATTTAGTGTTTTAAAAAATTGAGCGGAATCTTTTCTCGAAAATCGAACAGTATTCTGTTTCATAGTAAGCGTAATTTTTTACAAAGATAAAATATAACTAGGCCTTTATTCTGAATACTTTCCCAAAAAAAGAAAATATTAGCACAGGTGAATATACTATTTTTGTCCAAATTTTAAATGGGATGAGCATAGAAATTGTAGTGAAATACTTTCCTGCATTAACTGAAGAGCAGATAGATCAATTCAAGTTATTAGAGGCTTTGTACCAAGACTGGAATCTGAAAATCAACGTGGTTTCTCGAAAAGACATTGATGAACTTTATCTACGGCATGTTTTACATTCATTGGGTATCGCTAAAATTCAGCAATTTTCTTCTGGAAGTCAAGTGCTCGATGTTGGCACTGGAGGTGGCTTTCCAGGAATACCTTTGGCCATTTTATTTCCAGAGACTCAGTTTACTTTGGTCGACTCTATTGGAAAAAAAATTAAAGTAGTTGATGAGGTTATTAAAGGTTTAGGTATCACAAATGTTATTTCTATCAATTCTAGAGTAGAAGAGATAAAAGGTCAATTTGACTTTATAATCAGTAGGGCAGTGGCCGCTATGCCTACTTTTACCCATTGGGTGAAAGGAAAGATTAAAAAAGAATCTACGCACCAAATGAGAAATGGTATTCTCTATCTAAAAGGAGGTGATTTATCTGAAGAATTAAAAGGGTATAGAAATGCTCAAATTTTTGAGTTAACTGATTACTTTGAAGAAGATTTTTTTGATACTAAAAAAGTGGTTTATTTACCCTTGAAATATAAAGTATAATTGGCCAAAGGCTAGAATTACAAAATAGAAAAAGGTGCTTTTTAGCACCTTTTTCTCAACAACTCTTTTATCACTTACTCCAAGGTGGAACTACCCCGTTGGATCGCGCATAGGCAATTAGTTGTCCTTTGTGCTCACCATTATGCTCCATCATAGCTAAAAGCCCGCCAAGTTTATTCATTTTGGCAAAACCAAAATCTACTTCTTCATTCAAAGAAGCAGTTTCGACCATGGTGATTTTTTCAAGTACAAAAGCGTTTGATTTTTTCAAAGCAGCGATAATATTAGCTTTACCGCTTATTTTTCCTAAGGCCATCATATCCACATCTTCAGGCGGAGGAAAGCCCATTTTAGAAGCCAAATAGTAGTTAGCTCCAGCAACATGCATTAGAGCTTCACCGACCGAGCTAACTCCTTCGGAAGGTCTCCAATCATATTGTTCTTCCGAAAAAGCTTCAGCCAACTGAATGACTTGCCCTTGATTGCCCTGCAAGACAGTTTGTATAGTGGATTGTGCTAAATTGTCTTGTGCCTTTAAACTAGTGAGTGATAATGCCAAGGTTGACATTAATAAAAGTTTCATTTTCATGGTGTTGTTTTTAGATTAAAAATTATATGTCTACACGGGAACAGTCAAATGTACCAAATAAATGATACAAAACAGATTTCTGTTTTGTGCTTGGTTAGAAATTAAGTTCTCAGAAATTTATGGTTAAAAGGATAGGTCACACACAAAGTCTCTGGGCTTCCAAATAACTTTTCGACTTTCTAAATCAGCGAATGAATTCGAGCTATCTGATGTGTCGATCGCATTACCTTCGCAGTCCAGTATAAATATAGCTTTGTCGATCAACGGATTGCAATCTTCGTAAATAAACACATCCTGAGCATTGAGGGTTGCTTGAACAATATAACAGTACTTCATGTCTTCGGATGGATTGGCATTCCTTCGTTCTATCTCACTTTTTAGCCATGCTAAGTCTTGCACAGGATTCAAAACACCACATGCAGGCCTAACGTTATCATCATCATTAGAACAACAAACCAAGAGAAATAAAGCGAAAAAAAAGAGTACGACAATTTTTTTCATACCAGAACATAAATTTTCTTTAAGATGGCATATGTTACAATAAGTTGCGCATAAAAAAACCCACACTTAAAAAGTGTGGGTTTTGTTTAATTCAGAGATCATTCTTTACCCTAAAAACGGATAGCGATAATCTTCAGGCGTAACGAAAGTTTCTTTGATTAACCTTGGAGAAACCCAACGCAGTAAGTTTTGTGCTGAGCCTGCCTTATCATTGGTTCCTGATGCTCTAGCACCTCCGAAAGGTTGTTGACCAACAACGGCACCCGTAGGTTTGTCATTGATATAGAAATTTCCAGCGCAGTTCTGTAAGGCTTTTGTTGCCTCGTCAATGGCGTATCTATCCGTTGAAAGAACGGCTCCTGTTAATGCATATTCCGAAGTTTCATCTACCAATTTTAACGTTTTACTCCAGTTTTTATCGTCGTATACGTAAATGGTAACAACAGGTCCGAATAACTCTGTTTCCATCGTAGTGTATTTTGGATCTGTAGTTACAATAACCGTGGGTTCAATAAAATAACCTTTTGATTTATCATAGTTTCCGCCAACTAGAATTTTTGCTTTCTGATCTTTTTTGGCTTGATCAATGTAAGAAGCTAATTTGTCAAAAGAACCTTCATGAATTACTGCTGTAATAAAGTTTGACATATCCTCAGGCGAGCCAGGAGGATTGAAGGATTCTACATCTTT
>CALHCJ010000024.1 GCA_937936275.1 uncultured Flavobacteriaceae bacterium
AGCGAAGAAGTAATCACTTTCCTATTTTTTTCATTTTGTTATAAAGTGTTTGTCTTGAAATGCCCAATTGCTCGGCGGCAGCACTGTAATTTCCATCGTGTTGATCAAGAGCATTTAATATCATTTGTAACTCCATTTCCTCTAATGTGATTTGATTATTTTCTGTAATAACTGAGGCTTTAGAATTCAATAAAAAGTCAGCTGGCCTTAAGACGTTTTCTTCGCACAAAATGACTGCCCTCTCAATAGTATGTAGTAGCTCACGAACATTTCCTGGCCAAGGATAAGAAAGCAATTTGTCTTGAGCATCTTTATTGATTTTTAATCCTGGCTTTCCATATTTTGAGGTAAACTTATTTAAATAGAAATCTGCCAAAATTATGATGTCATTTCCACGTTCACGCAATGGCGGAACCTCAACCATAATCGTATTAATTCGATATAGTAAATCTTCTCTAAAAAGTCCGTCAGCTACCATTTGGTCCAAGTTTTCATTCGTAGCGCATATCAATCGAATATCAACGGGAATAGCTTTGTTAGAACCTACCCTCACAATGGTCTTGTTTTGAATAGCAGATAATAGTTTGGCCTGTGTTTGCAGTGATAGATTTCCTATTTCATCTAAAAACAAAGTTCCTCCACTTGCTGCTTCAAACTTACCAGCTCGGTCTTCTTTGGCATCCGTAAAAGAACCTTTTAAATGTCCGAAAAGCTCACTTTCAAATAGGTTTTCCGAGATAGAACCCATATCTACCGAAATAAAAACTTCATCTTTTCGATCTGATAGTTGGTGTACTTCTTGAGCTATCAATTCTTTTCCCGTACCATTCTCACCCGTAACTAAAACATTAACGTCTGTCTTTGCAATTTTACCTACAAGCTTTAAGACTGCTGTAAGGGTTGTCGATTGACCAATAATCTTGGTTCTCTTTTGATTGATAACCTGTTTGAGATTACTTTGCTTTTGTTTGAGTTGATTGATTTCTTTTCGTGATTTTCGGAGTTCGTAAGCCGATTTAACGGTGGCAAGAAGTTTATCATTATTCCATGGCTTTAAAATAAAATCTGCTGCGCCCTCTTTTAAAGCCTTTACTGCTAAATCTACCGCACCATAGGCAGTCATCATAATGACAGAGATTTGGGGGGCTTTTTTTCGAATTTCTCGAAGCCAGTAAAGTCCCTCGTTTCCAGTGTTTACTCCAGCAGAGAAATTCATGTCAAGTAAAACAATATCAAAATCGACCAATTTTGGAAAGGATGATATTTGATTCGGATTCGATATCGTTTGAACCGTTTTATATTCAAATTGTAATAAAATTTCTAATGCACTAAGTACACTTTTGTTGTCATCAATGACTAGAACTTTCGCCTCTAACATAACAGTTGGTTTGTTGTTTACTGCTGTACCAAAAAACATTCCAATTAATTTAGAAATGAGTCTGATACGCTTTCCAATACCAAGTTCATTGGAAATGTTCACATTTTAAAGCTACAACTTGATTTGTACAAATTTTATAAAGTGTCAATTTTTTTGACAAATGGTGTACAAGTATTTTACAGTACTTTAGAATTTAAAAAGTTCAAATAAACATAAATAACTGATTTTCATTAACTTATGTTTGTGGCACAGCTGTGGTTATAAAGCTGACATATCAGTCTACTACTGGATGAGTAATTACAATTTTGAATACCAATCAAGATGTTAGTTGGCGAATGACATTTGAGTTTTAAAAAACAATAAGATTTAAACGATGAAATTAAAATTTTCGATACAACTTATTACTTGCTTCCTTTTTGGAGCAAGTCTAGTCGCCCAAGAAAAATGGACGATGGAGGAATGTGTCACATACGCCTTAGAAAATAATCTCCAATTGAAAGATTTTCAATTTAATGGAGAATCTGGCAGAGAAACCTACAGACAGTCTATACGTGATCTGTTACCTCAAGTAAATGGTAATTCCAATTATACGATTAGTTCTGGTAGAGCAGAGGACCCTAATACTGGTACTTTTGTGGTACAAGATTTCTTTTCAAATAATTACTCGGTTCAATCTAATATTGATTTATTTCAAGGTTTTCAAAAGTTAAATGCGATTAAAGCATCTAAATTTTTGTACAAAGCAGCCAAAAAAGAAACGTTACAACAAAAGTACTTACTTGCGTTTCGGGTAATGCAAGCATTCAATAACATTCGTTTTTCTGAGGGGTTGGTGGCCATAGCCAATGAGCAATTAGGAGTTTCGAAAACTAACTACGAATTGATTGAAAAGCAAATTGAATTAGGATTAATGGCAGGTGCTGATCGGTATGCTGCAAAATCAACCTTGTTAGCCGATGAGTTGAATCTAACACAAAGTAAAAATCAATTGGCTTCAGCCAAGTTGACTTTGATTCAAGAAATGAATCTCAAAAACACCTCAAATATAGAAATTGAAGTAGGCCTAGATGAGATTGTTGATATTAATAAAATGCAAGCTATCAAATCAGACTCGATATATTCAAAAGCGAGAGACTTTCTTCCCTTAATAAAAGGGCAAGAGTTGCGAGCAAAGGCAGCCAAAAAACAAGTAGGTGTCGCCAGAGGAAATCTTTATCCATCATTATCGCTTTTTGCAGGTATTGGTACGGGATATTTCGAAACTTTTCAAGACGACCTGGGGAATACTTTACCGTTTCGAGATCAATTTAGAGATAATACTTCACGATTTTTTGGGCTAAACCTAGTGGTTCCGATAAGCAATGGGTGGTCAGCTCGTTCTCAAGTCAAACAGGCTAAAATTGAAAGACTTCGACAAGAAAACAACTTAGAATTACAAGAGCAGATTCTTTTTCAAACCATACAACAGTTGGTTCAAGATTACAATTCATTGCAAGTAGAGTTAGAACAAAGCGGACAAAATATGGAAGCCCAACGGTTGGCTTTTACCGTCGCGCAGAAGCGCTATGAAAAGGGAATGATTAATGGTATCGATTTGTTTACCGCGAAAAACCTATTTGCAAGTGCTCAAAACGAAAATTTACAAGTTAGATTACGTTCAGAGATCAATAAAAGTACCTTAGATTTTTATAACGGATTGCCTGTTTTTAATATTAACTAAGAAGACTATAACTAAAGAAATTAATGTATAACCGTCATGGATACTATAAAAAATACAGCATACGAATCAATAGATGTGAGGTTTCAAATTTGGGAAGATCGCTTAGAGGGTTCTTTAAGTATACCTACTAGAGCGATTAAGAGTAAGCCTTTGTGTCACTAATAAAACGAACTAAATAAAATGGACATACAACTCGAAAAGAAAAAAGGATTAAGACCAAAACACTACGGTTACATAGCGATTGGAATACTATTACTATTCGTAGGATACCAATTGTTATTTGCG
>CALHCJ010000025.1 GCA_937936275.1 uncultured Flavobacteriaceae bacterium
GGGTAGCTCATTATAATTTTTGAAGATTGACTCAAGAATAAAAGTCGAGCACCTAGTTTAGAACCTTCTCTAAAGTTTGTAAATACATATTTTGACATTTGAATATTCTCGCGAACATTACTTCTTCCCCAACGAATGAACATTTTATATAGCCCTTTATATTGCTCAGGCACATTCGTATATGCGTATGCGTTTCTTTGAAATAATACATGGTACCCTTGTTTCAAGATCATATTGGTCATGGCACGATCTTCACCAATATCGGAAGCTTGACCCATAAACGTTTGATTGATCCATGCATCCAAACAATTGAATACTGCCGTTCTACGGTACGCTGCCAGTGCACCAGGGGTACAAAGTACAGAATTTAAGGCACTCTCAGCAGAGCGCACAAATTCAAAGCTCATTACAAAACTCACATCTAACATTTTTGGAAGTATGGCTTTCTTGTTATTCAGCACACGAATGTTACCTGCAACCGCTCCACAATTTTCATTCACAACAAAAGGGCTCACAAGATTACGCAGGGTGTCGGGATTGACAATTGAATCACTATCCACTGTTACAAAGATTTCGCCTCTACCTTCATTAAAACCTCTGTACAAGCCATGGCGTTTACCCATATTTTTAGGCTGTTGGAAAATCGTTACGCGGTCTCCCAAAACTTTTTTGGCTTCCTTCATCCAATGCCATGTGTCATCTTGACTACCATCATCAATCGATAACAACTGTAACTTGTCTTCCGGAAAATCACTTTCTGCTAAACTCATTAAAGTGTCAAAAACTTGTTTTCCTTCATTATAAGCCGGCACTATTACTGTACATGTTGGTAATTGGTCATCAGAAACTGATGGAATCGCCTTGTATTTGAAATATTTATATACCGTAAAAAGAAAGAAGGCCGCTTTAAAAATGAATAAGCCGATAGCGATGTTCATAAAAATAGCCCCTAATGTTGAAGTAGATCTTGCTATATTGAATTGGGTCAAATCATTTCTTAATATAAAAGCTAAATAGGCTGAACCCAGCATTAAAACCAAGGTGCTTCCCATTACGAAAATGCCCCATGCATTTGCAGTTTCGATAAAATTCTTCACCTTACGAATAAAACCTGTTCTCAAAGGTCTTTTCACTAAAGTATTTTCAATTCTCATAAATGTGTTTTTTCAAATAATGTTTTCATCCTCTTATACGGGTGATGGTTGCCTTTTGGATTTTATTTTTGGACAGTTTTAACACTACTCAAGAAACGCTACTATTTCATTACCATTCTAGGAATATTACAAGAGGTCCATTATGGATTTCGTAATACATTTTCTTGCCAAAAGAGAGGAATTACCATTAAAACAATCGCAACTGCCCCTTCTTATATTCCTCATGTAAGCTTGTATTTAATTTCGGGAATACTTGGTCTTTAAAATACATGTGCCTTGCAATACGAACTAAGTCATGAATTTGCTTCGCAATTTTTCCATCACCCCTGCCACGAACTCCAAAACGACTATCATTCAAAGTACCCCCATGACACGCTTCTATTTGGTGTAATACTTTATCTGCCCGATCAGGTAATGTCTTGCGAATCCAATCGGTAAAAATTTGTCCGATCGCCCCGTTCAAGCGAACAACGGTAAATGCAAATGATATCGCGCCAGCTTCGGAAACTGCCTTAGCCAAGTTCATAATTTCATGACTGTTGATTCCGGGAATTATCGGTGCTAACATCGCATTGACAGGAATTTTATTTTCAGATAATACACGAATTGTTTCTAATCTTTTTTTGATAGTAGCTGTTCTCGGCTCCAAAATTCTGCGCGTTTCTTCAGAGAGTGAGGTAATAGAAACGTTAACTCCTACCAGGCCATATTTGTGGAGTTCTTTTAGTAAATCTAAATCTCTTAAAATCAGAGAATTTTTAGTGATAATTGCCACCGGATGCCGGTATTTTAAGAATATTTCTAAACAAGCTCTGGTAATTTTAAACTTCTTTTCTGCAGGCTGATAGCAGTCGGTATTTCCCGATAAAACAATAGTACAAGCTTTCCAATTTTTACTTTTTAATTTGGCTTCTAAAAGTTTTGGAGCATCTTTTTTAATTAAAATTTTTCGCTCAAAATCTAAGCCAGCACTGTAACCCCAAAATTCATGTGAATTTCTAGCATAGCAGTAAATACAACCATGCTCGCAACCTTGATACGGATTCATAGAGTACTGCATTCCCACATCAGGACTCGTAACCTTATTCACTATCGTTTTCGGAAAAATAGGAAGATACTGGGTTCTATTTTGATCGGCTTCCTCACCTTCTACCCGGCAAAATTCTAAAAAATCATCGCGTGTCTCGTGAATTTCTGAAAAGAATCGATTGTGTACATTTTGTTGTGCTCCACGGCCTTTGATAGTCTCTTTTGGATTCAATTATTGGATTTATTCCAAAAATATGGATTATTTCCTAATTATGAATAATCAAAAGTGTTAATTGTAAAGAGGTGTGCTTAAAACATCTATTTGGCAGGGGTGCTTAACTCGACACCAACAGCAACACGTATCAATTGTTTTTTACTTCCGCGTTTTGCATAAAATATGAGCTGATCTTCACTTGAATCAACTAGTGGTCTAGAAACCATAATGGGCAATCGAACCTCCTTGTCATCAATTAGTTTTTTGTGCGTTACTTCGCCTTTCTCATCAATTTTAATAACAAACATATTCGGGTTACGACTATAGCCTTGCTTAAAAATAATTCGATCTTTGCCTAACTTCTGAGGGTTTTCTCCAGAATTTATAAAGAAATACATATCATCGCTCTGACCATATGATGTATATGAAGCATAAGACTCATCGCCTTGGGTAACCTCTGCTTTATTAATATTTCTAGCCCACTCCATGTTGCCAGAGGCGTTCAACTTTGCACAAACAATATCATTATAGTGATAGCGATTTACTTTTCTTGAGCTGTTACCATCAAAATCTTCTCCTTCCGTTACAAAGTATTCTTCTGCACTAAATATGATGTCATTATTTGCCGTAACATGAACGTCTTTGAAAATCAAATTTTTAATTGTTGCGTCTACTTCTCTGCCAAATTTATCTAACATAAACTGATCTGAAAACGGATTGTATTTTCTACTCTGTATGGTTAAGGTTGAAGGATTTAATTTGTAATGAACCAATCCATTATAGCGATTGTCTTTACGATCAGCATAAAAACCTAGCACAATTAATTCTCCCTTGGAGAGGACGGGTTTTAAAGATTCGGGAAACTTTCCTGTCTCAGCAAATTCTTGTATTTGATGGTTTTGATTAGTTACTCGAACCAATTCATACTGAAAACGTCTCTCTTTAACATCAAACCTTCTTTTCTTAAAAAAGGCTTTTCCCATAAAATAAACCGTCTTCAGATCTTTAGAAACTTCTATATTCTCAAAAGCATAATTCTTATCTTGCGTTTGGGCCGTAAAATCATATTCCACATGCTGCTTCAAATCGGTACCAAAAAGGTACATGGTATACTTTTCATTCTTACCAGCACGATGTTGTGCTGTAATCGCGAAAGCTGACTTTTCTTTAT
>CALHCJ010000026.1 GCA_937936275.1 uncultured Flavobacteriaceae bacterium
TAAAAATCCTGGTAGTGTTCAAGGTAATTGGATAAGAAGCGAAATTGGTAATACATTCAACAACGTTGCTCATGTTCACGATTTTGACCAAGATGGTGATTTAGATTTATTGGGAACAACAGGCACCTATCAAGGTTCTGATTTAGTTTGGGCCCAGAATGATGGTTCTGGTAATTTTACGGTATTTTCAAACATACCGTCTGGGACTTCTACTTTTAGCGAACCGTTCTTAGCTGGGATTGCTGGTGGTGTTTTTGAAGTCGCTGGACCCTATCAAATGGCAATCAATTGGAACGGAGCTGAGGCTACGAATGACCCAATGCAATTATTGACACCTTCACCTGATCCTACAACGGGAATGTGGACCTTAGAAACTCTTAGCCTTGATTCTACAGGAGAGGATATTCAAGCTGGTGATATCGACCAAGATAATGACCTCGATTTATTTCAAGGTTCTAATTGGCTTAGAAATGATTTAAGTACCGGTGGTGGCTGGACGACCTTTAGTACAGGAATTAATTATGCGACTACAGAAGATAGAGCACAGTTAGCAGATTTTGATCGAGATGGAGACTTAGATGCAGTGGTTGGTCAATTAAGTGCATTCACTTCAGATCCTAATGCTAGTGAATTCGCATGGTTTGCTGCTCCTGCTGATCCTACCCAACTCTGGACTAAAAATGTATTGGATACTGACGTCAATGGTAGTTTGAGTGTTTTTGCAACTGACATGGATTTCGATGGAGATGTCGACATCGTGGTAGGGGAGTGGATTGGAGATTTTAGATTACTTGCATTTGAAAATAACTTGTGCGTTGACGGTACGTTCATAAAGCGAGTTTTAAACCCTGGTATACCAGGACAAGCGCATCATGATGGTGCACGAGTTACCGACATTGATAATGATGGAGATTTAGATGTTATTTCAAACGGTTGGTTTGATGGTAGTGGACCAAAGAATTTTCCTAGAATATACGAGAATCAAACCGTACCAGTTGCTGATGATGAGCCGATCGTAGATGCAGGCCCTGATCAAAACGTAATGCCAAGTTCTGCTACATTGAATGGTTCTGGTAGTGATCCTGACGGAGGTAGTGTAACGTATCAATGGTCGCAAATAAGTGGTCCAAATACAGCAACTTTAACCAATGATACAACCGAAACATTGAGTGTCGATGGTTTGGTAAATGGCGTTTATGTATTTCGATTGACAGTTACAGATGATGAATTAGACGTGAGGTTTGATGAAGCTATCATTACCGTTTCAGAGCAGGCATCTGGCGAGGTTATTGTAAATGCGGGAAGTGATCGTTCAATTACGTTACCTAACAATACCTTGACACTTAATGGAACAGCTTCGGACCCTGATGGAGGGGAGATAAGTTCGTATCAGTGGACTCATGTTAGTGGGCCAAATACGGCAACACTAACGAACGAAAATACGGCTAGTTTAACGGCAAGTGGCTTGATTGAAGGTATGTACGTATTCCGATTAACGGTCATTGATGAGGACATGGACACTAATTTTGATGATGTTATGGTTAGTGTTTTTCCTGAAGGAACTATGAATATGGCTCCAATAGCTGTGGTAGAGGCTAACCCTACAACTGGAGTTCCACCTTTGGCGGTTACGTTCATAGGAAGTAATTCCACTGATGATAGTGGATCAATCAGTAGTTATTTTTGGGATTTTGGAGATGGAATGACGTCGATGGAAGCTGACCCACAGCACACCTACGGTTCTGCAGGGCAATATGAGGTTGTTTTAACAGTAACTGATGAGGGTGGTTTAACAGGAACTGATACCATTACAATATTAGTCGGAGAAGAAATGAGTATAAAACTGGAGTTTAATCCTCCTAGACGAGAGGATAATTTTGCAAGAATAGCGGTGGCTAATGGTCCTGACGATCTTGAAGTAATGAATATAACAATTCATGATGTTGGTGGGCGTTATGTTTCAGGTCACGCTTTTCCAAATGCAGAAAGAACGGAAGGGGATGTTTATCTAATTCCAATCAGTACTTTACAGAGTGATCTATATTTCATACGCGTTAATATGAACCAGGGTAAACCGGTACTTCTTAAATTATTAATTAGCAACTAGAACAATGTATTGAGATAAAAAAGCCCATTTTTAGATGGGCTTTTTGTTTTGAAAAAATAATTTACGGTATCAAGTTCTCAGTTTGTTCTACCTCCAAAAAATATTAGAACTAGAGAAAATGTAATATTGTACCTTCAATAATAGGTTCTAGAATAGCTTTTGTTTTTTTTGTTATTGTCAATTCTTTCAGGGCATTTAGCTGCGCCTTATTGTGAACATCTGAACCAATAAAATCAATCATATCTTCTTCAAGTAATTTAAAAGCCATTTTCTGAGTTTCCTTGCTATAAAATTCTCCCAAGGATAGCATATTCAATTGAAATAGAATTCCTTGTTGCTTAAACTCTCCATACTTCTTACTTCTAGCATGTAAAAAGTTATAACGTTCAGGATGCGCTAGAACAGGAAAAAACCTATGATG
>CALHCJ010000027.1 GCA_937936275.1 uncultured Flavobacteriaceae bacterium
AGCTAGTAATATTTTAGATTTTAACCTCTCTGAAGGACTTGCACTGAAGGAAGTAGTCATTGTAGGTTATGGTCAGAACAGTAAAAAATTGAATATTCAAACAATTGGTACCGTTGGAGAAGAAGGCGTTAGCAGAATTCCTGCAACCAGCCCTCAGCAAATCTTGCAAGGACAGGTAGCTGGTGTAAATATGATCAATTCTTCGGGAGTTTTAGGTGCTGCCAGTAATATCCGTATCCGAGGTATTGCATCCCTTAATGCTGGGGGTAATCCTTTATTTGTGGTAGATGGAGTGCCATTGGCGGATGATGATCTTGCTGGTGGATATGGTGGAACGCCCCTTAATCCACTTCTTGATATTGCCCCGTCTGATATTGAATCTATGTCTGTATTAAAAGACGCAAGTGCTGCGGCTATTTACGGATCAAGAGGATCAAATGGTGTAGTATTGATTACTACTAAAAAGGGATCAGCTGGTAAAAACAATGTTGTTTTTAATACTTCTTATGGAACTTTACAGCCAACTAATACATTTGATATGGCTAATACGGAAGAATGGGTACAGATTCGAGGAGACGATCCTGCTACTGCTCCTACTGATTTCTTTGATTGGAAAGAAGGAGTGTTACAAACAGGTTATACCTTTGATGCCAACTTAGGGTTTACTGGAGGAAATGCAACCACCAATTATTACGTAGGTGCTGGTTACTCCGATGCTGAAAACTATACAATTGGTAACAGTCTTAATAAAATTAATGCTCGTGTGAATTTGCGACATAAATTAAATGATCGAGTAACAGCTGGTGCAAATATTGGATTAACTAGAACCAATTCAGATCGAACGAGTGTAGAGAATTCTACCTTTGCTCCTTTAACATCAGCTTACCTTCAGCGGCCGTTTGTATTACCACGTAACGAGGATGGAAGTTTTGCAAACACCGGCTTTATTGCTAATGTGATTGCCATTGAGGAACTAGGTTTGGTTGATTTTAACTCTTATCGTGCCATCGGTAACGTATTTGCTGAGGTGAAGTTATTAGAAGGGCTAACATTTAAAACAGATTGGGGACTTGATTTTCAAGAAGTTCAAGAAGAGTTTCGAGAAGTTGAAGCCTTCACACCAGGAGGATATGCGTTTAATGACCTTGATCGAGGTATCAAATGGTTGACGACCAATACGTTAAATTATTCTAAAATTCTAAACAGTGATCATGCACTTAATTTTGTATTGGGTCAAAGTTTTGAAAGTCTACAATTTTCTGATATCACCGTAGAATCTACAGGTTTTGCAGCTGATAAATTACGAAATGCTGGTTCTGGAGCGACGCCAACTACGACTTCTGCTACAAGAACAGCATGGGCGTTGAATTCCTATTTTGGACGAGTGAACTATCGTTTGATGGATAAGTACATTGCAGAAGTTTCTCTTCGTGGAGATGGATCTTCTCGTTTTGGAGCGAATAACCGTTGGGGTATTTTCTGGGCAGCTTCTGCTGGTTGGATTGCTTCAGACGAAGACTTTTTAAAAGGAAATGATATCCTTAGCTTCCTTAAATTACGTGCTTCTTATGGTACCACTGGAAATGATCGAGTTGGAAACTTTGCTTCTCTCGGTCTAGCTGGAGGTGGTAATGATTACAACGGATCACCTGGCTTGGCCGCTACCCAAGCTGCTAATCCAGATTTAAAATGGGAAGAAACTTCTCAGTTCGATATTGGATTTGAGTCTACTTGGTTAAAAGATCGTGTTAGATTTAATGCTTCTTTTTACATTAAGGATACAGATGGTTTACTCTTAGATTTCCAATTGCCATTTACTTCTGGGTTTGAGAATATTACTCGTAACGCTGGGTCTATGAAAAATACAGGGGTAGATTTGGAATTAGGAGGAACAATTCTTAGAACGACTAGTGGCCTCACTTGGGATATGGACTTGAACATTGGATTTTTAAAGAATGAGGTAACGTCTTTACCAGATGCAACAGTAGACGAAGACGGAAATGGATTCTTAGCGGGTTCTGCTAACCAACGTGCTGTGGTTGGACGAAGTGCGAGTGAATTTTTCTTGATTCGTTATAATGGTGTAAATTCTCAAACAGGTGACGCAGAATGGTTAGACGGAGATGGAGTAGCAACGTCTACTTATCCTGGAGCAACAGAAAGAGTTTATGTAGGATCTGGAATTCCTGACTTTACAGGTGGTTTAACGAGTACACTTAGATATAAAGACCTTGATTTCGGGTTCCTTTTCAACTTTGTTTCTGGAAATAAGGTATTTATTGGAGATTTGAGATTTACGGAAAACCCACTTAGTGGATTTAATAAATCTACAGACTTATTAGATACTTGGCAAAACCCAGGAGATAATGCTTTTGCACCTAGTCCGGATAGCCCTACTTATGCAAATTTTGCCCAGCGATCAACTTCTCAATTATTTGATGGAAGTTATATTCGTCTGAAGTCAATCTCACTTGGTTATACCCTACGTGGTTCAAAATTAGGAACAAGCGCATTTGAAAATATCCGCTTGTATATTCAAGGAAACAACTTGTTGACTTTCAATGATGATGCTTTCCGTGGACAAGATATTGAGGTTTCTGCAGATGGTCAAAACAACCTAGTTCAAGGAGAATCCTTCTTTGCAACTCCTCAAGCTAAAATCTTTAAATTTGGTTTAAACGCTACGTTCTAATCAAGTTTTTATCAAAAAATACTAAATATAAAAATTGAAATATTATGAATAAATTTTTAATGCTTTTTGCAGTTCTATTTTTGGGCTCCTGTGGAGACCAACTACAGATAGAACCAGAGCAGTCACTTTCTATTGAAGCTTCCTTCTCAGATGAGAATACCTCTAGAGCTTCGTTAAATGGTGCTTATAGCCTATCACAAGATTTAGATGTCTTTGGTGCGATGCCTCAAATTATTAATGACTTTATGTTTAATAATGTCAACTTTGTTGGATCATTTCCAACCTTGAACGATATTAATCAGTTTATTACCGCATCAGATAATGCTACTACTCTAGGAATTTTTCGAGATACTTACGAAGCAATTTTAGCAGCTAATGCAGTGATCCATTTCGTACCTATGGTAGAGGATGAAACATTTACACAAGAGTCAAGGGATCAAATAATAGGAGAAGCTAAATATCTTAGAGCGATTTTGTACTTTAACCTAGTTAACCTATTCGCTAACCCTTACGCTGCCGATAATGGAGCCTCTCCTGGGGTCGCATTGATTACGGTTCCTAACGTCTTATTAGAGGGCGCGGAAACAACTCCTCGTAATACAGTTGCAGAGGTATATGCGCAAATTGAGCAAGACTTGACAGAGGCGGAAGCTGCATTGGGAGATACTGGTGATAAGTACAGAGCAACCTCTGTAGCTGCAGCAGCAATGTTATCTAGACTTTACCTATACCAAGGTGATTGGGATGGTGTTGAGCGAGCAGCTAATAGAGTAGTCGGTAATCCTAGTTACCAATTAGCTCCTGACTATAGTTTCTACAACACTCCTTCTAGCGAAGCTGTGTTTTCTCTAAACATGTCTGCTATTGATAATTCCCGTACTGGATCAGGTGGTTGGGCTAGCTTCTACAATCCTGCCGAAGCAGGGGCCCGAGGAGATTGTCCTTTTGATGAAGACTTTTTGGCCTCTCATGAAGATGGAGATCTAAGAATAGCTAATCTTACTCAACCTTCTGATGCCGGACTTATATATACTTCTAAGTTTCCTGATGCTGCTAATAATTCAGATGATGCGCCAATTCAGCGAGTAACAGAAGTTCACTTGAATTTAGCTGAAGCAATTACACGTAGCAGTAATTCCGTAGAGGAATCCGTGATAGATATATTGAATCCACTTCGGGAAAGAGCAGGACTATCTACCTTTACTACGGATGATTTTGATGATGCCAATGATCTGATTGAGACAATTCTTGACGAACGTAGAAAAGAATTAGCCTTCGAAGGACACCATCGTAATGATGTTTTAAGAACTGGAGGAGCTCCAGCGAATGATAAAAATATCATGCCGATTCCACAGCGTGAAATTGACTTAGGTTCTTCCTTACCGCAGAATCCTGGATACTAAAAAAATAAGCGAATTATTTTTAAAATCGTTTCAGGCCACGAGAATTACGCTTCTCGTGGCCTTTTTTACTTAATCAAATTTTGTCATTCAGGCAGCATTATTCTACCTTTCCGCGTTTTTATACCTAGGATATTAAAATAATACAGTTTGGAAACCAACATAACTCACCTGAGCGTCAACGTCAACAA
>CALHCJ010000028.1 GCA_937936275.1 uncultured Flavobacteriaceae bacterium
TTGGGCTTAGATCCGAGCTATTTTCGAACTCGCTAAAATAGAGATCATTGCAGTGAAAAGCCCTATAACTAATAAGACATTAGCATTTAAAATTCCTATCTCCCAATGGAGAATTTTGAAGAGAGAGGCAATAGCAACATACACAATAGCAAGGTCGGCCAGTATCAATGATAGTTTTTCAGTGCCTAAATTTTGCAACAAAAAACCGCTTTGAGCACTCTGGTGGTATAGGTTCATGACTTGTTTGATATATAGTAGCAGAAATACTACCAATGAAACTTTAGTCGCCATTATAAATAAATGACTGTATGGAAATGGAATGAAACTAAAGACATAACAACAGGAGAAGGAAACAATGAGCACATATCTTGAATAGTTCAAAAAGGAATGATTCTTTTTACTTAAAAATTGGATGGAATGTGAAATGACCATTCCCGCAGCACCTAAAATTACGAAGGGCCAAGAGATAAAGTTAAAAAGTGCACCAAAGACAGTTATAGAAATACTTATTCTAAAAACCAGAGCGGTTATTTGATTTGAATTCGACATGGGAATATGTTTGCATAGTAGGTTCATTTACAACGGATAAAATTGAGTTAAAGTGCCATCTCAAAAAATTAGTTATGAACCAAACTTCAGCAACTGGGTATAAAGCCATAAGTTTATGCCCATAAATATCACCAATGAATTTATTAGCTCAGTTACAGGATAGAAGTGGATCACAATGTGAACTTTGTTCAGTAACGGATAATTTGCAAGTCTATGAAGTTCCTCCTAAAACGATAGTAGGTCTTGACAGAAGTTTATTAGGATGCAATACATGTATTAATCAAATTGAAAATCCTGAAACGATGGATGCCAATCACTGGCGTTGTTTGAACGATAGTATGTGGAGCGAGCACGAAGCGGTGAAAGTCGTTGCTTGGCGAATGTTGTCTCGATTGAAATCAGAAGGTTGGTCGCAAGATTTATTGGATATGATGTATTTGGAAGACGAAACGTTGAAATGGGCAAAGGCTACCGGAGAGGGAGAAGAAGAAAGTGAAAAAATAATTCATCGTGATGTAAATGGAGTGGTTCTACAAAACGGAGATAGCGTAGTGCTGGTAAAAGACCTTAAAGTAAAAGGTTCGAGTATGGTGGCAAAACAAGGTACTGCGGTACGTAGAATTTCTCTAGATCACGAAAATGCTGAATATATTGAAGGTAAGGTAGGTCCCACCCAAATCGTGATCATCACAAAATATGTAAAGAAAATATAACTTCGGCGTTGGTCAGTAAAAGCTTTAATATTTTAAACTGGTTAAAAGGAAGCTGGTATTTTATGAATCGGTCATTTCAGTAAAATACTGATAGAAATAAGGTATGGTTTCAATTCCTTTCAAATAATTCCATACGCCAAAATGCTCGTTGGGTGAATGAATAGCGTCGCTATCCAATCCGAAGCCCATTAAAATAGTTTTACTGTCCAATTCTTGTTCGAACAACGAAACGATGGGAATGCTACCACCACTACGTTGCGGAATAGGTTTTTTACCGAAAGTGGTTTCGTAAGCCTTTGAAGCGGCTTGATAGCCAATCGTGTCGATGGGTGTTACGTAGCCTTGCCCGCCATGATGAGGTGTTACTTTTACAGACACTCCCTTTGGAGCAATACTTTCAAAATGGGTTTTAAAAAGTTCGGTGATTTCTTCCCAGTCTTGGTTCGGTACCAAACGCATCGAAATTTTTGCATAAGCCTTGCTCGCTATAACCGTTTTTGCTCCTTCACCAATGTAGCCTCCCCAAATACCATTTACATCTAAGGTCGGCCGAATGGAGTTTCTTTCGTTTGTTGTATACCCCGCTTCGCCATACACAGCGTCAATATCTAAGGCAGCCTGATATTCTTTTAATGAGAATGGGGCCTTCGCCATTTCTGTCCTTTCCGCTGTAGAAAGTTCTTCTACTTTATCATAAAAGCCAGGTATGGTAATATGATTATTTTCATCATGTAGTGAAGCAATCATTTTTGTTAAAATGTTGATGGGGTTTGCAACCGCACCACCATAGAGTCCTGAATGTAAATCCCTATTTGGTCCAGTAACTTCAACTTCTACATAACTTAATCCTCTAAGTCCGGTGGTGATCGAAGGAACATCATTTGCAATCATTCCAGTATCGGAGATCAAAATGATGTCATTCGCTAATTTCTCTTTGTTATGGGCCACATAAATACCCAGATTATCGCTTCCCACTTCCTCTTCTCCTTCAATCATGAATTTTACATTGCAAGGAAGCTGATTTGTTTTGCTCATGTATTCTAAAGCTTTCACATGCATATACATCTGTCCTTTATCATCGCAAGAACCTCTCGCAAAAATAGCACCTTCTGGATGAATCTCTGTTTTCTTAACTACTGGTTCGTATGGTGGAGCATCCCATAGTTCTAGCGGTTCAGCAGGTTGTACGTCATAATGACCGTATACCAAAATGGTTGGTAGTTTGGGATCAATAATTTTTTCTCCATAGACGATGGGATACCCTTCGGTTTCATGAATTTCTGCGATATCACAACCAGCTTCCAATAGAGATGATTGAATAATTTCTGAAGCTTTTAAAACGTCTTTAGAATATTTAGGATCGGCACTAACGGATGGAATTTTCAATAACTCAATCAATTCGTTAAGAAACCGATCTTTATTTTTAGCGATATATTCTTTAGGATTTTGCATCTATTTGAGAATCATTTTAAGATTCAAAATTACAAAAGAACTTTTGGCTTGGTATTGT
>CALHCJ010000029.1 GCA_937936275.1 uncultured Flavobacteriaceae bacterium
TCCTACGGGCTTAATAGCTACAGTAATTACCGTTTTTTTGTTTTTTAGAGATGGACTTTTGGGCGATATGATGATGAATTTCTACTGGTCGGCTATGAGTATATATGGTTGGTGGAATTGGGCAAGACGCAAAAATGATCAGCCCGTTGTTCAAATATCGAGAACTACTCAGAAGGAAAAGACAATCGGAATCTTACTCTTTTTTGCTACCATGGCCATAAACTATGGGGTGTATAAAGCCTTTGACGTTCCTATCGAATCATCAAACTATATAGATATTTTTACTTCTGGAATATTCTTTACAGCAATGTGGTATATGGCTTTGAAGAAATTAGAAAATTGGACACTTTGGATACTAGCTGATCTAGTTACCATACCCCTCTATGCATATCGAGGTTGGGGAATGTTATCGTTTCAATACCTTATATTTACAATTATCGCAATACAGGCATATTTTGCATGGAAGAAAAGTTTAGACAACAGCCGTCAGACGTTATAAAGGTGGTTTTATTTGGACCTGAATCTACAGGTAAAACAACGTTATCAGAACAGCTTGCGCGTCATTATAACACCGTTTGGGTGCCTGAATTTGCACGCGAATACTTACAGGCCAAATGGAATAACGAGCGAAAAACTTGTGAACCACACGATCTGTTGCCAATCGCAGAAGGGCAAATGAGGCTTGAAAATGAGTTAAGTAAGAAAGCTACAGATGTTCTTATATGCGATACAGATCTTCTAGAAACTAAAGTATATTCTGAGGCTTATTACGTAGGGCATTGCGAAGCAATACTTGAAAAATATGCTTTGCAAAACACATACGATTTATATTTACTAACCTACATCGATGTTCCGTGGATAGGCGATGATTTACGTGATAAACCCAATGAAAGAGAACGTATGTTTCTATATTTCAAGAATACCTTGGAGCAATACAACAGAAATTTTATTACTTTAAAAGGCGATAAAAAAACGCGTCTAACAACAGCAGTTGAACATATAGATAAACTATTAAAATAATGAGCACACTTTCAGAAAGCGATTTGCAATTATTAGCTACTAAAGGCATTTCAAAAGATAAAGTAAGAGATCAAATCGAAACTTTTAGAGAAGGTATTCCCTTCGTAAATCTTGAAAAAGCCGGTGTGGTCGGAGACGGGATTTCTAAATTTTCATTTGAAGAAGAGCAACAGTTGATCGCCACTTTCGAGGGTGCAAAGTCTGGGTTGTCATTATTAAAATTTGTTCCAGCCTCAGGTGCGGCTTCCCGAATGTTTAAAGCGCTCTTTAATTTTTTAGATGCATATGATCCTGAGAGTGAAAAATTAGAAGCGTATTTTGAAAGAACTGGCGATAAAGAGCTGAAAGTATTTTCTGAGAAGTTAAGGCAATTTCCATTTTATAATATTGTGCGATCGCGTATTGCTGATAAAGCTAGAACGAAAGACGAAGAAGTTCACCTGTTTGTTAAAGAATTACTTTCTGAAAGTGGATTGAACTATGGTTTTTATCCCAAAGGATTGCTTCCTTTTCATAATTATGGCACTCACTCGGCAACTCCCTTTGAAGAGCACTTAAGGGAAGGAGCGCTTTATGCGAAGACTGCAAATACAGCTGAATTACATTTTACCATTTCTGAACAGCACGATGATTTGTTTAAGCAAGAGTTCGACAACATTAAAAATCGTGTTTCTGCAGATACTAATGCTTCCTTCAAAATCGGTTATTCATACCAAAAGTCATCCACTGATACGATTGCTGTAGATATGGAGAATCAACCTTTTCGAAATGAAGATGGCTCTTTATTATTTAGGCCTGGAGGGCATGGCGCGCTTATTGAGAATTTAAATGAGCAAGATGCAGATATAATCTTTATAAAAAACATTGATAATGTTGTTGTGCCCCAAAACCTTGATGGTGTTACTCAAAGCAAGAAAATATTGGCGGGGGTACTGATTCAAGTGCAACAGAAAGCGCATATGTACGCAAAACTATTAGAAGGTCACACCGTTGGAGAGGAGCAAAGATCAGAAATCAAGAAATTTCTAGAAGATGATCTCAACGTTCGCTTTTCTTCTAGATTTTATAACTATTCGGCGGAGGAACAAGTGGGCGTTTTAAAAGATAAGATTAATCGCCCAATACGTATTTGTGGAATGGTTAAAAATGAAGGAGAACCTGGGGGAGGTCCTTTTTGGATTCGAGATCAAAAAGAAAATATATCACTCCAGATTATTGAATCTGCTCAAATCGATAGTACGAATCAAAGTCAAATGGATATTGTAGCAAATGCCACTCATTTTAACCCTGTTGATTTGGTATGTGGTGTTCGAAATTATAAGGGTGAGAAATATGACTTAGTGAACTATGTTGATCACAAGCAAGGGTTTATCACAGGTAAAACGAAAGATGGAAAAGAATTGAAAGCTTTAGAGCTTCCAGGATTATGGAATGGAGGCATGGCCTATTGGAATACTATTTTCGTTGAGGTACCACTACTCACCTTTAATCCTGTAAAAACGGTCAATGACTTACTAAAACCATCGCATCAAGTAAAGTAATAAGATAGTTTTACGAACGGTACTTAGATAGTTGAAAAAGTGTGTAATCATTACACACTTTTTTGTTTTTTACACACCCCTACACAGTTGATCAAACTAAGGATATTTATATAATACATTGATTATCATTGTTTTATATTCTGCATAAACGTATGGATAGGCTTGGCATCATTTTTCCTCTTTACATAGTAACAAAACAAATACTATTAATCTTTAAAACACATTAAAATGAAAAAAGTACTATTGATGGCAGCATTATCTTTTGGAACAATGACTGCATTCGCACAAGAAACTGAAACAGCAGTAGAAGAAGTAGCAACGGAAGTAATGGAAGCTCAAGATGCTTTTGCTGAAATTGCTATCGAAGAATTGCCAGAAGCTATTACTACGGCGTTAGAGGCAGCTCACCCTGGAGCAACAATTGCAAAAGCTTATATAAATGAAGCATCTCAATACAAATTAGAGGTTGCCAAAGAAGATGGTGAAGCAGTTGAGCTTTACGCTGACGCTGAGGGCAATTGGATAGAGATGTAAGCAAAACATTTTTTTATCAATTTAGAAGTTAGTTGAATTAGTTTAAGAAAGTCCTGCTGGAGAGCAGGGCTTTTATTTTGTAAAAAGGTTGGGCGTTACGGAATATGTAAAAGTGTTTTCAAATTATTGAGTTATTAAAATCACTTTATGAATACATCAAAATTCTTCCATTTTTCCAGTATTTTAAAAAAGAGTGCAAGGGTCTTTCGTATACTTTTTACACGTTTAAATCATAGTATACACATTATTATACACCTCTTAAAATCAGTTAAAACTACAATGCATTGAAAAACAGCTAGTTGAATTATATCGAATAATTGGTATTATATTTTCTATGTATTTATCAGAATTTAATTATAACTATTAAAATTAAAGATCATGAAAAAATTAATGTTAGTAGCGGTTATGGCTTTTGGTTCAATGACTGTATTTGCGCAAGAAGCTGAAGCATCAATTGAAGAGGTAGCAACTGAAGAATTAGCTACACAAGAAGATTTCTCGGAAGTAGCGGTAACTGAATTGCCGGAAGCAGTAACAGCGGCAGTTTCAAAAAATTATCCTACAGCTACAATAAACAAAGCGTATGTAAACGAAGCATCACAATATAAGTTAGAAGTTTCTTTAGAAGATGGAACGTCAGGAACACTATATGCAGATGCTGAGGGAAATTGGATTGAACTATAA
>CALHCJ010000030.1 GCA_937936275.1 uncultured Flavobacteriaceae bacterium
GAGCACAACATGTACATTGGCGGTGCTATTGCGGGTCATCGTGATTATAATCCAATCTATTTGAATAATCTTCGGTTATGGCAATTACAGGTGATGTGTGAGATGGAAAACAAACATTACAGTTTAAAACCTGAGCTTCCAGTACCTTTAGACGTTGCTTCTTTAATATTAGTATATAATACCTCTTTATCGATCCGTTTCCGTATGGATGAAAAACGTTTTGACGTTGATGGCACCTACAATGCGCGATATGAGATTATCAAAAAGCGTATTGATAAATCTTTTGTTAAGGGAACTACGGAGCGATTGACGCAGACTGGCAAGATGGTAATTGTATATTCCCAAAAAAGTGATGAGCTGGAATATTTGCGCTATGTAAAGTTCTTAAAAGCAAAAGGATACTTTACAGGAAAAGTTGAAATTGTTGAATTGGAAGGACTACAGGGTGTGGCAGGCCTTAAAGCAATCAGAGCTGAAATTTTATATAAGAAAGGTAAAGATTCTGAAAAGACCTATACTTACGATGATTTAATGGAAGAACTGAAAGCCTAGGTAGGAATACTCAACACTCTTTCTGGACCATAGAACTGTAAGGCCACAAAAAATGATATTACTGATAGAATCATTCCTATCATAAAGATAGTATAGGTCCATCGTAATAAGTTGTATTTCTTATTAAGTACGACTCCTAAAAAGTATAAATCCTTCGTAAGTGTTGAGTAAAGATATGATTGATCTTTGATCATTTCTTCAATCGCCCATTCATAATCTGTTAGTTTCATTTTGTGAAAATTACCAAAGAAAAGTAGGTTTACCTTTTTATCTTTAACATCCTCTTTATTGAATTCACCACTTGTTACATTTGGTCGAGTAGCAAGTACCGACATGATCATAGAAGTAATACTAAAAAGAACGAAAATGCCCGTAGGAACAATCAAATAATCGTTACTAGGGTTATCTAGTTTAGGAATTAAATTGGTCAACAACAACGAGATGATAATAGCGTTGACTGATAGTAAAATATTTGCCTTCGTATCTGCTATGTCACTTAATTTTAAATGATTACGCATGGTAACTCGATACATGGTTTGAATACCTCGTTCAGGGCTTTTATTTTTGAGTTGTACTTTTAGCTCTTCTTTTTTTAAAGTCTTACGTCGCTTTTTACGATTTTTAATCAACTTTTTGAGATTCTTGTCTTTTCCCTTTTGCCAAGTATTTAGTGCATAATCGGTATAAAACCGATGTTCCGTTTGAAACATCTTTATGTTCGCATTTCTCCATTGTTTTGGAGAAAGATCTGCAACTCCCAAAAGTGATAATTCTTCACGTAACATTTCTGAAGTTTCCAAATAACTAGATTGACCCAAATGTGAAGCATCGGCGTCTCGAATTATTTCCTCCGCCAAATTTTTAGGCTCGTGTTGCCGTTTAGTCGCCATAATAAGGGTGCAGATGTCCTGTATTCCTTCATTTTCATACCCCTGTTTAGAAAGAAATTTTCTGGCTATCTCACAACTTGCTGCCTCGTGCTCATTTATCCCAGTGGTGTAACCAGTATCGTGCAACCATGCCGCTAAATGAATCGTCTCTTTTTCTTTATCTTTCAAGTTACAATTGTCCAGTAATTCTTTTGTATTTTTAACCACCCGTTGGGTATGTCGTAAATTATGATATAAAAAGTTGGGATCTAATTCATTCGTAAGTAATTGTGTAACGAATTCTTCAGTAGTTGAAATTATATCGGGCATGGGCGTATTTTATGTACACCAAAATACAAAATATAATAATGAACCGTAACGCTATCCGTAAACATTTTGTCTTTGTTGTTGCCTTATCATTTTTGACTGGCTGCGCGACGTATAAAACCAAGTATTCTGACTTGAATCCTCCCTTGGATATCGAGACTACTAAAGAAATTTCACACACTTTTTACTTAATCGGAGATGCTGGCTTATCTCCAATTGGTGATATGAATTCTGCCCTAAAAATTTTCAAAAATAGGTTGGACGTTGCAAACGAAAATAGTACAGCTATCTTTTTGGGCGATAATATTTATCCCGCAGGATTACCAGATTCGAAGGACTCAACTGCTGCATTTTTAGTTGCGAAAAATCATTTAGATGCTCAATTGAATACGCTTGAAAACTTTAAAGGGAAGCCTTTTTTCATCCCTGGCAACCACGATTGGTATACGGAAGGCTTGGTAGGTCTTGAAAGAGAACAGAAGTACATTCAGAAAAAGTTAGATAGTAAAAAGGTATTTTTTCCAGAGGATGGTTGTCCGATGAAAACTATAGATATCAACGATCAAGTAACCGTAATTGCAATAGATACAGAGTGGTATCTGACCAACTGGGACAAACGCCCAGATATAAATGATAAATGTGAAATAAAAGATCGAGGAAAGTTCTTTGAAGAATTGGAAGGAGAAATCAAAAAAAACGCAAATAAAACGACGATTATAGCAATGCATCATCCGATGTTTAGCTATGGCCCTCACGGCGGTCAATATAAATTTAAACAACATTTATATCCAAAGGGAGGAGTTGGACCATTACCAATTCTAGGAACATTTGTAAATGTTTTGCGAAGAACGACTGGTGCTTCAATAGCAGATATACAGAATAAAAGATACACAGAGCTCAAAAACCGTGTGGTCACTCTAGCACAGTATTCAGACAAGGTGATCTTCACCTCTGGTCACGAACATACATTGCAATACATTGTTGAAAATAGTACGCCTCAGATTGTTAGTGGTTCAGGAGCAAAAAAAGGAGCAACTAGACTTTTAAATGGAAGTAAATTCTCAACAGGTCACATGGGCTATGCGACTTTAGAAGTCTACACTGATGGCTCTTCGCGTGTTCGATTTTTTGGGGTAGATGCCAATGAAGAAGAAGAATTTTTATATACCACAGAAGTTTTACCTCCAGATAGAGGAATCAACAAAGAACAATATGATTCTAATTTTGCTCCAGAAGCTAAAGCCGCTATTTATTCTCAGGAGGAAGTTGATAAAAGTAGATTTTTCAAAACGTTATGGGGAGAGCGGTATCGCAAATATTATGCTACCGAGGTAACAGCACCAACTATAAATCTTGACACCTTATTTGGAGGATTAAAGCCGGTTCGTAAAGGGGGTGGGCACCAGTCAAAATCTTTGAGATTAAGACGCAATGACGGTAGAGAGTACGTTATGAGAGCCCTGCGAAAAGTTTCTGAATTATATCTTCAGGCTATGGTTTTTCAAGAACAATATGTGATTGATGATTTGAAAGAAAGTTATCTGAGAGAGTTCTTATTAGATTTTTACACAGGCTCTCATCCGTACGCCCCTTTTGTAGTGGGCGAATTATCAGATGCCGTAGATATTTATCATACAAACCCTGTATTATATTACATTCCTAAGCAACCTGCTCTTGAAGATTTCAATGATGATTTTGGTAATGAACTGTATATGATAGAAGAACATGCTGGTGATGGTCACGGTGATTTAGCCAGTTACGGATTTAGTGACGAGCTAAAAGGAACCGATGATATGTTAGATAATCTTCGAGATGATGAAAAGTATGAGGTCGATTCTGAAGGTTATTTACGCGCCAGACTTTTTGATATGGTTCTCGGCGATTGGGATCGTCACGTTGATCAATGGCGTTGGGCAGAATTCAAAAATAAAGAGAACAAGAAAGTGCTATATAAACCTGTTCCTCGTGATCGCGATCAGGTTTTCTCAAACATGGGTGACGGACTTTTTATGAAAGCAGCTACACGAGTTATTCCTGGACTTCGTTTAATGGAAGGGTATAACAAAGAAATTCGTAGTGTGGAAGGCTTTAATTCTTCTCCTAAAACGTATGTCTTAGACGTTGCTTTATTGAATGAAATGGGGAAGGATAAATGGGTCAAACAAGCCAAATTTATCCAAGAAAATTTAACTTCAGAGGTTATTGATCGTGCATTTTTAGCATTTCCAGTAGAGGTACGCGATGAAACCGTAGAAGAGATTAAAGAAATATTGTTGGCTAGAATAGCTAATATTCAAAAGACCGCAGAAGAGTATTACGACATAATCAATAACTATGCGGTGGTTACAGGTACTGATAAAGATGACCTTTTTGAAATAGCATATAAAAGCAATACGGTTGAAATCAACGGATATCGCATAAAGGATGGTGAAAAAGGAATACAGTTTTACCAGAATACTTTTTTTGATAAAATTACAAGGGAGGTATGGGTTTATGGTTTAGATGATGATGATGAGTTTGTGGTTCGAGGAAAGAATAAATCTGGAATCAAGGTTCGGTTAATTGGAGGCCAAAACAATGATATATACGACGTTGCTGAGGGGAGCGGCACCTACGTTTACGATTACAAGTCAAAAAAAAATACGTTTAAAAATGTTTCAAAGGCAAAGGTTCGATTGACAAATTCCTATGAAGTAAACACTTACCGACCTTTAAAGTTTAGAAGTAGCACCAATCAATTGATACCGACTATTGGATTTAATCCTGATGATGGAATAAAAATAGGTGTCGCCAACACCTATACTTTTAATGGCTTTCGACAAAATCCGTTTACACAACGACATCATATTGCTGGTTATTACTATTTCGCGACCAGCGGATTTGATTTTGATTATCAAGGAGAATTTGCAAACGTTTTTGGAAAAGCGAACTTAGAAATTGACGCTCGTTTTACAAGTCCGAACTTTGCAATTAACTTTTTTGGTTTTGGAAACAACACCGTTAATCTTGACGATGAGCTCGAATTAGACTTTAATCGAGTTCGTTACAGTACTCTAGAATTTGCTCCTTATTTGGTTTGGCGAGGCCCTCTGGGTAGTAAGTTTAGAGCGGGTATATCGTACGAATCTATTGATGTGGAAGAAACGGAAGACAGGTTTATAAACACATTTTACCAAGCAAATGGTAGTGAAACTGAAAAAGACTTCGTAGGTATTGATGGAGAGTATACATATTCAAATTCAGATAGTGAAGCCTTTCCGACAATGGGTATGGCCACTTCTATTCGCATAGGTTATAAAACAGAAACTTCAGATGGTAATGGAAGTTTTGGGTATATCATCCCAATGCTTTCGTTTGACTATAAACTCGTGCCAAGCGGAAAATTAGTGTTAGCAACCAAGTGGAAAGCGCATTTTAATATTGGTGATGATTTTGAGTTTTACCAAGGTGCAAGTATCGGTGGTATTGATGGATTACGTGGATTTAGAAATCAACGTTTCACAGGTAAAAAGTCATTTTATCAGAATACTGATTTGAGATATAGCTTAGGTAAGGGTGGAAACGGAATACTACCAACTACATATGGCCTTTATGGAGGGTTCGATTATGGGCGGGTGTGGCTTCCTATTGAAGACTCAAAACGATGGCATACCTCTTACGGAGGAGGTTTTTTCTTGAATGCCGCAGATGTTATTTCTTTGAGAGCTGCCCTTTTTAATAGTGTTGACGGCCTCCGTTTTGCCTTTGGTTTTGGTTTTGGATTTTAGTTCAAGCGGTACGAATACAAATTGCCTCCGGTATCACCTCGTTCTTCATCCGATAGTAAAAGCGTTTTATTATTAATAAAACAAATAGATTCAAGTTGTGTTCGAACGCCTAGGTCAATTACTTTTTTAGTTCCGTCTGATAGTCGATCTAAAGTAAAATCTGTAAGAACCCACAGTTTGCCATACGTTAAAAGCACAATAGTCTTTCCATCTGGAGAAATATCAGCCGAAGTGACCTGACAAGTATCCCAATCATCACCCAAAAAGATTTTACCAACAAGTTTTGCTTCGTAAGTCCCTTTGCTATCTGGTACTTTGTATATCCATGTTTCACCACTAAAGGGTTTAGTGCGGTTTTTTGTAAATATATAAAGGTGATCTGAAGCGTGCAGAAAAGCCTCTGCATCAAAAACTCGTTCTGCTTTTTTTGGAGGGAAATCTGTTTGTTCTGGATAACTAAATTTTACGCGCTCAACCCCAATCTTATCACCCTTTTCCATCTCAGGGTTTGGTAATTTGTAAATAAGAAGATCTTTTCTATCGTTGTCGTTATTTCCAAAATCTCCGATATATAAATGACTCTGTTTGTCTTTAGTTAAATCTTCCCAATCACCATTTTTACCATTTTTAACATCAAATTGTTGAATGAATTTTCCGTTGAAATCAGTTTTATAAATATTGTCACTATTTCCGTTATCCTCTATAAACCAAGCGGTCGAATCTTGGTATGAAACAATACCCGAATTCTCCTTCAGTTTTCCTGGAAGCTTAGTGATAAACGTTAGTTGACCATGATTTGCGCAGCTACTTAATAGACATATCAGAAAGAAAAAGGGTAGTGGTTTCATATTAATTTTTCAAAGGTAAAAAGACTTGAGCTTCCCAATTTAATTCATCGCCACCCATATTTGGGTTATTGAAAAAATATTCAAATGGGCGTTTTTCGACGGCTAGGTCATTTTTTTTAGCATAATCCATTAAACTATACCAAGCGCGATCAGAAGTAATGTAATTTCCATTATAAATCGCTTTAATTGCTTTCTGTCTTTTAATCTCTTTGAAACGCAATCCTTCAATTTGGGGTAAGCTGTCTGTTTTGATAATAGGATAGCAGAAATTGAATGCTAAACTGTCTTTTTCTATCTTCCAATTTTTAACCTCTATAAAGGGAAGACCATTAGATTTTATACCATAATTAGCAAGCGTGTTCATGAACGGATAGCCTTGCATCATTTTTAAAGCTTTTTCTTTTTGTTTGCTTTCGTAGGTGAGATAAGCACAGTAGGTTTCAGGAATATCTTCTTCACCAATGATGGTTACCTTGAAGCGCTCAGAATGTTCTTTCAGAATATCTCTTAAGTTTCTTACGGTTTTTATAGAACGATTTTCAAAATCGGTCTCCGAGAAGAGAATGGCAACCTTGTTTGCAAGGCTGTGATCAACATCAGTAATCAAAACTTTAATTTGAGAAGTGGAGTCCGTTAACGGATTGATATCCCATTCATAGCGATGTATAGAATCACTGTGTTTTATTTGATGCGCGAAATGAGTCAAATTTGTTTGTTCTAGAAGTTTAGCATTATCTAAACCATCTGCCCAAAGTTTAATTGCTTGGTTTGCAACACCAGGAATCAAATTAGTTTTGAAAGTAATCTGATAATCATTTGGTTTTAGAAAAAGATACCAAATGAGTGCACCTATAAGAAGAAGTATAAATCCTCTTAGCAATTTCTTTTTCATGCTATTGAGCTATCGCTATTTTTTGATCGTTAATCATGTTGAGGTGATCAAGCACAAACTGCCCTAGTTCTCGCCCTTGTTTGACCCCTACTTCTACCGCCGCACGGTAATGAATACCGCCATACATTCGGCTAATTGCAGCTTCGTCAGCAGCTTGTTTAAAAGAGGTGAAACTACGTACAGGAAGACCGTAGGGCACTTCGGTATCGTCATCAAAGTCAAAATTATCACCAAAAATATCTGTTAAGGCAACCGATGCAGCTCCAGAGACTACACTGTGTCCGCTGGTGTATTCAGGAAACGGGGGTGTTTGCAAAATTGGTTTCCAATTCGGATCAATATTTTCATTAATCAACGTTTCTGGTCGCACCAAATTACTTCTATACTTTTCATCCCAACAACTAATAAAAGCATCTGCCATAGCTATGGAAGCCTTAGTGTAAGCATATAAAGTTTTTGAAAAATTACTATTGGTCTTCCTACTAGCAATTTTTGTAATTCCCATCCAGTGAGCACCAGGTGTGATTTTTTTTGTAGCAAACATCAGGTGTCCGCGTGTCACAGAAACATAGGGATTACAATCCCAAAATTTAGCGATCTGTACTTCTTCAGAATCATCTCCTTTTGCTGTGATGGTATTACTAATTGTATAGACTTCTTCTAGTTCTTTATAAAAATCAGATTCTTTTTCCATGGAAAATGGAGGAGGAGGCGAAGGTTTAAATTGTGCCGCAGAATCGATTACGAAAGGCCGAATTTTATTCCAATGTGGTTCAATACCCTGCATATATGCTGGTGGCGTTGGTTGCCATCTACTAGCGTTCTCTGTATTGACTGAGAACTGAGGCATCGTTCGCGTTTGATTGTAATTATCAGTATTCATCCACTCTGCTACATGTTCGAAAACTTCAAGGCCATACATCTCAGATGCTTTGAATAAATCAAGATTTTTCTCTTTCCAAATTCCATACAAGCTATCTTGTAATACGGTCATACGATCTTCAGAAAAAATCATTTTTTTACTAAGTTCCATATGCGCTATCAACGCTGCCATTTCATAATTAATAGTCTCTTTTTCATTTGGCTTTGGAATTGCAGTAAAACCATTCAACTGACCTGCTAAAGAATTATATTCATTTTTTTGTGAGGCTATAATCTCGTAGGCTGCAATATTCGGATATGCAAAAATTCTACTGGCAACAGGAGGTGAGAAGATATCATGAATCATGATTTCTGTAACCTTGTCAATAGAGGCATGAAGTTCTTCTGTAGAAATCTCAATAGGTTCTGCTTTGGTGCAAGAAACCAGAAAACTCAATGAGATAAATAGGATACCTAAATTTTTAATTTTCATCTTACTAATTTATAGACCTGAGCGGTTTCATTATTGATGGTGATAAGCAAGTATGGTTGCTTGTTGAAAGTAATAATATCTAGATGTCTTACTGATTTTTGTGTTAGATCAAGTCCAATTTTATCTCCCAAAATTACATCATTTTCATTATTAATTAAGGCGCCTTCAAAAGAGTCAAATCTCCCGTGAAGCGGTTTAACTCCAAAGTAGTTTCCTGCTGCTAGGGCCTCTTTATCCCCATCTTTATCAAAATCATGAACTAGTATTGCCATGATAGGTGCTACTTGAAGCTCATTGTTGAAAGGAACAAATACGAAGGTTCCGTTTTCATTTCTTAAAAAACCAGAACGTAGCTCTGTCACCACGAGCTTAGAAGCTTTTGCTAGTGCTTCTTTCTCTAAAATTTCTTCGATTGTTTTTCCTGCGAAATCACTGTAAGTAGTAAACTTTTTTCTAAGAGATACCAGCTGCCCTGAAAGTTCATCAATAGATTCCAATGGATAATAATTGCCATCTTTTACTATTGAAATAATAGTTTCTGTTTGACCGTTAGAATCAAAATCCGCATAAAACATCTTTAACGGATTATTTTGCGAAGCCGTGAACTTGCTATTCGTACCCCAATTGCCTATCAAATAATCGATGTCGCCGTCATGATCTATGTCAAACGGAGCGATACTTTGCCATAGTCCATTTAATGCATTGGTTCCAACTTCAACTTTCCTTAGATTACCACCATCATTCTTGAAAAAGGTAGGAGTCATCCATTCTCCAACAACGATGAGATCATCTTTACCATCATTGTCAAAATCTTCCCAAATAGCATCTGTCACCATACCGACTTGACGTAATGCTTCATTTTCATATATAGAGAAAATTCCATTTTTATTTTCTAACAAATATGAGTTAGGAATTTTACCGAAGTCGTTAGAAATTGCGTGATTACCTATGAAAACATCGATGTCGCCATCGTTATCAAAATCATTTTCACGCAGTACAGAAGCATTTTCGAAATAATCAGGAAGCGCTACGTTTTGAAATACAGAATCTTTTTGTTGATAATAACCATCTAGCAAGGGCCTCATTTGGTTGAAAAAGTCACCGCCTCCAGACCCCAATAAAAGATCACTTTTACCATCTGCATTGAAATCGTTAATCAATGCGGTCACATCTTCTTTGATGGAATCTTTGGTAATAGAAGGAATACTTGTTTTTACAAAAGAAGAATCTGTTTGTATATATACCTGTGCAGGTATATATTTTGAACCTCCAAAGAAAATATCAGTTGCCCCATCATTGTTCAGGTCACCGAAAGCTGTTGCTGGTCCTCTGTCACCAATTTGATAAGGCATTAGCTTTTGACGGTTGAAATCAATGTAAGGATCTTCTACGTGTTTAAAATCAATACCTAAATTATCTGTCACTCGCTTAAAAATTGTATGTTTTTCAGGCTGTAAGGATTTGTATTCAAAAGGCTTTGAATTTTCTGGATGAATTGAAAGCGTTTGATTTACTTTTACATCTTTAATCACCTGAAAGCTACCATCTGGCCATACGATTTTTAAAGAATCTACTTGTGGAGATTTTTCATATCCGAAATGGATGATAGGTTCAGAAGAACTTTGAAAACCGCGCACCGTATAGAGTTCTTTGTACTGAAGTTTTTGGTTATGATATGACCATACCTTCGTGCCTATCCCGAAATGATTTCTCTCTTTATAATCAAATTTAAGTTTGAGGTAATTTGCTTGCTTGTTTGTTGTATTTACATAAAGGGAAGCAGGTTCATTACTATTATTTATAACCAAGTCTAAATCTCCATCTAAATCAAGATCAGCATACGCGGTAGCACCCGATTTTAAAGTGTCATTTCTTATCCAGGTTTTAGATTTATTCTCAAATGTCAGGTTTTTTCCTCCCTTAAAAATATAATTCTGACTAGCACCAGAAGGCATTAATTTCAATGCTTGTTGGTCTACTAATTTTGTATTGTTTATTTTTTTTTGAATTTGTTCATTTGAAACAAAGTTGATGAAATCTAAATCATTGGGTCTTTTTGTAATACCATTACTTACAAAAATATCTTGATACCCATCTTGGTCGTAATCACCAAAGAGGGCACTCCAGCTCCAATCTGTTGCTGCCACACCACTAAGCAACGCTGTTTCTTTGTAGTTGCCATTTTGACCGTTTATAAATAGCATATTTCGAGAGTATTGGTAGTGATACCCGTAGCGACCTGTTCTTAGTTTTTGAGTTTGCACATTGTCGGCACCTTCCGATGACTTTAAAACAACTTCATCTTCTGGTAGCATATCTAATGATATAATATCTGGCCATCCATCTGAATTTATATCTGCTACGTCATTACCCATTGAAAATCTTGATGTGTGTCCAAAATAATCTCGAAGACTTTCCTTAAAGGTACCGTCACCATTGTTCAGATAATAGTAGTCATCTTCATGAAAGTCG
>CALHCJ010000031.1 GCA_937936275.1 uncultured Flavobacteriaceae bacterium
TAATTTTTGATAACGAACCTGTAGTAGGGAATCTATCGTTATAGCACCGGTGTTTTTATCATCTTTGCCATCGGTTTTGCACGCACTAAAAAGCAATACAAAACCAATAGCTAAGACAACATAGCTAACTCTGTTCATTCATTTTTTTTTGAAAAACTCCTTTAAGTTTTAACATAAAACTTAAAGGGGTTTAGTTGTGATTAGTATCCTGGGTTCTGTGGTTCAAGGTTCGGATTTCTTGCCAGTTCGTCCGCTAGAATAGGGAACAGGTAATCCCTGCCCGGGTCAAAGTTTTCCTTTAATCCTTCCAATCCCGAGGCCCCGAATACTTCTGCACCCAATTGTCTTCTGGCAATATCGTACCATCTCTTGTATTCAAAAGCAAGTTCCCATTTGCGTTCTTCGAGGACCATATCCCTAAAGTCTCCCTGCGACATACCTCCCGTTACATCTTCCGGAAAAGCGGAACCGTTACCCGCTCTTGCCCTTGCGCGCACCCTGTTCACATAACCTGCTGCCTCACCAGAACCCGGACTGGTCTCGTTCAACGCCTCTGCGGCTATCAAGAGTACCTCGGCATAGCGCATCATCATGTAGTTCTGCTGGGACCCCCTACCGTTACCGGTGGAAGTAACCCCCGTACCACGGGTATACTTGGCGATATGTGGTCTGTTCACAGCTCTGCCCGCCCCACTTTCCTTAAAAACGGTAAAGGGTTGTACCACACCATCAAAAAGCCCGATGGTATCCAGACTTACGGCCTTCCTATAGTCGCGTCCATCCCATGTTTCATATACTCCTAGTGCCGGAACTCCTACGGACCAACCTCCTCCTAGGCCATATTGTTCGTCATCACGTATGCCTGTAAGGGCGGCCTGATAGTCTCTACCGTCATCTCCGTTGCTGGCCCCTATGAAATCCAACACGAAGATCGGCTCACTGGAACCGTCAATCTTAGTGGCGTCGAACAGATCCTGAAAATCGGCTTCCAGACCTAGCCCATAAGCACCTTCGTTGTCTATAACCCCTTTGGCCTCGGTATACGCATTAGCATATTCGCCCATGGTCAAGTATACAAGTGCTAAATAGGAATGAGCCGCGGATTTTGCGGGTATGGATCTTGCCGCCTGTGTATCGGGCAACCACTGCTTAGCGAATTGAAGGTCTGCGATTATATTGGCATACACCTCGGCAGCAGGAGTTTTACTGATACTACTTGCAGCTGCAAGATCAGTTACTGTTTCTGATATGTATGGGATATCACCAAATTGTCTTACTAGATGAAAATATGCAAAAGCCCTAGCAAAGTACGCCTGAGCAATAACAGGATTTTTAATAGACTCATCAGCATCTACATCTTCAGCACCAGCAATTGCTTGATTAGCCGCCGCAACGATCTGGTAGACTCTAAGCCAGTACCCATCAATCATTCCGTTATCAGCTTGCACTGTAAAAATATCGTGATCTATACGACGCTGCGATGTAGTAGGGTCACCGAAAGCAACCATATCACTACGTAACATAAGAGTCAAAGACATTTTTCTTCCCCAAAAATCTTCATGAGTCATATGACCAAAGGCTGCATTTGTTGCGGTTTGGATGTCATTAACAGATTGAAAAAAACCATCAGGAGCCAATAGTCCAATTGGTTCTTCTTCTAAATCAGAGCATCCCAATACGGACAATGCTATCAAGGCGAATAAAAGTTTAAACGTTTTCATATCTTATTTTTTTTGTTTTTAGAATTTTAAATTAACACTGAAGTTAACCGATTTAACCGTTGGATAGTTTCCGAAATCAAAACCATTGGTCGTGTTACTTGCTGAGCTATCTTGACCAACTACACCATAACTTACTTCGGGATCTAACCCTGAATAATCGGTAAAAGTCAAAAGATTTTGTCCACTTAGGGAAAACCTGACGTTGTCCATACCAATTCTATCCGTAACCTCTTGAGGTAAATTATAACCTATTGCAATATTTTTTAATCTAAGATAGCTGCCATCCTCTACAAAACGAGACGTAATCTGCTTTCCTCGTAACCTTACTCGTGGTATATCTGTATCGGTATTCGTTGGCGTCCATGCATTTAAAATATCTGTAGTAGCGTTGGAATCCCCATTGAACAACTGTACATTGGTTAGATTCATCACATCACCTCCATAAGATCCTTGAAAAAAGATATTTAAATCAAAGTTTTTATAAGTAAAATTATTGGTAATACCCATGGTCCAGTCTGGGTTAGGATCGCCAATTATAGTTTGATCATCGGTCGTGATATCACCACTACCGTCAAGATCTGCAAACAATTGATCTCCCACATCACTTCCGGCAAGTAGCGCCGTACCCTCTGGCAGTGCACCTCCCTGATATACTCCTTTATAATCAAAGCCCCAAAAGACACCTACCGCTTCACCTTCTCTGAGAATATGCGTACGTGGTACGTTGAAATATCCTGGTGAAGCATCTTGAAATATATCTTCCCCGTTTAATAAAGTAACAAATTCGTTCCGATTTCTTGACCAGTTAAAATCTGTCGTCCATGTAAAATTTTCGTTTGTTATGTTTCTGGTATTTAAAGTAACCTCGAATCCTTTATTGTTAACCTCACCTACATTTCTTAAACTAGCTGCCGTAAGGAAACCTAAGAATTGTGGTTGGCTCGTATCTTCTATAATAAGATCTTTTGTATCTATGTTATAATAATCTAAAGAAAGTGAGATTTTATTATTGAATAATCCTAAATCTAAACCAACATTTGTTTGAAAAGAACTTTCCCATTTTAGATCGGGATTTGCAACTTGATTTGGCGTTACGTTAATCACTGTGGTACCATTAATAGGCGTAAATACCGAACCAAAACTAGCCAAAGATTGATACGCTGCTATCGCTTGATTACCGGTTACACCGTAACTAGCTCTTAATTTTAGATTAGAAATTGTCTTATGGTCTTTCAAAAAGTTCTCATTAGACACTTTCCAACCCAGTGCTCCAGAAGGAAAAATAGCATATTTTTCATTCTCTGCAAAATTAGAAGCTCCATCTCTTCTTATGGTAGCGGTGAGTAAGTATTTATCGTCATAATCGTAGTTCAGTCTACCAAATTGAGATTGAATCTCTGTTTCAGAAAACGAAGAGGTAGGTATTAATTGAACCGCACCAGATTGCAGATTAAAATATGAAAAAGAATCAGATGTGAATCCAGAAGCGCCAGCAGAAAATCTTTCTGTTGCTGTTTTTTGATATGAGTAACCAGCTAAAAGACTTAAATTGCCTTTGCCTATTTCTTTGTTATACGTCAAATAATTTTCACTCAATAAACTTGTTCTTTTAAAGTTTTGTACTGTTGCTCTACCCCCAGTACCCGATCCAGCTGTAACAACGAGCGTCGAGGGTCTGAAAACTCCTTCTGTGCCGTTAGCCGTACTAAAACCAAAAGTAGTTTTAAATGATAAATTCTCTATGATGTCATAATTCGCATATAGATTGGCTCGGTAATTATCTGTTTTCGTTTCATTTACTCCTTCAGTTGCTACTGCAAATGGGTTGTCAACGTTATCACCCACGGAGTTAATGGTGTTAATACCGTTTGCATCCTGAACAGGTTGATCTGGAGCGAACCTAAAGAGTAAGGAAATTACATCGTCACCACCACCGTTCGCAGTCTCACCTGTGGACTGTGTTGGCACTCCGTCTTTAGATCCTCTGCTTCCAAAAATGTTAAAGCCTAATTTTAAATTATCAGTTACCTGTGCATCAACATTTGATAAGAATGATACTCTTTCAAACTCAGAGTTGATCACAACACCTTCTTGCTTAAAGTAGGTAGCTGATGCGTAAAAATTTATGTTATCGCTGCCACCAGAAAAGGAGAATTGATGGTTCTGTGTACTTCCAGATCTGTACAATAAATTCTGCCAATCCGTATTTGCAGACCCTTGAACATAACCCGGATTTATTGCCTGTTGATACGTAGCAAATTGATCAGCATTCAATAAGTCAAGCTCATTGGCCGTATTCTGAATGGAGTAATTTGTGTTAAATTCAACAGAAAGTTTACCATTTCTACCCTTTTTGGTAGTGACAAGAACAACGCCATTCGAACCTCTAGATCCATAAATCGCAGTTGCAGAGGCGTCTTTTAAAATTTCGATAGACTCAATGTCATTTGGTTGAGGAAACGTAGCGCCTACAAAACCATCTACAACAATAAGCGGAGCACTACTAGCATTTATAGAGGTATTACCTCTTATCTGTATGTTGATAGGAGCTCCCGGTTCTCCACCATTGTTTGACTGTACCACAACACCAGCAGCACGCCCTTGTATAGCTTGAGCAGCATCAAGCACCGGGAAGGCATTCAGCTCTTCTGATTTAACCGAAGATACCGACCCTGTGATGTCACTCTTTTTTCTTGATCCATAACCCACCACAACAACTTCATCTAACTGGTCAGCATCTTCTACAAGAGTTACATTTAAAGTTCGTTGACCCGTTACTGATACTGAAGTGGTCGTAAAGCCAAGAGATGAAAACTCTATTATATCTCCCTCTTTTACTGAGATAGAATAGTTACCATCAAAATCGGTAGAAGTTCCTGTTGTAGTATTTGCGATAATCACATTGGCTCCTGGAACCGGCAAATTTGAATCGTCAGTAACCGTTCCGGTCAACGTGTAAGTTGTTTGTGCAAAGCTTACCGAACTCATAAATAGAAATGAAACGAATAGTAATGTCACTATCCATTTATTTTGTTGTTTTAACATAAGGTTTAATTTTGAGTTAGTTTATTTATTTTAATCAATGATGGATGCAGATATCATTTTGTATCAAAATGGGAATTCAAACACAAACTGGAAACGTACATCTTGACTGAAACAAAATTAAGCCTATATCAATTTATAAAAATCCAAAAACAGGGGTGCAATAATCCTAAAATCACGTTTTAAACACTTTAAAACGGAAGATTTAGTTTAAATCGAAGAATTTTTCTGAGAATTTACTAATGTACGCCGTGGGACTTAAACCAAATTTTTTATTGAAGCATTTACTAAAATATTTAGGGTTTTTGAACCCTACTTGGTATCCAATTTCTGAAATATTCAAGTTTCCTTGCTCTAATAATTGTACCGCCCGTTTCATTCTAATTTCTTGAATGAACTCGTTTGGTGTAAAATTTGTCCATGCTTTGATCTTAGTAAATAATAAGGTTCTGCTTACCCCTAATTCTGTACTGAATGTAATTATGTCAAATTGATCATTTGAAATATTATCTTCAACAATCTTTAATGCCTTCTTAAGTAGTTGTTCATCAATGGATGAAATAACTATTTCATTAGGAGTATAGCGTTGTTCTTCTCCAAATTTTGCTCTTAAACGTTTGTTAGCGTCTATAAGGTTCTTAATACGTAGTTTAAACTCTTTAATATTAAACGGTTTACTGATATAATCATCAGCACCGCTTTCTAAACCTTCAAATTTATATAACAAAGAGGTTCTGGATGTAAGCAGAATAACTGGTATATGACTGGTCTTAATGTTCTCCTTAATTTTAGCACAAAGTTCGGTGCCAACCATAAATGGCATGATAACGTCACTAACTATTAGTGTTGGCACGTATTTAAGTGCTTTTTGTAAAGCCTCTCTTCCATCACCAGCTTCTATCACATTGTAGATATCCTTCAAGAGATCTTTCATGAAATTTCTTAAAGGCAGATTATCTTCTACAATGAGCACAACGTCCCTAACCTTGTCCATAAGCAATTGATCTGAACTTAAGAGTAGATCATTTGTTGTTGAAGACAATTGAGATGTATATAACCCAATATCGTCACTGAATTTGAAATTTTCTATAATCTCATGATCAGCGATATGTGCTTTACCCAATTGCAAAGATACCCTAAACGTACTTCCATTTTTAGAATCGCTTAAAACAGAAATATCTCCCTTATGCAATTCTATGATGCTTTTAGCAATTGAAAGTCCTATACCCGTTCCAGTATTTTGAACGGCATCACCTTTTATATAATCAGGAATTTCAAAAAAACGCTCAAATACCTTATCCTGATATTCGTAAGGAATTCCGGGACCGGAATCGCAAACTTCAATAATCACATAATCTTTATTTTTTTTAACCGTTAAGTTAATTTTACCACCAACTGGAGTGTATTTAAATGCATTTGAAATCAAATTATAAAATACTTGCTCTAATTTAGGGCGATCATAATACACCAATATTTCTTCGGCTTCGGTTTCAAATGTATATTCATAGCCATTGCCTTTAGCAAATTCTGAAAAAGACAGAAAAATTTCCTTCAAGAATTTTATTAAGTTTCCCTCCGCAGATTCTAAGGTGAACTTTTTGTGCTGCAATTTTCTAAAATCCATTAGTCTGTTAATTAATTGAAGTAAATGATTGGCGTTACTTTCAATAACTAATAACTTTTTATATACCACGCTACTGCCTTTATAATCGGTTAATAACTGCTGTAAAGGACCTGTGATTAACGTTAACGGTGTTCGAAACTCATGAGAAACATTTGTGAAAAATTTTAGTTTTGCGGCATTTATTTCTTGATTTTGTGCATTCGCTATATGTTCTAGCTGTAATTTATGTTTCAGTCTTGTCTTTGATCTAATGATATTAACAATACCCAACAAAGAAGCCAAAATCAGAATTACATAAAATACAAAGGCCCAATTACTAAACCATGGAGCGGCATGCACTACAATTTTAAGCCTAGTTGGCTCAATATTCCATAGATTATCATTGTTTGCACCTTTCACCTCAAAAACGTAGTCACCAGGTTTTTGAATCGTATAATTTGCTCTGGTTTGATCTGTTGTTACCCAGTTATCTTCTAGACCTACCATTCGATATTGGTATTGATTACTAGCAGAGTTAATAAAATTGGGCATTGTAAATTCTATAGAAAAATTTGCCTTGTCATGCTCTAGTGCTATATTTTTTGTAAACGGTAAGCTTTGTGACAAAATACCATTTTCATCATCAACCAATACAGACTTATTCTTGATTCTAAGGTCAGTAAGGAGAACCTGCGGATTAAATTTGTTGCTCACAATTGCTTTGGAATCAAAAAAAGATATCCCTTGTGGCCCACCAAAATAAAGCTTGGAACTTCCTTGCCTTAAAGCTGCCCCATTACTAAATTCGTTACCTACCAAACCATCTCTTTCGGTATATATTAAAAACGATTCATCTACTTCGTCATATTTAAGAAGACCTTGGTTACTACTCATCCAAAGTGTATTATTTCCATCTTCCTGAATCGCATAGATAGAAGTAATCTGCCTTGTGGTATTCAGTGGCACTTTACTAAAGGTTTTACCGTTAAAGCGAAATAAGCCTTTGGCTCTAATTCCTACCCATATCGTGCCTCCATTATCTTGAAAAATTGTGAGAATATCATCACCTGAATCGGTTTCATCATCATAGAAAAAGCGCTTAAGCCTTTTCGCTGAATAACCTCCATCTGAATACGTCAAAAGATTTAGTCCACCTTGAGCTCCTACCCAAATGTTAGATCCATTGTCCATCATTAAACTTCGAATTCGATCGCTCGACAATCCTTCTTTCTCGTCTTTATCCTCTTCAAAAACAGTATACGTACCTTCCTTAGAATCGAACTTTACCAGACCGTGCCCGAATGTACCTAACCAAATATCATCTCCTAAACCTTCGGTGATTGCATAAATACCCGATTCTGACAGTAAGGCATCTAATTCCTCTGTAAATACATTTGACATAAATTGTTTGGTCTTTATGTCGTACACTTCAACACCTTTGTTAAAAGTGCCTATCCATAATTTATCATCATGTACTAAAAGAGATTTAATATTATCGCTTAACAATACATCGCTATTCTCGGTACTTATATATTTAACATTATTAGTTTTCCGATCAAAGACGGTAAGCCCTCCTCCCTCCGTACCTATATACAGGTTGCCATCAGTGTCGTCCACGATAGAGCTAACTACTTTATGTCCAATGCGGTTTTCTCCAGAAGATTCTTTGAAATTTATAAAGTTCGAATTTGATGCATCCCAAATATCTACACCACCATAATAAGAACCCACCCAAATAGAGCCTTTTTTGTCTTTAAATATTGACTTAACGTAATTGTGGCTCAAACTATTCTCATTACCAGCATCATACCTAATGTGCTTCACAAGATCATCATTTTCAAGTATTGAAATTCCATCTGAACTACCTATCCACAACGTACCGTTTCCTGCAGAGGTAACTGCTCTTACATCCTCTTTTTGTATACGATTATCTCTGGGTAAAAACCTTTCAGAGATTAAATCGAATTTGAGCATACCCATATTTTTGGTTCCAACGCAAAGAGTGTTTTCATCGCAAACCGATATAACTTGAACAAATAGTTCTTTTTCAATTGTTGTGGGATTAAAAACTTGAAAAGTAAATGTTTCATCATCTTGAGGGATAACTTTACAAAACCCCTTAGAAGTACCCACCCATATAGTTCCGTTATTATCTTGTTTGATACTCAGAATATAATCGGATGGCAGCTTGTTTTCACCATCATTCATATGAGCATAAATATTAGTAAACTCATTGCTGGCCTCATTATAAATAGACAATCCTTTCGAGGTTCCTGACCAAATATCACCATTTGACAGTTCCTCGATTGACCAAATGGTATTATTACTTAAAGACGTTTTGTCATTAAAGTGATAGTAACGTTGAAAACTATCCTTAATAGGATCGTACTTATTTAATCCGTTGTACGTACCAATCCAAATAAAGCCTTTACTATCCTGTTTTATAGAAAGAATATCACTGTTACTTATGGTAGTACTATCGTTTGCAACGGTTCTATACACCCTAAAAGAATTTCCATCATAGAGATTCAGTCCATCTCTGGTACCCAACCACATACGCCCTAGATTATCCTGCTCAATGGCGATAACAGAACTTTGTGAGAGTCCATCCGAAGTGTTCAAGTGTTTGAACTGATAGCTACTAGGTAAATTTTGTCCAAGACAAAAAATACAATTAAGCATTATAAATATGACGAACTTAGTTTTCATGAAATCGAAAAATATTACTCCAAGCAATTTTAGACCATACTTCGAGGATGAACGATTTACTTAATAGTCCTCTTACCTAGCTTTGAGCAGGTTGTTACGCTACAAAGAAAGAACATGCATTAAATATAGCTATAAAAACAGTAAATAATAGTGCCAAGACAAGATACTACAGGACACATATACTTAAGGTATGAAGTAGTTTTAGAGCAAACGAAACGGACGCATTTATACCTAATTTGCACTATTATTCAAGTAAGCCATTAGTTCCTTTAAGTTAAAAGCGTGAAATTTGAGATGAGAGCAGATGTCCTAAAATTTCTGTGATTAGTTAAAAAATATGTCAAAAAAATGAGTAAAAAAGTAGTTGTGCTCACCGGAGCCGGGGGTGTTCTTTG
>CALHCJ010000032.1 GCA_937936275.1 uncultured Flavobacteriaceae bacterium
AAAAGTAAAATCGCTCGTAAGTTTGGAGAGGCGATTTTCGGAGACGATAAGTCTTTTGAAAAGAAAAATTTTCCTCCAGGACAACACGGTAACGCAAGACGTCGTGGAAAAAAATCTGAATATTCTGTTCAGTTAATGGAAAAGCAAAAAGCTAAATACACCTATGGTATTTTAGAAAAGCAATTCCGTAACTTATTTCAAACAGCAAAAAGAAAAGAAGGAGTAGCGGGTGAAATATTACTGCAACTTTGTGAATCTCGTTTAGACAACGTTGTCTTCAGAATGGGTATTTCACCAACAAGAAGCGGTGCTAGACAACTGGTTTCGCATCGACATATCACAGTAAATGGTGAGTTGGTTAATATACCTTCGTATTCATTGAAAGCTGGGGATGTAGTTGGCGTTCGTGAGAAGTCAAAATCATTAGTGGCTATTCAAGATGCATTGGCTGCTAGTAGCAATGTTTATGAATGGATTTCATGGAATTCCGACAAGCTAGAAGGGACTTATGTTTCTATTCCTGAAAGAATGCAGATTCCTGAAAATATCAAAGAACAATTAATAGTCGAGTTATACTCTAAATAAACAACACCAATCCAATTATGGCATTATTTAATTTTCAGAAGCCCGATAAAGTAATAATGATCGATTCCTCTGATTTCGAAGGGAAGTTTGAATTCCGCCCTTTGGAACCAGGTTATGGATTAACTGTCGGGAACGCCTTACGTAGAGTATTGTTAGCTTCATTAGAAGGTCATGCAATTACTTCCGTAAGAATAGATAAAGTAGAGCATGAATTCTCTGTGATTCCGGGTGTTGTTGAAGATGTTACCGAAATTATATTGAATTTGAAGCAAGTTCGTTTCAAAAAGCAAATTGAAGATTCAGAGGCTGAGACGGTATCAATTTCTTTAAGTGGAAAAGATAAGTTGACAGCGGGTGATTTTCAAAAATTTATTTCTGGATATCAAGTTTTAAATCCTGATTTGGTAATCTGTAACATGGAATCAAAAGTTAGCATCAATATGGAGCTAGTTATTGATAAAGGTAGAGGTTACGTTCCTGCAGAGGAAAATAAAAAATCTGGTATGCCTTTAGGAACAATAGCAATTGATTCTATTTTTACGCCTATCAAAAATGTAAAGTATAGTATTGAAAACTTTCGTGTAGAACAAAAAACGGATTACGAAAAATTAGTTTTTGAAATTGAAACGGATGGTTCAATACATCCAAAAGATGCTTTGACCGAAGGTGCTAAAGTGTTAATTCACCACTTCATGTTATTCTCTGATGAGCGTATCACACTTGAAGCTGATGAAATTGCACAAACCGAGACTTATGATGAAGAATCACTTCACATGCGTCAGTTGTTGAAAACGAAATTAGTCGATATGGATCTTTCTGTTCGAGCATTGAATTGTTTGAAAGCTGCAGAGGTTGATACTTTAGGAGATTTGGTTTCTTTCAACAAGAATGATTTAATGAAATTTAGAAATTTCGGTAAGAAGTCCTTAACGGAATTGGAAGAGCTGGTCATCAACAAAGGATTAAGCTTTGGAATGGATTTATCAAAATATAAATTAGATAAAGATTAAGTAATCATATTTTGCTCCTCGTTCTAACGAGTTTGGTAGCAAGATGATAAATTAAAGTAATGAGACACGGAAAAAAAATTAATCATTTAGGACGTAAAACTGCTCATAGAAAGGCGATGCTAGCCAATATGGCTTGCTCACTCATAGAGCATAAAAGAATTAATACTACTGTTGCCAAAGCAAAAGCATTAAAACAGTTTGTTGAGCCTTTAATTACAAAGTCAAAAGCAGCAAATAATCAGACTGCTGAGAAAGGCACACACAATAGACGTATTGTTTTTAAGAGTCTACGTGATAAAGCTGCTATTTCAGAATTGTTTAGTACAGTTGCTGAAAAGGTAGCTGATAGACCAGGTGGTTATACAAGAATTATCAAGCTCGGTAATCGTTTAGGTGACAACGCCGACATGGCAATGATTGAGTTAGTAGATTTCAATGAAATTTACAATGCTGATAAGCCTAAGAAGAAAACTACTAGAAGAAGTAGAAGAGGTGGTGGGGCAAAGACAGAAACTCCTCCAGTAGCTGTAGAAGCAAAAACTGATTCTCAAACAGATGCAGAAGTAAAAGCAGATGATTCAGAAGAATAAAATTGTTAAGAGATTTTAATAATTGAAAAAGGATAGACTTTAAGTCTATCCTTTTTTTATGTTTATTTGTCAAATTAAAAATTCTATAGAAGCACATGAAGTATCAATCTAGAAAAAGAGCATTTATTTTATTAGCGGATGGAACTATCTTTCATGGTAAGGTAGTTGGTGAAAAAGAAGGAACAGCCTTCGGCGAAGTTTGTTTTAATACGGGTATGACGGGATATCAAGAGATATTTACTGACCCTTCTTACTTTGGGCAACTTATGGTAACTACCAATGCTCATATTGGTAATTATGGAACGAACCAAAATGAAGTAGAATCTGATTCTGTTAAAATAGCCGGTTTAATTTGTAAAAACTTCAGTTATAATTATTCTAGAGATGATGCGAATGCGAGCTTAGAGGAATTTTTAGCAGAGAATAATTTGTTTGCAATTTCTGATGTAGACACACGGGCTTTAGTAAGTTATATTCGTGATCACGGAGCAATGAATGCTGTGATTTCTACAGATGTAAATAATATAGATAAATTAAAAAAGGAGCTAGCAGCTTTTCCAAGTATGAAAGGTCTTGAATTATCTTCCAAGGTGTCGACTAAAAAACCCTATTACTATGGTAATGAAAATGCCACCTATAAAATCGCCGCGCTAGATATTGGCGTTAAAAAGAATATTTTAAGAAACCTTGAAAAGCGTGATGCGTATATAAAAGTGTTTCCATACGATAGTTCCTTCGAAGAATTACAAGCGTGGAATCCAGATGCATATTTCATTTCAAATGGTCCTGGTGATCCAGAACCACTTACACAGGCAATAGCAACTGCAAAAGATATTATAGCTAGTGAGGCGCCACTTTTCGGAATCTGCCTCGGTCACCAAGTTATTGCTTTAGCGAATGGTATTTCGACCTATAAAATGCATAATGGGCATAGAGGTATCAATCATCCGGTAAAAAACCTTTTGACAGGTAAAGGTGAAATTACTTCGCAAAATCATGGTTTTGCCATCAACAGAGAAGAAACAGAAGCGCATTCAGATATAGAGATTACGCACGTACATTTGAACGATAATACAGTAGCCGGTATTCGAATGAAAAGTAAAAATGTTTTTTCAGTTCAATATCACCCAGAGGCAAGTCCTGGACCACATGATGCTGAATATTTATTTGATCAGTTTTTTGAGAATATTACCAAAAAGAGCAAGAAAGAAGTCTCAATTTAACAAATTGTTATATTTCGTCTATCCATTGATTTTCAAAGTATAATGGTCACATGCTTTCGTATCTTTGTGCCTTTAAAAATTAGTAGTAAATAAAATAAGAAAGAATGAGTATCATCTTAAGTGTACACGCAAGACAAATATTAGATTCAAGAGGTAATCCAACGGTAGAAGTTGATGTGATTACAGAAAATGGAATCATGGGAAGAGCAGCCGTTCCATCGGGAGCTTCTACAGGAGAACATGAAGCGGTAGAATTGCGTGATGGAGGAGATGCCTTCATGGGAAAAGGCGTTACAAAAGCAGTTTCGAATGTAAATACAATTATCGCTGAAGAGATTTTAGGTATGAACGTATTCGAACAAAATCTCATTGATCAAGTGATGATTGATTTAGATGGTACGCCAAATAAATCAAAGTTAGGTGCGAATGCTATTTTAGGAGTTTCTCTTGCTGCTGCAAAAGCGGCCGCCAATGAGTTGGGTTTATCTTTATTTAGATATGTTGGTGGAGTTAGTGCGAATACGCTTCCTGTTCCGATGATGAACATAATTAATGGAGGTTCACATTCTGATGCTCCTATTGCTTTTCAAGAATTTATGGTTATGCCAGTAAAGGCAAAAAGCTTCTCGCATGCTATGCAGATGGGTACTGAGATTTTTCACAACTTGAAAAAAGTATTGCATGATAGAGGGTTAAGTACAGCAGTTGGCGATGAGGGAGGATTTGCTCCGAACCTTGCTGGTGGCACTGAAGACGCTTTAGATACGATTGCAAAGGCTGTTGATAAAGCCGGATATAAATTAGGTGACGATATTATGATTGCCCTAGATTGCGCTGCTGCTGAATTCTTTGTTGATGGAAAATATGACTACACGAAATTTGAAGGAGACAGTGGTGTGATTAGAACGTCGGAAGAACAAGCACAATATTTGGCAGAGTTATCTGCGAAGTATCCTATCATCTCTATCGAAGACGGAATGGATGAAAATGATTGGGATGGCTGGAAGTCTTTGACAGAAAAAGTTGGTGATAAAGTACAGCTGGTAGGTGATGATTTATTCGTTACCAACGTGGAAAGACTATCTAAAGGAATTGAAAATGGCATTGCAAACTCCATCCTAATCAAAGTGAATCAGATAGGCACGTTAACAGAAACTATAGCCGCTGTGAATATGGCGAAAAATGCGGGATATACTTCGGTAATGTCTCATCGATCTGGAGAAACAGAAGATAATACAATAGCAGATTTGGCAGTGGCCTTAAATACGGGTCAAATCAAAACAGGCTCTGCTTCACGATCAGATCGTATGGCAAAGTATAATCAATTGCTTAGAATAGAGGAAGAATTAGGTGATACAGCGTATTATCCACAGGAAAAGGCATTTAAGATAAAATAAGAATCTTGTAAATATTCAAGTAAAAATTAAGCCTTTCTTTAGTAAGAAAGGCTTTTTTTTGTCACCATCGCAAAGAATACTTATCTTTTGAAAAGGAAAAGTCAAACCCGATATAAAAAAACGCACTTATATGAATAAATTTCTTTTTGTTGCTGCTGAAAATGATGGAATAGATGCCTGCAAAGCAGGAGGCATGGGAGATGTTGTTAGAGATGTTCCGAGAGAAATATCTAAAAGAGGAGATCAAGTACATGTTGTTGTACCATCTTACTCTAGGTTGCATCAAAATGGCCGATTTATAGCGAATATTGATTTCAAGCTGAGAAGCACAATCTACAAAGCAGAGCTTTACGAAGTAACCCCTAAGAAAGAATTTGAAAATATTACACATTATGTAATACATCATCCTGAAATTGAAGAGGGTGGTATTGCTCATATTTATCACGATGATCCGACAGAGCCATTTTATACGGACGCGATCAAATATTTTATTTTCTGTACAGCCGTAGCCGAAGCCATTAAGATGGGTGCATTCGGGGATTTAGATATCGTTCATACTCATGATTGGCATACGAGTCCATTACTATTTCTGAAAACTTATCATCCTGCCTATAAAGACCTCAAAAAGATGCGATATGTCTACAGTATACACAATTTGGCAATTCAAGGTATCCGTCCTTTTCACGATAATTACGCTTCAGTAAGCAATTGGTTTCCTGAGGTAGAATTGAATTATAAAGCCTTAGCTGATTCGCGCTATACCAATTGCATAAATCTAATGGCAGTTGGTATTCGTTTGGCAGATGCCGTTCATACCGTATCGCCTTCTTATAAGGAGGATGTAATGTTACCCAGCAGAAGACCAGAGTTTGTTGGTGGTGAAAGTCTAGAAAAAGATTTACAAAAGGCAGATAATGAAGGACGCTTATTTGGTATTCTAAATGCATCTAATTACGGTAATATTCGTGAAGCAGAGAAAGGATTAATTTATCGAAATACGGTGAAGGCCTTGTTTGGTTGGCTGCAAGATGAATCCAAAAAATACAAAGCAGATTTCTTAGCACACACGGGTGAAAAAATCATGCGGTATGTAGATGAGAAACCGAAGTTCATTGTCTCTAGCGTCGCCAGGCTTACAGAGCAGAAATTCTATTTTTTCAAACGTTCTCCAGAGGCTTTTGAAAAAATGCTCAAAAGACTAGATAAAATTGATGGAATCTTTATGCTCTTGGGAACTGGTGATCCCGACTACGAAGAACTTTTTCGTACCATGAGTTACAAGCATAAGAACTTCATCTTTACTAACGGACAGTCAGAAGACTTGATTGATTCAATCTACTTAGAAACTGATTTGTATTTCATGCCGAGCCTTTTTGAACCCTGTGGAATCAGTCAGATGCTCGCCATGCGAAATGGAAATCCTTGTTTAGTTCACCATACTGGCGGGCTTAAGGATACCGTCGATCATTTGAAAACAGGTTTTGCTTTTGATGGAAAAACATACGACGCCAAAATTAAAAATATGATTAAAAGTTTTGATGCTGCTTTGACCATTTGGGAAAAAGATAAGCCCAAATGGAAACGGATTCAGAACAGCGCCAAAAAAATGAGATTTACGTGGGAGAAATCTTTAGATGAGTACTACAAATCACTCTATTTGTTGTAGTTGTATCTTCCTTTGAATATAACGTACCAAACGCTAGTTAATAATAACCTAAAGCGGTTTTGAAGATTGTTAAAATGCCTTCTTTTATGTAATTTAGCAAACAGTCAAAAATCCAATTAAAATTTTATATGTCAGACAAAGCAATTCTAGAATACGACGGACAGAAATACGAATTTCCAGTTATTAAGGGCACTGAAGAAGAGAGTGCCATTGATATAAAAACATTGCGCTCGGCAACAGGTGGTTTGACTACGATAGATCCTGGTTATAAAAACACAGGCTCATGTGAAAGCGCGATTACGTTCTTAGACTGTGAAAAGGGTATACTTAGATATCGTGGGTATTCGATAGAAGAGCTTGCTCAAAAGGCTGATTTTTTAGAAGTGTGTTACTTGTTGATTTTTGGAGAATTACCAAACAAAGAACAACTTAAAGCTTTTCATATTGATATTAAGAACGAATCTCATGTAGATGAGGAGATGAAAAAGATTTTAGATGCTTTTCCAAAGTCCGCTCATCCTATGGGAGTGTTGTCTTCGTTAACAAGTGCTTTGATTGCTTTCAATCCCGTTTCGGTAAATGTAACCTCTGCCGATGAAATGTACGGTGCTATAGTGCGACTTTTAGCAAAATTTCCAGTGCTCGTAGCTTGGACAATGAGAAAACAAAAAGGATTGCCTTTAGATTATGGTGATGATTCATTAGGTTATGTAGAAAACATACATAAAATGATGTTTAAAAGACCGAGCAAGGAATACGAAGGAAATAAAATAGTCATTGAGGCATTAGATAAACTATTAATATTACATGCAGATCATGAGCAAAATTGCTCAACGTCAACAGTACGTATTGTAGGTTCTTCGCATGCAGGTTTATTTGCTTCAATCTCTGCAGGCATATCAGCCCTTTGGGGACCATTGCACGGAGGTGCTAATCAAGCTGTGCTTGAAATGTTAGAGGCTATCGTAACTGATGGAGGCGATACGAAAAAGTACATGGCCAAGGCAAAGGATAAAAGTGACCCGTTTCGATTAATGGGATTCGGACACCGTGTGTATAAAAACTTTGATCCGCGGGCTAAAATTATCAAAAAAGCCGCAGATGAAATTCTTGCAGATTTGGGAATAGAAGATCCTATTTTAGATGTAGCCAAAGGACTTGCGGAAGAGGCTTTGAAAGATCAATATTTTATTGATAGAAAATTATATCCAAATGTAGATTTTTACTCAGGTGTTATCTATAGAGCCTTGGGGATACCAACAGAAATGTTTACGGTAATGTTTGCGCTGGGTAGATTGCCAGGTTGGATCGCACAATGGAGAGAAATGCGAATGCGAAATGAGCCAATTGGTCGCCCTAGACAAGTTTATATTGGTGAAAATTCAAGACCTTTTGTCGACCTTGACTTGAGGTAGATTGCTACCTTATAAAAAAACAATTTAAGCTCTTTTAATTTTTTAAAGGAGCTTTTTTTTATGATAAATTTGAAAACTAGTTTAAGAGTATGTTGTATTTGAATGTTAATGATGAAATCTCCGAACTTAAAGCGGTAGTCTTAGGCACGGCAGAAAGTTGTGGTCCGACACCCAAGCCGGAAGAAGCATATGACCCAAAGTCATTAGAACATATTTTAGCTGGTACCTATCCAGTAGAGCGTGATATGATAAAAGAGTTGGAAGCTTTTGATGCTGTTTTTAAAAAATACGATGTCAAAGTTTTTCGACCAGAAGTGCTTGAAAATTGTAATCAGATTTTTTCTAGGGATATTGCTTTTGTCATTGAGAATAAATTGATTTTGGCGAACATCCTTCCAGAGCGAGAAAAAGAGATTGAAGCAATTTTGCATGTATTAGATAGAATACCAGATGAAGATGTGATAAGACCACCGGAAGAAGTCCACGTAGAAGGCGGAGATGTTATGCCTTGGAATGATTATATTTTTGTGGGTACCTATACCGCAGCAGATTATCCGACTTGGATTACTGCACGAACCAATAAGGAAGCGGTTCAATTTTTAAGAGAAGCATTTCCGCATAAAAAGATAAAGTCTTTTGAACTTAGAAAATCAACAAATGCAAAGGAAAATGCATTGCATTTAGATTGCTGTTTTCAGCCTCTTGGTAAAGGAAAGGCAATCATACATAAGAATGGTTTTCTTGTCGAAGAAGAGTACAATTGGTTAATTGAGTTTTTTGGGAAAGAAAATATCTTTGAAATTACAAACGATGAAATGTACCAAATGTTTAGCAATGTATTTTCAATTTCTCCAGATGTGGTTGTCTCCGAACAGAACTTCTTTCGATTAAATAAATGGCTTAGAGAACAAGGTTTTACAGTCGAGGAGATACCCTATGCTGAAATTTCCAAACAAGAAGGTTTACTTCGTTGCAGTACATTACCATTAATAAGAGAATAATACTATATCATAATGCAGATTACCAATACCATTTTAATGATTCGCCCAGTTGCTTTTCGAATGAATGAGCAAACTGCGGTAAACAATTATTTTCAAGAAGATCTTGATATTAACAATGCAACAATCAATAAAAAAGCGCAATCGGAATTCGATAATTTTGTTGAAGCGTTGAGGGCGAAAGGAGTTCATATAATTGTGATTGACGATATTAAAGAAAATGATACACCTGATTCCATATTCCCGAATAATTGGGTGTCGTTTCATAGTTCGGGTACTGTCGCCATCTATCCCATGTTTGCAGAAAACAGACGGCAAGAACGGCGACAAGATATTTTTGACACCCTAGAATCTAATGGATTTTTAATCAACGATATTATGGATTATACCTCTGCCGAAGAAGAAGGTATTTTCCTAGAAGGTACTGGTAGTATTCTTAAAGATCGAGTACATCAAAAAGCGTATTGCGCTTTATCAGAAAGGGCGCACGAAGAACTATTTATTGAATTCTGTGAAGATTTTGACTGTTTTCCGGTGATATTCACGGCAAATCAAACCGTTGATGGAATTCGTAAACCAATCTACCATACCAATGTTATGATGGCAATGGCAGAGACTTTTGCCATAATCTGTTTAGATACGATAGATGATAAGAAGGAACGGAAAAACGTAGTGAATCATTTGAAAAAAGATGGAAAAGAGATCATTCCAATATCTGAATCTCAGATGCATTCCTTTGCCGGAAATATGTTGCAAGTCATAGGTGCTGATGACAAACGTTATATGGTAATGAGTACAGCTGCTTACAATAGCCTGCAAAAAGATCAAATTGCAAAGATTGAAAAACATTGTGCTATTTTGCACAGTCCTCTTAATACCATTGAAACCTGTGGTGGAGGTAGTGCACGCTGTATGATGGCAGAAGTATTCTTACCTAAAAGTTAATTTTTAAAGCAATGAAGTTCGTAATCGCTCCTGATAAATTCAAAGGTGCTCTAACCGGGTTTGAATACTGTGATGCGGTAATCGAAGGACTACGATTCGTTTTTCCTGAAGCAGAAATTGTTCAAAAACCCTTAGCAGATGGGGGTGACGGTACAATTGACGTTGTCAAGCATTATATTGGTGGAGAAAAAATTAGCTTAGTGGCAAGTGATCCGTTATTCCGACCACAGGATACTTCATATATCTATTCAAAGAGTAAGAGAATCGCTTTCATAGAAATGGCCGAGATATCAGGTTTAAAATTACTGTCAGTAAGTGAACGAAATTGCATGCATACTACTTCTTTAGGTACTGGTGAATTAATGGTAGATGCCTTGAACAGAGGTGCAAAAGAAATTATTTTAGCGATAGGAGGTAGTGCAACTAATGACGGAGGTATAGGCATGGCACATGCCCTCGGTTTTCGCTTCCTAAATGCAACTGGTGAAGAATTACGGCCTACTGGCAGTAGCCTGACAGATTTGGTTCAGATTGATACTACTAAAGTTCATTCAAAGCTCGGTGCTGTTAAGGTCAAAGTTGCTTGTGATGTCGCAAACCCTTTGTGTGGTAGTCAAGGAGCTGCATATATTTATGGTGGACAAAAAGGAGCATCTTTGGCCGAAATTGAAATACTCGATAAAGGACTTGAAAATTATGCAGCTGTAGTTCAAGAGAAGTTCGGAATAAATGTCCTTAACATAATGGGAGCTGGTGCTGCGGGGGGAATGGGCGCTGGCGCTTTGGTCTTTTTGAACGGATCATTGGTTTCTGGTATTGACTTAATAATGCAAATTGCTGATTTTGAAGCAGCATTGATAAATGCCAATTGGGTTATTACAGGAGAAGGTCAATTGGATAGACAAACACTCTCTGGAAAAACAATTTCGGGTGTTCTGTCCTCCTCAAAAAATAAAAAAATTCCTGTGGCAGCTTTATGCGGTTCGGTGACATTAACGGCAAGTGAACAAGAAGAATTTGGGTTGTCTTATGTGGCTTCTATTAGCAAAGGAATTTCAAATTTAGAAGAGGCCATGACTGAGAGTTATTCAAACTTGGTTTTTGCCGCTTACAATTTCGCAAAACTTTTAAAACAGAGTTTATAAAATGTCAGGTTTTTGAAATCCCTCGTATCATTCCTCCGAAAATAAAATAGTGCAAGGGCACAATGCTGTACCAGTACAATCGGCCTCTTAAACCACGAGGTCTAAATGTAGCAGTTTGATGTAACACATTGTTCTCATCAATTTTGAACTCCAACCAAGCTTCTCCGGGTAATTTCATTTCGGCAAAAAGGAGAAGGCGTTTCCCTTCTTTATCAGCTAGTAATACACGCCAAAAGTCAAGTGCGTCACCAGGAAACAATTTGTCAGGGTGTGTTCGCCCTCTACGAAGACCAACTCCACCGATCAGTTTATCCATAAAGCCTCTTATTTTCCATAACCAATTTCCATAATACCATCCTTGGGTACCACCTATGCTCCATATATTATTTAGAACTGCTTCTGGGTCGGTAATTTGCTTTTTTTGTTCATCTTTTAAAACTCCGAATTTCGGAACTTGTATATACTTCTCTAAGTCTTTCGTAAAGCGACCACTCACCATGCTATCTTTCCAACTGCTTACCACCAAGTTTTGTTCTATTTTTTTGAAAGCCATATCAATAGCTTCAGCATAGGTATGAGGTGTAATACCTAATAATTTTTCCAAACGCTTGTCTTCTGCGATTACTTCAACTTTCATACTATCGACTAGGTTTAAAGCTAATTTATAGGAGGTTGAGGTAACAAAGTATAACCAGTAACTTGATAATTTTGGTGTCATAATTGGTACGGTGACAATCCAATTTTTAAATCCACGCGCTTTGGCATATTGCTGTAGCATTTGTTTGTAGGTCAACACATCCGGACCTGCAATATCAAAAGAGTCATTGTATGTTTTCGAATTCCCAAGTACTCCTGTCAAGAAATAGATGATATCACGAATAGCAATGGGTTGCGTTTTGGTGAGTACCCATTTGGGAGTAATCATAAACGGTAGTTTTTCACAAAGATCTCTAATGATTTCAAATGACGAACTACCAGAACCTACAATAATACCGGCTCGCAAGACCGTTAGCTCAAACGGACCTTTATACAAGATTTCTTCTACATTTTTTCGAGACCATAGGTGCTTTGAGAGGTTGTTATCATTTACAATACCACTGAGATATATGACTTGTTTGACTTTTGTATTTTGCAAATATGCATTAAAGTTCCGAGCCGTGGTGGCTTCCATTTCATCGAACTGTTTGGTAGAGTTGCTCATAGAATGAATTAAGAAATAGGCGGCATCAATATCTTTCGGAACGATACCGTCCTCAACATCCTTAAGAAAATCAACCTCAATAATCTCAATTTTTGCTAGAATTTCTTGATCTACAGAAAGCCGTTCTGCGTCACGAACAACGCATACGACTTCATGCCCCATTTCGAGAAGTTGTGGAAGCAGTCGCATTCCGATATATCCATTCGCACCTGTAAGCAGTATTTTCATTTAGGAACTTTCAACATTTTATAGCTATAGTAAAAGGGAATTAAAATCAACAAACCGCAAAGTGGAATGAATGCAGAACTGAGTTCAATACCGTCGATTTTTTTTACTTTAAGAATAATATCGATGGCGATAAAAAGCATAAAAAATGCAATAGTGGTATTTAAGACTACAAGCATTTGAAGCGTTAAACCATAAACTTTTTTTGCATTTTTCTCTGTAATTTTTACAAAAGAATTAAATTTCCAGGGCTTGGTACGCGTGGTAAAAATTGATAATCCACAGTATAAAACCAGATTTATAATAAAAAGAAGCCACCACATACCCTTAGAACCATACCCATCTACCTCTCCCTTCAAATTGTAATGAATCGGTATTTTTTCTGGTAAATCAAAATAGAAATATAGGGTTATAAGAAGGTGAGCAACGATAAATAACCATCCTAATTTCACAATCTTTCGATCGGAATCGCTAAGCTTCACCTCTAATTTTGGATTTTTTCTGAACATGCTTATAAATCTTCTATCGAAGTTGGCGCGTTGTCCGCTTTATAATCCAAAAGCTTTCGAAAATACTTTTGAATGGCCTTGGTGTCTGCCTTTACTTTTATAAAAAAGTGATCTCGATATATCGAATAGATTCCTAAATCTCCCTTGTATACGGTCAACTTATAATAGGGAATCACCAATGCAAAAGTTTCCAAAAGTGAACGAAAACGAACGATGATGCCTTTGGGGCGCATTTCAATATTACATGAACTTGTGTTGTTATCAAGTAGAAGTAAGTTATTAATCTCTACACTAGTCTCAGTAATGAAAAGTTTTGGTGAACCTATACCTTTCATGGCCCAACGCTCCTTTAAGGTAAAAGGTTTTCCCACTGCCTCGTCAACCTTTCTAGTGATTTCTTTATTGTTGTAAGATACATTTACAAGCATAGTTATATATTCTCTCCGAATTTTATCATATTACCATCTCCATCAAGAATTGCAAACTCGCGCATACCCCATGGCTGGTTTTTTAGAGGACCGTTAGGGTGCACTACTCCTGCTGATTTCATTTCTTGATAAAGCGTATCGACATCAGAAACATTTACATAGCAGCTCGTATTTTCCGGATGAATTTTATCATTGCATTTCCAAAAATGGATTTGAATTTGATCACGATCAATAACCGCATAGTTTTCGTCTTTCCAAACCAATCGTGTAAACCCTAATTTTTCTTGATAAAACTGAACTGTTTTATCAATGTGCAATGAAGCAAGTACCGGAACGGCTTTCTGAAGATGTTCCATTCAATTCTTTTTTATAAAGTTAACCAAAAACCCAGTCTATATCTATGTTTAGGTGCTTTAAAAGCACAAAAAATCATTAGTTTTGCGCCTTGATAGCAAAGTAACCTATGAATATTCAAGACATTTTAGAACCTAAGGTCAAAGAAGCCGTAGAAACCATCTTTAGCGCAGCGTTACCTGTAGTAGAATTTCAGCCCACACGTAGAGATTTTGAAGGCGATATCACGGTTGTGGTTTTCCCCATGCTGAGGGTGGTAAAAGGAAACCCTGTGCAGATTGGCGAACAAGTGGGTGCCTACTTGAAAACTCATGTTGCTGAGGTTTCCGATTTCAATGTGGTCAAAGGTTTTTTAAATCTAGTCATAAGTGATAGGTTTTATGTCGATTTTTTCAACGGAATACGAACGGTGTCAAACTACGGTTTAGTTGCTGAAAATGAGAAAGATGCTGTTATGGTGGAGTATTCTTCACCAAATACAAATAAACCGCTGCATTTAGGTCATATTCGAAATAACCTCTTAGGCTATTCTATAGCAGAGATCTTAAAGGCTGCTGGCAAGAAAGTATATAAAACCCAAATTATAAATGACAGGGGCATTCATATTTGTAAAAGTATGTTGGCTTGGCAAAAGTTCGGAGACGGAGAAACCCCTGAGAGCTCTGGCTTGAAAGGGGATAAACTCGTTGGAAATTACTACGTAAGGTTTAATGAGATTTATACGGATGAAATTAAGGAATTGGTCGCCGAAGGGATGGATCAAAAGCGTGCTGAAAAGGAAGCACCATCGCTGTTAGAAGCACAGGAAATGCTTCAAAAATGGGAAGCTGGTGATGAGGATGTGGTTGACCTTTGGAAGAAAATGAATGCTTGGGTCTATAAAGGCTTTGCTGAAACCTACAGCAATATGGGTGTTGATTTTGATACCCTGTATTACGAAAGCGATACTTATTTACTCGGTAAAGATGTGGTTGCCAATGGACTACAAAAGGGAGTGTTTTTTAGAAAAGAAGATGGTAGCGTTTGGATTGATTTAACCGACGAAGGCTTAGACGAAAAGATCGTTTTGCGCTCCGATGGAACTGCAGTCTACATGACCCAAGATATCGGTACGGCGATTCAACGAGTAAAAGATTACCCAGATATTAAGGGAATGGTGTATACGGTGGGTAACGAACAAGACTATCATTTTAAGGTACTCTTTTTAATCCTAAAGAAACTCGGTTTTTCATGGGCAGAGCAACTTTATCATTTAAGTTATGGTATGGTCGACTTGCCTAGTGGTAAGATGAAGAGTCGTGAAGGTACTGTTGTAGATGCTGATGACTTGATGATAGATATGACTGCTACTGCGAAAGAATTATCCGAAGAACTTGGTAAGCTAGAAGAGTATTCACAAGAAGAAAAGCAAGACTTATACAAAATGGTCGGCCTTGGAGCTTTGAAGTATTATATCTTGAAGGTCGACCCTAAAAAAAGAATTCTTTTTAATCCTGAAGAATCTGTAGATTTTCAGGGTAATACAGGTCCGTTTATTCAATACACCTTTGCGCGTATTCAGTCGATATTAAGAAAGGCGAACGATACTGGGGTGTCGTGGTCAAGCCCAATCGAAGCTTCTTTTGACTTGCATGAAAAAGAAAAGGAATTGATCAAGCAGTTGCAGCTATATCCAGAAATGATTCAATTGGCGGCGTCTCACTTTAGTCCAGCGTTGATTGCGAATTACATCTATGATTTGGTGAAGGAATTCAATTCCTTCTATCAACAAGTTTCCATTTTAGGTGAAGCTGATGTACAGAAAAAGGCCTTACGTGTTCAATTGGCTGATAAAGTGGGTTCTGTAATCGAATCAGGGTTTAAATTATTAGGAATAGAAGTTCCTGAG
>CALHCJ010000033.1 GCA_937936275.1 uncultured Flavobacteriaceae bacterium
AGCGATTGATATTAAAATTAACGGAACCCTACTGGTCATCGGTGAAATTCAACATTTGATTCTTCCTGAAGAAGCCATTGGAGCAGATGCTGATATCGATTTATCTAAAATTAATGATGTTGGCATATCAGGGCTCAACACGTATTACGAATTAAAAAAAATAGAGCGTTACCCATACGCTCGTGCAAGTAAAATTCCTGAGTTCAAAAAATGAAAAAACAGCACTTGCCAGAAAAAATATGTGTGGTATGCGAACGCCCTTTTTCTTGGCGTAAAAAATGGAAGAAAGACTGGGAAAACGTAAAATATTGTAGTGAAAAATGTCGAAGAACGAAATAACTTCGGAATAAACCTACATTATATATAGCAAGAACAATTTTGAATTTCGAGGCAAGCCTTGAAAAGTTATTAATTGCGATTATCGAGCAAATGAAAGCAGTAAATCTAATATTTCCTCATCAGTTATTTAAAGAAAACCCTCTTTTCGAAAATGGTCACGATTTTTATTTGATTGAAGAGTATCTATTTTTCAAGCAATATCCGTTTCACCAACAGAAAATTGCTTTTCACAGAGCAACGATGAAATTCTATGCTGGTTTTCTTCAAGACAACAAATATAAAGTAGACTATATAGAGGCAACGCAGAAAACTTCAGACGTTCGAAAACTGATTCCGTTTTTGGCAAAAGCAGGAATTACTGAAATTCATTACCTCGACCCCGCCGATTATTGGTTGGAAAAAAGAATAGCGGAAGTCAGTGTTTCCAATGAGATCAAAACAGTAATGCATGACACTCCCATGTATCTCAATACAAAAGATGAGTTAGCAGATTTTTTCAAACCAGACAAAAAGAAATTTCATCAAACCTCTTGGTATACTGACCAGCGAAAGAAACGTAATATCTTGATAGACGCGGATGACAAACCTACCGGAGGAAAATGGACATTTGACACGGAGAATCGCAAAAAATATCCAGCAAAAAAAACACCACCAACCATTCAGTTTCCTGATAATGATGCCTTCTATGAAGAAGCCAAAAGCTATGTCAGCGATAATTTTGCCGATCACTATGGAACGCTTACCGATCAGTTGCTTTACCCAAACACGTATGAAAAAACGGAGACTTGGTTTCAACAGTTTTTAGAAAATCGGTTCGCCGAATTTGGAGTTTACGAAGATGCGATTGTGGCTGAACATTCCATATTGAATCATAGCGTATTAACCCCGATGCTGAATGTGGGTTTAATTACGCCTCAAGAAATTGTCGATCAAAGTTTGGCTTTTGCAGAAGCCAACGAGATTCCTATAAATTCTACAGAAGGTTTTATTCGACAAATCATTGGTTGGCGCGAATTTATTCGAGGTATTTATCACGTCAAAGGACGTTATGAACGCACAAAACACTTCTGGAACTTTACTAAGAAGATACCAAAGTCTTTTTATGATGGTACGACTGGCATTCTTCCTATTGATCAAACTATTAAAAAAGTCTTAGAAACGGGGTATTGTCACCATATCGAACGACTGATGGTATTGGGAAATTTCATGGTACTTTGTGAATTTGACCCTGACGAAGTGTATCAATGGTTTATGGAACTATTTATCGATGCCTACGACTGGGTAATGGTACCCAACGTTTATGGTATGAGTCAATTTGCCGATGGTGGCTTAATGTCTACCAAACCATATATAAGCGGTAGTAATTATCTAATGAAAATGAGCAACTATAAAAAGGGAGATTGGCAAGACACTTGGGATGGATTATTCTGGCGCTTTATGCATACCCATCGTGATTTCTTTTTATCAAATCCGAGGCTTGGCATGTTGGTTCGCATGTTTGATAAAATGGATGATGAAAAAAAACAAACACATTTAAAAAATGGAGAAGCCTTTCTAAAAACCTTGACTGCTTAAAAAATGAATATTTCGCTACTTCGCATACTGTTTGATTTTGGATTGGTAATTTTAATCTGGATTGTGCAGTTGATGATTTACCCTAGCTTTCGATATTATTCTGAAAATCAATTGCTACAATGGCATCAAAAATATACGGTAGCGATTTCTTTTATTGTTATTCCCCTTATGTTTGGCCAGTTAATTACGGCTTCATTGCAAGTTATTGAAGAACGCAACTTTTTTACTATCGGAAGTCTCATTTTAATCGCCTTGGTTTGGGTAAGTACTTTTACGCAGTTTGTACCCATACATAATAATATTGCTTCAGGAATAGTAAATGAAAATCTCTTAAAAGAATTGGTTACTAAAAATTGGATTCGAACTATTTTATGGTCATTAATTTTTATTTGGACCTTCTTTAAAACCTTTTAATTCTCGTATCTTACTTATCCCACAAATGAATACTGATATCTAAAAAAATGAACATTATACTTACAGGTGCGACAGGAACTTTAGGTTCGAGAATACTTTTTTCGCTGCTAGAACAAAAGCTAAATAGCATAGAAAAAATATTCTTGCCCGTACGTAAAAAAGCGGTCATTGCGCCTGAAGAACGCATTCAGAACATGCTATCGAGCAAGAATGCTCCTGATTTTATTCGCCAACATGAAAACGAGATTACCAACAAGGTAGAAGTCATACCAGCGAATCGAATGCTTGATCCGAAATCCTTTTTAAAAGATCTAGAAATCGACTTTTTCATACATTCTGCTGGGTATGTTAATTTATCTACCGACCCTGCAGCCAAAGAAGAAGTGTTCAAAGAAAATTTTGAATTCACGAAACATATTTTCAATGCATATGCCGATAGCATTAAAAAGTTTGTATACATAAGTACGGCATTTTCTTTCGGAGACATTGGAGGTTTACTTAAAAACGATCGTCTTGAAAATGATAGTGGAAACTATAGAAATCATTACGAAGCTTCAAAAAATGCTGCTGAAAAATGGCTGCTGAAAAGAGCTCAAGAAATTAAAATGTCGATTCAAATATTACGTCCTAGTGTTTTGGGAGGCAATATTGAGGAAGCGCCCAATTTCTTCATTTCAAAATATATGGTCTTTTATCTTTTTGCCAAATTCTTTTACAACAATACGTCAAATGATGCGATTCGTTTTTCAACAAACAATGTTTCAGGACTCAATATCATACCAACAGATTATGCCGCAAATGTGATTGTAAAAGTGTTAGAGACAAATATCGAACAGCTGAATATAGTGCATGCTCAAGAAACAAATATGATGAAAGGTATTTCTAAGATTTTAGATGCTGTCGGATTTTCCAATTTTACGTTTACACAAGATCAGATAACTGCAGCTACTGGCTTTGCTTCTAAATTAGAAGAGTTCTATTACGAGACTATTGGTGTTCACCTTCACCCCTATTTAACGTCGCGCCCTAGTAAATGGGACACCACCCTCTTAGAAAGCATTCTACCGATGCCCAACTATAATTTAGAAGACTATCTTTCTCGTACGGTTTCGTTCGCTAAGGATGCTAATTTTAGAAATCAGAAATGGTAATTAAAGAAAAGGAGAAATAGGATAATTGATTCGTTTTGGATAAAAAAGCATATAACATACACATCATTGGAGCTGGGTTAAGTGGATTAATCGCAGCTCAAGTACTTGAACAAAAAGGATATCATCCAACAATTATTGAAGTTACTGATCGCGTTGGTGGTCGAGTAAAAACAGATCTTATTGAAGGATATCAATTAGATCATGGCTTTCAAGTGTTACTTACTGAATATCCAATGGCAAAAAAGTATTTAGACTACGAGGCTTTAGAACTACAAAAATTTTATTCAGGAGCAGTTCTTTTTAATGATGGAAAACAAAAAACCATTGGTG
>CALHCJ010000034.1 GCA_937936275.1 uncultured Flavobacteriaceae bacterium
ATATATTTTAATAAAATCGACACCATTACCCATTTGCCTGCGTACTGTTTTAACAACTTCATCAACGCCGCTTGCAGCTTCTGCACCCAGGGGTACTTGAACCCCATCATGAAAACCTTTTGGACCATAGGCTCCGGTTGCAACAATAGCAGGTCCTGCGACGAACATTCTAGGTCCCTGAATTAAACCATCTTCAATTGTTTTCTTTAAGTAAACATCTGTATAGCCAGCACCTTCTGCACCTAAATCTCGGGTCGTTGTAATACCAGCCAAAAGAGTGTTTTTGGCGTGAACTGTTCCTCTTATGGCGCGCTCTACAGGAGATTCTTTAAGTACCTGATCATTCCATGAAGTTTCATTATACGGATGTAATAATAGGTGAGAATGACCTTCAATTATACCAGGCATTAAGGTCATTCCTTCTAAATTTATTTTTTTAACATTCTTTGGAAGTTGAACTCCACTTAAGGTTCCAGCATACGTAATTTCATTGTCCACGACAACAACGACCCAACCCTCATGCATTTTTTCTCCATCAAAAACAAGATCGGGTTGTAATAGTGTTTGAGATGAAACGGGAAAAGCCAATAATATAAAAAGGAATGATAGAAGGTTTTTCATGAATACTTCAATTAGTTGGATTTTTCAACGGACAAAAGGAGTGCTTTTAATTGTTCTTTCGAGAAGGTCTGCTTGCCCTTTATTACGGTATGAATTTTCTGAGTATTACTGATATTTTCTAAGGGATTTGCGTCCAACAAGACTACATCTGCTACTTTTCCTTTGGAAATACTACCATAATCTTTTTCTCGTTTTAAAAATCGCGCTCCATTAGGTGCTGAGGTTCTCAAAGCAGCTAAAGGTGAAATTCCGTTTGCGACCAGTTGCTCTAATTCTTTATGTAGCGAAATTCCAGGATAGGTGTACGAATTGTAGGCACCGCTATCAGAGCCCGCCAACAGCCAAACTCCCGCATCACTCAAATTCTTTGAAAGTTTTCCGAAGAAAACATCCAACGCCTTTCGATCTGCATTTGCTTTTTTTGTATTGTTTTTAGCTCGATTGATACGACCTTCATAGGTTTTAATAATACCATCACTCATATATTTTAAATAGTCATCGTTGGTATGATCTATCTCATCTAAATAGCTTAATATCTTGCCGATGTGCAGGGTAGGCACCACAAACACCTCTTTTTCTTTCAATAAATTAAATGTTTTTTGCGCTGTAGTATCTTGATAATTATCTAATAAAAGTGGCATAGCATCCCAAAATCCGATTTCATTATTTTGTAGCTTGTTTGTGATCTCTTCTTCGTTTGATGCACAGCCTTTCATAACGTAGTACAAATGTTCAATGGCATCGATACCAGCATCCACGGTTTCATCTAAAGTGACTGTAAAGGGCATATGACCAGAAGTAATCAGATTCCGTTTTTCAGCTTCAGCAATGGTTTGTAGATATAAACTTCCTGAAATTTTACTATCGTACAGTTTTACAAAATCGGCTGGAATCTTTTCTAAAGAATCCAAAGCCTTTTGAACACCCTGTTCGGTTTCAACTTCTAGCGAGCCAGCCCAAGTGGCATTCTTACCATCAATTTTTGGTCCTGAAGTAAATATGGTTGGTCCGACTAAGTCTCCAGAAGAAATTTTCTTTTTCCAATCGATGACCGAAGTTGTCAAATCACCACCAGCATCGCGCACCGTGGTTATCCCATTTGCAAGAAAGAGATTCAAGAAATTTTTATTCGCAGCGATTAAGCTATCTCCACCTCTAAAATGGGTATGGTTATCCCAAAAGCCTGGTAGTACATATTTCCCCGTAGCATCAATAGTTTCCTTAGCGCTATAATCTTTTAAACTGTCAACAGCTGATACTTTTTTAATCCGTCCATCGGTAATAAAAATATCTGTTCTAGCAATATCGCCAGTTTCTAAATTGATGATGTTTCCGTTTTTGATTATGATGTCAAAATGTGGTTTTTCTTTCGTAGAACAACCTACCATAACTAAGAGACAGATCATAAAAAGAGTATGAATTCGCATACGTGAAAAGTATGGAAAATTACCGATTTATCAATCTGCGAATAAGAATAAATATCAATATAAAAACTGAATAGCCGATAAAGAAAGGAATAATAAAATGCTTAAAATCGAGTGCAAGCATCAGTCCAATAAGTAACAATTGAAAACCCAATCCGAACGTAGAAACGGCGGTCATGAACCAGTTAGGCAAGTTTTGTGCTTCGACGGCATCACGATCTAATCGGTAAATAATCTTATCAAAAACTCCATAAAATAGAGAGTATAGTCCGAAAAGGATATTGACGTTGCTTTGCTTTTCTCCTCTTAGCGCTTTTGGAGTTTCGTTTTCAAAAATTCGACTTGTGGTATCACCATTGTGTTTTTTTCGAAGAATTACATAATAATAGTTATACAATGTTCCTTGTAGTTGTAAACCGAAAAAGGCAAGTAAGGTATAAACTAGTGAGCCATCGGTAACGTACCAAATCGTAATTAAAATCAGTAAATTCAATATAATATCTGAAACGGAGTCTAGATACCTGCCTGTGTAAGAAGGTGTGTTTTTTACCCTTGCTAATTCACCGTCTGCAGCGTCTAAAATAGACTTCAGAACCAGAAAGAAAGCTGTTGCCCAATAATATTCATTAAGTATGCAAGCAATGGCAATAAAGCCAGATATAACGAAAGCTATCGTAACATGTATGGGGGTGAAGGAAGTATTTTTAAGAGAATTAGCAATTACTTTTGCTATGGGTCTTCCGTAATCTGATAAGTCCAAGAATTGATTCTGCTTGGGTAATTTCGACATTTGAATTTCAGCTCTTGAAGAAAACCTGTAACGGAAACACGTTGGCCAAGTACACTCCGAAGAACTTTATACAAAGGTACTATTAAATTTACATTTTCTTAACAGATTCTTTAGGAACTACCTTTCGCTCTTTGAGATTATATCTATCCCCGTGTTGCAAGAAATAAAAGATGTTTTCTGCTGTTGGCGGATGCTCTATATCGTTGTGATCTCGCGACCAAAAAGTACCGTCATAAACAAGTACCTTACTTTCACCAATAACCTCAAATGTATTTTGTTGAACAACGATTGCAGTACTTTCGTCAATGCCAATGCCCAATAATTCGGGATGTTTTTCTAAAATTTCGAAGAGATCAAATTGTCGGTTGCGTGCTAAAACATGTTGATCAATGGCAATATTTTTAATATACCCAAAACCTTCCTCATGGTCACCCATCATAATTTGATTCGTTTTGGTGTCTCCTCGTGTAAGATAAGAACCTTGTATCGTAGCTCCTGCCGAAGTGCCTCCAATCACACCGCCCTTGTTCAATACGTTCCATAATACCTCCTCTGTTTTGGTTCCGGCGTAAGCATCTACCAAGCGCCATTGCCTACCGCCTGTAAACCAAACTCCTGTTGCCTTTTGTAATGGTTTTACAAAGTTGTATGAATCTGCCACCTCTTTATCATAGGTATGTAGCATCGATACTTTGGTGGCGCCAAAATCTTTAAGTTGTTTTAGAAAACCACTATTCTCATCAAAACGTTCTGCGCCACTCGCGGTGGGTATAACAACTATATAGGCATCTTTACCACCTGCTAATTCGACAAATTTTGAAACTATCTCTTCTCCCATATGGCTTCCACCAGCTATGATTAAAGATCCTTTTTCAGGCCCGGTAGTTTGACTCTCTTGAGCACTACAAGACAAACATGTTAAAAAGATGATTAGAAATTTTTTCATTAGACGCTATTTAAGCCTTAAAGATAAGAGTCTTATACTTCTTTGCAACATTCCATTGGTTCTTAGTACCTTTCGCACTTATGAATAAAGAAGCGCCTTGGTATTATTTGCTATTACTAATTTTGGCTGGTGAAGCTGTATTTATTCTCCCCTTCGTTTTACCTCGAATTTTTAGACCCACGGTATTAGATGTTTTTCAATTAGACAACATTCAATTGGGTTTATGTTTTTCAGTTTATGGAATCGTTGCTGTTCCCTCTTATTTATTAGGTGGACCTTTAGCCGATAAATTTCCTCCGAGAAAATTAATGGCAATTGCCCTTTGGATGACTGCAGCTGGTGGATTGGTATATGCAAGTTTTCCTAGTTATTTGGTTCTAAAAATATTATACGGATATTGGGGCTTCACTACAATCTGTTTGTTTTGGGCACCCATGATTAAAGCGACACGTGTTTGGGGAGGCAGTTCTTCTCAAGGTAAAGCCTTTGGTCTCCTAGACGGTGGTCGTGGGCTCACAGGTTTTCTGTTCGGGGTACTTGGTGTTTTTATTTTCTCACTTTTCATATCTGAAAATTTAGAAACGTCTACTCTTTTGGAAAGGCAAGACGCTTTTAAATATGTTCTTTATTGCTCTGCTATAATCATTTCCATCATTGGATTATTGACTTGGTTTTTTATGAAAACAGGCTTGAACGAAAAAGAAATTTTATTAGAAAAGATATCTGTAAAACACATAGCTTCAGTTCTAAGACTGTCATCGGTAGGTCTGCTGATGGTTATTATTCTTTGTGCTTACGTTGGTTATAAAATAACAGACATCTTGTCTCAATATGCTAATGAGGTAATGTTATACGATCAAGTTGAATCAGCTCAAGTAGGAACGTTTTTGCAGTTTTTAAGACCAACTACCGGAATTATCTTGGGGCTGATCGTTGATCGATTTAGAATTAGTTTGGTACTTATTTTCAGTTTCATTGCATGTATTATTGGGGGTATTCTTTTTGCTACGGGAATAATTGCACCCTCCACAACGGCATTATTCTTTATTTCTATTGTTATTATAGCGGCAGGAGTTTACTCGGCAAGAGCTTTATATTTTGCCGTTATGCAAGAAGGTAAAATTCCTTTAATTTTAACGGGCACTGCTGTAGGACTTATTTCTTTAGTAGGCTATACCCCAGATATCTTTGCAGGACCAGCTTATGGTTATTTGTTAGAAGCGCACAAGGGTGAGGAATTAGGGCATCAAAATGTGTTTTGGATGCTTACTGGGTTTTCGATTGTAGGGGGAATAGCTTCGGTTATTTACTACCAAAAATATAAGCTTGAATAAGTCATCACCTTATATTTCTTCCTTTGATATTCTTTTCGCAAAGTTTGATAATTTCTTGTATTCTTTTTTGTCTTGTTTCGTCACGTTTAGCCTGATGTAACCAATACAAATAGCTCTTACGTTGCCCTCTAGTAAAATTTTGATAATTGGTAAAGGCCACAGTGTTTTTATCAAATGCCAATTGTAGTTCTGTTGGAATAATTCCTTTTTCTACATTGTCTAGTGAAGTCCACGAACCATTTGTTTTTGCCACTTTGATACTGGCTATCCCACTCTCATGCATCAAGCCTTCTGATTTTAAGATTTTAATATGGTCCTTGTTTACCTTACTCCACACGCTTTTTGGTTTTCGTCGGCAAAAATATTGTCTGCGTTTTCCATCACCCAAGCTCTTGACCGTACTATCAATCCAGCCATAGCACAGGGCTACTTTTACAGCCTCCTCCCAACGCATACTTTTATTTGCATGAGCTATAGAATAGAAAATAAGATAAATGCCTTCGTGTTGCTCGTGATTCACGTGAAGCCACTGTCGCCATTCATTGTCATTTTCAAAATAGTATTCTTGAATTTTGTTCATCAATTACCCTTAACCTCAATTTTTTTATTAAAAATAGGGTTTTCTATGGATTGCATTCTTTGCATATGAGTCTGAATGACTATTTTTAGTGGTTTGTTTATAAAAGTACTCAACGATCACTATATTTCTGCACCTGTGGAGGTACGTAAACTAAAATATGCTATGAAAAAGATTGTAATTACTCTATGTGTTGTTTTTGGACTTCTTTTAACAAGTTGCGGGGATAACAAAAGAGAAGGAAATCCAAAAGTATTGGTTTTCTCAAAAACTATGGGATTCAAACATGCGTCAATACCAGCAGGAATAGGCGCTATACAGAAACTAGGTTCCGAAAACGGATTCGTAGTAGATACCACTACGAATGGAGCACTATTTAACGAAGACAACCTAAAACAGTACTCAACTATTATTTTCTTAAGTACTACGATGAATGTCTTAGATCACAAGCAAGAGGCTGCGTTCGAAAGATATATTCAATCGGGAGGTGGTTACGTAGGTATTCACGCAGCCGCGGATACAGAGTATGATTGGGGCTGGTATAATAAGCTAGCTGGTGCTCAATTCTTGAGTCATCCGACTGGAACACCTGAAGCTGATTTTATTATTAAAAATAAAAGCTTTATTGCTACAGAACATTTTACAGATTCTGTTTGGCATAGAGCTGATGAAATTTATAATTACAAAAGAATAAATCCTGATGTGAATGTTTTAATGACCGTTGACGAGTCATCCTATGGAGGAGGAGAGAATGGAGATGATCATCCATTTGCTTGGTATCATGAGTTTGATGGTGGTCGCGCTTTTTATACAGGTGCAGGGCATACTGATGAAAGCTACCAAGATGATATGTTTTTAAAACATATATTAGGTGGTATTCAATATGCTATAGGAGATAATTTAATCTTAGATTATACCAAAGCAACGACCCAAATACCGCCAGATACTGATCGATTCTCTAAAATCACTATGGTCGAAGGTGAATTTTTTGAGCCTACTGAGATGACAATCCTACCCAATAATGATGTCCTTATTGGTCAACGGCGTGGTGAAGTAATGTGGTACAATGCTAAGACTGAAGAACTAACTGAAGTTGCTAAGTTCGATGTTTATGATAAAACCTTGAAAACTCCTGGTGTAAATGCTGAAGAGGGTTTAATGGGCCTTCAGAAAGATCCTAATTATGAAACCAATAATTGGATATATGTTTATTATGCACCAACAGGCGACGAAGAAGTCAACCGTCTTTCTCGTTTTAAGTTTATCGATGGTAATTTTGATATGGCTTCCGAACAAAAAATTATCGATGTATATTCCCAGCGAGAAATTTGTTGCCATACAGGCGGATCTATCGCCTTTGGAGGTGATGGTCTATTATATTTATCTACAGGCGATAACTCAACTCCATTCGATGAAAAAGGTGCAAAGTATGTAAATAATGGGTATGCCCCTTTAAATGATTTGCCGGGAAAAGAGCAATATGATGCACGCCGTTCTTCTGGTAATACCAATGATTTAAGAGGTAAAATTCTTCGTATCAAGGTAAATGAAGATGGTAGCTATGCTATTCCTGAAGGAAACTTATTCGCTAAAGGCACAGATAAAACACGTCCTGAAATTTATACCATGGGGCACCGAAACCCGTATCGTATATCGGTAGATTCAAAAAGAGGTTACGTTTATTGGGGTGATGTTGGTCCTGATGCTAGAGGTGACCAATTGGCTACGAGAGGGCCGAGAGGGTATGATGAAATGAACCAAGCGCGAGAGGCGGGCAATTTCGGTTGGCCTTTGTTTATTGGTGATAATAAACCTTATGTCGATTACGATTATGCGACAGGAAAAAGTGGAGCCTCTTTTAATCCTAATAAACCTATAAATGATTCTAAAAACAATACTGGACTAACAGAATTACCACCTGCACAGGCTGCATATGCCTTTTATCCGTATGCTGAAACTTCTGAATTTCCGCAGTTAACCACTGGAGGAAGAAATGCAATGGCTGGTCCGACCTACTATTCTGACGAATATCCCAACGGTGGCGGATTACCAAGCTATTACGACGGAAAAGTTATCATCTACGACTGGATGCGAGGTTGGATGATGGCGGTCACTTTGTTTGAGGACGGTAGTTTCAATAAAATGGAACCTTTTGCTTCGGATATTAAAGTGAATAGTTTGATTGATATGGAAATGGGTCCTGATGGTCGTATGTATTTACTAGAATATGGTAGTGGTTGGTTTTCTAAAAATGCAAATGCGGCGCTAAGTTATGTAGCGTTCAATGGGGGCAACCGTCCCCCAGTTATCGATCATATGATTGTTGATCATACTTCAGGTAAATTACCCTTAACTGTAAACGCGACCGTAGCAGCTATTGACAGAGAGAAAGACGCAGTTACCTATATATGGGATTTAGGAAATGGAGAAACAAAGGAAACTACTGAACCTAAAATAACGCATACGTACACCGAAGCAGGAGAATATAAAATTTCTGTGAATGTAAAGGATGAAGGAGGCGAATCAGCAAAAAGTGAAACCGTGGCGGTAGTTGTTGGTAATTCGCGACCGGAGGTAGCAATAGCAATAACCAGTGGAAATTCTTCTTTTTATGTACCAGGGCAACCTGTAAACTATGAAGTATCTGTGACTGATGAGGAGAGTAACAGCATTGATCCTGCAAATATTTTTGTATCTGTAGATTATTTAGAAGGAATGGATAAGGTAGCTATGTCACAAGGGCATCAACAAGTTTCAGCTGTCGTTACTGGTAAAGCACTCACCCAAGCGATGGATTGTAAAGTATGTCACAAAGAGGCGGAAGCCTCAATAGGTCCAAATTATACTGCCGTTGCAGAGAAATATGCAACTGATGATAAGGCCATGTCATATCTTCAAAAGAAAATTGTTCAAGGCGGATCAGGTGTATGGGGTGAGGTCGTTATGGCGGCACACCCAAATATCACATCAGATGAATCTAGACAAATTGCAACTTATATTCTTTCATTGGCGGATAATGGCAATCAAAAGATTTCATTACCCCCAAAAGGGTCGGTGAAGGCTGAAGCAACATCACCAGGTAATTTAATGGTATTAACCGCTAGTTATACCGATAATGGTGCAGAAGGTACTATTCCATTGACAGGATCTACATCTGTTGCTTTAGCAAGTAACACATTAGGTTTTTCAGAGTCAACAGTAACTGACGGACTGATGCCCGTAACTTTTGGAGGTCAAGATTTATTATTGCTTCAGGGAGAAAAAGGATGGTTTGAAGTTGATGATGTTGATCTAACTGGAGTTAGCACTATAATACTAGCAGCTGGATGGCAAGAAGCACCAAAAGTTGCTTATGATTTTGATGTTCGGCTAGGATCTCCTGATGGCGAAATTATTGGAACCGGAACCTTGGCGGTACAATCAAGTGGTACACCTGGTGCTGCTGTTGTAATACCTTTGACGAAGAAGCCAAGCGGTAAGAATAAGCTGTATATAACGGGTTCAGTAGAAACAGGAAAAGAACCAGCAATGGTTGCGCTTATAAGCGCTACGTTCAATTAAAAAAAAGTTTGAAAAAATAATGAGCATCCGTCTATTTGCGGATGCTTTTTTATATCTAAAGGGTATTCTTGAGGTTAAAAACAAGTAGGAAATAATTCTTTAAAGTATCAAGAGGATAATTAGGCATCTTTTTAACTTTTTAAGAGCTTGGTAGATTGTTTACTTTTGACAACATGATTACCAACACAACTAGACGATTTTGGTATGCGCTTTTAATGTCTATGGCATTCTTAGTGAGAAATAAAAGCATGCGCAAGTGGTTTTGGGTTCCGTTGATTATCATTGGTCTTGGTTTTTTGGTTCCACAACATATGATTATCCCAGTAAAAGATGCAACTACAAAAAGTTGGAATGATGATTCTTTTTGGGCGTATCCTTGGGGAAGTTCAATAACGCATAAGGGTATTGATATTTTTGCAACCAAGGGAACTGATGTAGTAGCATCAACGAATGGTATAGTTATTTACACGTACCAAGGTGGAAAAGGAGGGAAGTCTGTTATGGTGCTCGGTCCTAAATGGCGTTTTCACTATTACGCTCATATGGACGAAATAAAAACTTTTGTCTTCAAACCTTTAAAGCGAGGAACCGTTATTGGTACTGTAGGCGATACAGGTAATGCAAAAGGAAAACCACCACACTTGCATTATGCAATTACGACTCCATTTCCATACCCTAAGTTGTACGATGATGTTTCTGTACAAGGTTGGAAACGTATGTTTTACTTAGACCCTGATATTTGGTTGCGGTAATTTTAGTTTAAAAAGATATGCCTAAAAATTATAAAGAATTTCTACTCACATTGACAAATGATCAGCCCGATAAAGATTGGTCACAAGTATTACAATCACTTTGGTACGATGCAAAAGGCAACTGGCATGCGGCTCATGATCTTGTGGATGGAACACCAAACGAAACAGCAACTTGGGTTCACGCTTATTTACATCGTAAAGAAGGAGATGCGTTTAATGCTGAGTATTGGTATCGACAGGCGGGTAGATCTTTTCCTAAGATTTCTCTTGAAGAGGAGTTTAGAAAACTAGTAGCATTTATTCTTTCAGAGTAGTATTTGTTTTATTCGATTTGTTTTTAGGTTTCACACAAATCATTACTGTTAAAAACAGAGGAGCATATAACGCTAAAGTCCATCCTATGAGATATAATAAAGAAATAGTAAGCGCTATTAAAATTGAAAACATTCCAATATATAAGAGCCCTCGAGTTACATTACTTTCATAGTACCCATCTGCTAAATAAAAAAGCAGCGGAATTAATGGAATTAGTGCAAATGCATTCATGGTCATTCGGAATAATAGTGGTTAAACGAATATAGGACCAAAATGGTATTTAATTCTGTTGGTTTTAGTAATCTGAAAACTTGGTTGGGTATAGAAAGAGCGTAACGTTTTTTGAAACTGTATTTTGATATTTAGGTATCACTTTTAAATTTTTCCATTCATCAGACTCTACAAAAGCTTTCCAATTTGTATCTCTTGTTTCTTTATCGGCGTGGGTGGTCATATACATTAAATTGGGCATTGTTGGCCCAGAAAGTACTTCTGCATAGAAAACTGCATTGAATTCAAGACGGTCAAATAATTTGATTTCTCCACCCTCATTAAACATGTTAACTTTCTTTTTATAGAGTTCTTCGGTCGCCGATTCATAACTACGTAATTCGTAGATTCTATCTTTTCTTGGTCCGTCTAATTTTGAAGGCTTCATAATGGGCATATCTTTAAAAGCTCTCATCAAAATAGACTCAATACGTTTATATGGTGGCTTATCGTGCGGCGCGGTTAAATAGGGTTTTCCCTGAGTCTTATGGGTTTCATTTGCTGCTAAAGCTTCATCAAGTAATAGAAATTTTGTTAGTGAAGAAAACGGTATTAAAACGTAAGTTTTTTTCGGAGTTACTGAATCAGTAGAACGAGGTTTGAAAACGCCTATATTCTTTATGTTGAGTTCTTTTAGAGCAGGTAGAAAAGCATCTTTGAGATATGCATCGGTAAGTTTTTCTTGTTCTTCTGAACTGAAGGTATATATTTTTAGCTGATAGTATTCTTGCACTTGAGCTTGTGCTTTTAAAAGTGTGCTAAGGCAAAAAATGAGTATGATGCAGTTGGTAATCTTCATCGGTCTATAATTATCAGTAGAAAGATACAATTTTTTGAAAGCAGATACTATTTTCTATTCCCTCATATTGTCCATAATTGGGAATAATTTGATAGCCATTCTTTTTATATAATGCAATCGCTTCAGGTTGTCTTTTTCCGGTTTCAAGAATACATACTTTATGGCCTAATTCGACGGTCCACAGCTCAAGTGCTTTAACAACTTTAGTTGCAAGGCCTTTCCCTCTTGATTCAGGTACTACATACATTCTTTTAATTTCCATTGTTTTAGCGTCAAATGCTTTAATTGCTCCACAGGCAATGGCTTTTTCACCTTCGTATAGTATGATAGTGTGTTTTAAATTTTCAATGCTATTGAACTGATGATAGAAGGCGTGGTCATTTCCGTCACGGTTGGCCAAATCGGCATCCAATTGTTGAACTAATTGAATGAAATCCCTGTTAGTGGCATCTGTTCTAAGTGTTGTAACCATTTTCTACATTTAAACACTAATTGAAACACCGTTTGCTTGACTATTTTTTGAACTATCAAAATAGAAATCTATACGACCTACATTGATTCCATAGCAACCTACCTGATTGACCAAAGTGTCTTTATCTATCCTGTTTTTAACTAAGGTAGGTTTCTCTAGAAAAGTGTGGGTGTGGCCTCCAATAATTAAATCAGTATAACTGGTCTTCGAAGCTAAAGTGAGATCGTCTGGTTTACTTTCAGAGGTATCGTATTGATAACCAAGGTGAGACAGGCATATAATAAGATCACATTTTTCTTCATCTTTCAATATGCGTTCTGTGTCTTGAGCGATTTCAAAGGGATTTAAATAAACCGTTTCTTGGTAAAGCCGATGGGTAACCAGACCTGACAGTTGTATGCCTAATCCATAAACTCCAATTTTCAACCCATCTCGAATATAAGTTTGATAGGGTTTTGTGTGGCCGTCCATAACAGTGTTACCGAAGTCATAATTCGCTGAAAGTAGTTCAAACTTAGCATGGGGTAGTTGCGCATAGAGTCCGTCAATACCATTGTCAAAATCGTGATTTCCTATGGTAGCTGCGTCGTATTTCAGCATACTCATTAACTTAAACTCTAACTCTCCTCCGTAAAAATTGAAATATGGAGTTCCTTGAAAAATATCTCCGGCATCAAATAATAGCGTATTTGGGTTTTCTTTTCGAATTGAATCTACCAAAGCTGCTCTTCTGGCGAGGCCTCCTAAATTGGGGTAGAAAGAATGATCTTTTGGAAATGTGTCAATATGACTATGCACATCGTTAGTGTGCAATATCGTAATATGTTTCGAGCTACTAGTGGCACAAGAGTTCAATGAAAGACCTCCCAAGCTGACTAGTGCAGAAGAAGCTGCTGTATTTTTTAAGAATTTTCTACGTTTCATCATCTACTTGAGTTTGTAAAATCGGTCGTCAACTTCCGCCTTTAGCGTATCTACTTTTTTGAAATAATCAATCATAGCATTCCGAATAAGATAATCAGTATCTGTGGCCTGCACCAGTTCCTTAAAAAAGCCCATATTATCTCCACCGGTAACAAGATAATTTGAGGTCGCTACAAAATAGTTACGCTTATTGGTAAAAGGTTTTCCTTGAATTTTTAGAGATTGAAGCTTACTTTCTTTATTAAGAACAATTTGAATGCCTGAAATAGGATGAGCTCTTTTTGATTGAATTAGAAAATCGACCATTTTCAAAACAGATTCTGGAGTCAATTCTACCACAACAATAGAATTCTCAAATGGCATTACTTGATATCCTGTTCGGGCAGAAACATTTCCTTCAGAAATAATAGAACGAATACCCCCATGATTTAAGAGAACAAAATCGATAGCGTTATTGGTCCGAGCTTTGAAAATAGGATTTGCCTCCAACAGCACAATGTCGGCCATTAAATTACCCGCTGAGGTGTTGTATGTGCCGTCAGTCTTAGTGAAAGGCTTCGGTGCGTATGCTAAGGTACTATCAAGAACTTCATCCACACGCTTGCGATACGGGGCGACAAAGTTTTCAATGGAATCAACAACAATCAAAGAACTGTCTATTTGTAATTGTTTGGCATCAATTTTGGACAGCTGTTGGGTAGTTTCTTTGCAAGAGAACGCCATAATTATTGTTATAATTATAACAAAATGTTTTATTTTTAAATTCATAAATGGTGCTACCTTGCCAAAAATTAATGTGATGATATTCTTTACATTTGTGTAAAGGTAAAAATACATGTTTAAAGGAATAAAAGATAAATTTAAGTACAAATCAGGACTTAAATTTTTAAAAGAAGAACTCAAAAAACCGTTTGCTGAAGTCGCTCGGTCGAAGGGTATAACTTCTATTGCATGCCTGGTAGATTTGGATAAATTCGAAAACGCCAACCTTTTTTATGAGTTTGTTGAAGATTTTGGTCTTCGACCTAATGCGGTTAAAATTATAGGTTATAAAAGCTATTATGACAAAAATTCACCATATGCGACACCAGTTTTCTCTGATAAAGATCTCGGTTGGAATGGTGCTATTGAAAATAGTTATGTGCTAGAATTTTTAAGTAGAGAGTACGATATGTTAGTGAACTATTACACTGAAGAAAATTTGTTGATGCAGATAATGAGTGTAAAAACGAAGGCAAGAGTGAGAGTAGGTTTTAAAGAAGTTGATTCAAAATATAATGACCTTATTCTCGATACGCCGATAAATGATTTTAAAATTTTTAAACAAGAACTGAAAAAGTATTTAAAAGTTCTTAATGAGATAAACTAAATGAAGCAATTGATTGGAACAGGTGTCGCTTTGGTTACCCCGTTTAACGAAGATTTTTCTATTGATACAGAAGCGTTAATACGTATTGTGAACTATTGTATTGATGGTGGGGTGGACTATCTTGTAGTTTTAGGTACCACTGGAGAATCAGTTACATTGAACAAAGCGGAAAAGATGTTAGTGATGGATACCATCGTCAAAGCAAACGCGGGTCGTTTGCCTTTGGTTTTAGGCATCGGTGGGAATAGTACGTATCGTGTGGCACACGAGGTACAGGCTTTTCAATCTGATGATTTTGATGCAATTCTCTCTGTATCTCCGTATTATAATAAACCAACACAAGAGGGAATTTATCAGCATTTTAAGGCAATTTCAGAAGTGTCTAAAAAACCAATAATTTTATATAACGTTCCTAGTAGAACGGGTAGTAATATGCTGCCAAGTACCGTACTACGTTTAGCGAACGATTTTGAGAATATTGTTGGAATTAAAGAAGCTTGTGGTGACATGGTTCAGATCAAAGAAATCATTGCTGGGAAAGCTGCTGATTTTCATGTGATATCAGGAGATGATTCTACCGCATTAGAAACTGTTTTGGAAGGTGGGTCAGGAGTAATTTCAGTAATAGGACAAGGTTTACCTTCAGAATTCTCGCAAATGATATGCTTAGGACTAGAAGGAAATAAAACGGAAGCACTTCAATTACAAGATTCGATGCTACTAGGTATGGATTTGATTTTTGAAGAAGGAAATCCAGCAGGCATAAAATCTATTTTCGAAACTTTAGGCCTATCTAAAGCTGTGGTCAGACTTCCATTGGTAGAGGCAACTGCCACCTTGAAGCATAGAATTGCAACTTTTGCAAAACCCTTCATAAAATTGGAGGTTTAATTATTGAGACTTTTTCTAACCGTTAAAACTTCCCCAAAAGGCTTGTTGATGGCGATGGGCATGACTATTTTCACGGGGTAAAAATGTTTTTTATATCCATAGATAATCCGTAATTTTGCCAGATGTTTTTTAAAATGCGCCAATTTATTCCCTTGATAGTGCTAGCCGTACTTATGAGTTCTTGTAACGAATATCAAAAAGTGCTCAAAAATACAGACGTGAAGGCCAAGTATGATATGGCTCAAAAGTACTATGATGCAGAAGATTACAAAAGGGCACTTCGACTTTTCGAGCAGATAGCACCAAAATATGTGGGCAAACCTCAGGGTGAAAGAGTAATGTTTTTTTTAGCAGATAGTTATTTTAAAAGAGGCGATTACAATATGGCGGGTTATCAATTCGAGCGTTTTATTAAGTCGTATCCTAAAAGTGATAAAATAGCAGAGGCAGCTTTTAATGGTGCTAAGAGCTATTATAAATTATCGCCCAGTCACTCATTAGACCAAACAGATACTGACAAAGCGCTGGCTAAATTACAGGCTTTTATTAATACCTATCCTGATTCAGAATTTTTTGCAGAAGGAAATAAAATGGCAAAAGATTTGACAACGAAAAAAGAGAGAAAGGCATTTGAGATAGCCAAACAGTTCAATAAACTTGGAGAGTTTAATTTTGAGGTTCTAAGATCTGCCGTTGCTGCACTTGATAATTTTAGGTCAGACTTCCCAGGATCTATTTACAGTGAAGAAGCATTATATTTGAAAGTTGAGGCAACAGCGAATATGGCTTTTAACAGTTTTGAATCTTTAAAGAAGGATCGATTAAATACTGCTAAAGAAGCATATAGAATATTGAAAAAACAATATCCCGAAACACAGTTTGCCAAAAAAGCAGATAATCTATTAGCTAAAATAGATAAAGAGTTAGAAAGTTACATAGTAGTGGATACTACCGAAACAAAATAAGAGTTATTATTATGAACATGAACGATTTAAAAAATTCAAAAGCTCCCGTTTCAACAACGACCATTAATAAAAATGAGTTCGATGCGCCAACGAATAATATTTATGAAGCCATTTCCATTGCTTCGAAGAGAGCAATTCAGATCAACGCTGATATCAAGAAAGAGCTTCTTGAAAAATTAGAAGAATTCGCTACATATAGCGATAGTCTTGAGGAAGTCTTTGAAAACAAAGAGCAAATTGAAGTATCAAAATTCTACGAAAAACTACCTAAGCCACATGCGCTTGCGGTAGAAGAGTGGTTAAATGATAAAATTTATCATAGAAATACTGAGAAAGACGCATAAAATATGTTAAGTGGCAAGAAAATTCTTTTGGGTATTACTGGAGGAATAGCTGCTTATAAAACTACCTTTCTTGTTCGTTTACTTATTAAAGCTGGTGCTACAGTTAAAATTATTTTAACAGAAAGTGCCAGCTCTTTTGTTTCACCCCTCACCTTAGCTACACTTTCTAAGAATCCTGTGCTATCATCTTTTGTTTTAGAAGATAAGGGTAGCACCAATTGGAATAATCATGTAGAGTTAGGTTTGTGGGCTGATGTTATGCTTATCGCCCCTGCGACCGCGAACACGCTTTCTAAAATGGCAAATGGTACCTGTGATAATTTATTGCTTGCGACCTATCTTTCTGCAAAATGTCCAATTTTCTTTGCTCCAGCTATGGATTTGGATATGTATAAACATCCATCAACAAAAGAATCTTTCCAAAAACTAGAATCGTTTAAAAATGTGATGATACCGGCAACGTCTGGTGAACTAGCTAGCGGACTTCATGGTGAAGGTCGTATGGCAGAACCTGAAGATATAGTGTCTTTTATAAAACAATTTTTGTCCGAAGGGCTTCCTTTAAGTGATAAGAAAGTATTAATTACCGCAGGCCCTACCTATGAAGCCATTGATCCTGTGCGTTTTATCGGGAATCATTCTACTGGTTTAATGGGTTATGAACTTGCCCGTGAAGCGGCAAGGTTAGGTGCTAAAGTTGTATTAGTTTCGGGCCCTTCGCATTTGAACATTGAACACGATTTTGTCGACTTAGTTCGTGTAGTTTCAGCAGATGAAATGTATGATGCTGTTCATAGCCACTACGAAAGCTCGGATATAGCCATTTGTGCTGCGGCTGTGGCTGATTATAAACCTGAATTGATCGCTGAACAAAAAATTAAAAAGACTTCAAGTACATTCAATATTAATCTGGTTAAGAATAAAGATATTTTATACTCGCTTGGTGAACAAAAAAAGCATCAGTTCTTAGTAGGTTTTGCCCTAGAAACAGAAAACGAGCTTGAGAATGCAAAAAGGAAGCTCAAAAAGAAAAATCTAGATGCTATTGTATTAAACTCATTGAACGATTCTGGAGCTGGTTTTGGTACATCTACCAATAAAATTACCTTTATAGATAAGAATTCAAAGATTACCGCGTTTGAATTAAAAAGTAAATCGGCCGTGGCTGTCGATATTCTTTCGGAAATAACGAACAGAATCAATGCGTAACCTTCTCCTAATCATTTTTTGTTTTTTATACACTTTTGGTAGTGTGGCACAAGAGCTGAACTGTACTGTTACCGTAAATTCTGACCAACTTTCTCAAGGAGACTTACCAGTCTTTAAAACTTTAGAACGCTCATTAAACGATTTCGTAAACAAAACGAGTTGGAGCAATCGAAAGTTTACCGATAGCGAACGAATTAATGCTCAGATGTTTATTACGATTACGAAATACGAATCGAATCGATTTGAGGGTAACATACAAATTCAATCTTCTCGACCGGTTTTTAACACATCATACGAAACACCAATTTTAAATTATAAAGACAATAGTTTCTTCTTTCAGTATATTGAATTTCAACCTCTGATTTTTAATGAGAATGTTTTTGATTCAAATCTGGTTGCGGTTATAGCATTTTATGCCAATATGATTTTGGGAATGGATGGCGATTCATTTGCCTTAGAAGGGGGGTCAGAAAATCTTAGAATAGCTCAAAATATCGCCATACAGGGTCAAGGAACTAATTTTAAAGGGTGGGGTGATTCTTCAGAAGATAGAAGTCGTTTTGAACTTATTGATAATATGTTATCCAATAGATATCGCGAATATCGGGTAGCAATGTACAATTATCATCGAAAAGGATTAGATATTTTAGGCGATAATAACAGCACTGGAAAACAGGTTGTTATGGGGACAATGAAGTTGTTCGAAACGATTCGAAAAAACGATCCTAATTCGATGTTAACACAAACTTTCTTCGACGCTAAAGCTGAAGAAATTGTGAACATTTTTTCCGACGGTCCGAAGGTCGATATCGTGAAGTTAAAAGAGACTCTGAATACGATAGCGCCCCAATTCCGTAGTTCTTGGAATAAGATTAAGTTTTAACAGAATACTTTCCATCAAAATATCGATTATCTTTACAGCATAAATTGTGATTCGAAGTGCTGTCAAACCTTTCCATAAAAAATTACGCTTTAATTGATGCTCTCAATGTTTCATTCACCAATGGTTTTACAAGTATCACAGGTGAGACTGGGGCGGGTAAATCAATTTTGCTAGGCGGACTTTCGCTAGTATTGGGTAAACGTGCTGATTTAAGTGTTCTGCGCGATGAAGGACAAAAGTGCATTATAGAAGCTGAATTTGATATAAAGAAATATAGGCTAAAGTCCTTTTTTAAATCTAATGATCTCGATTACGAAGACCTCACTATAGTGAGAAGAGAGATTTTACCTAGTGGAAAGTCACGAGCTTTTATTAATGATACTCCAATAACATTAGTCGTTCTGTCGCAATTGGGCGATCAGTTAATCGATGTTCATTCTCAACATCAGACTTTACAGCTCGCAAATAATGATTTTCAACTTAAGGTGATTGATGCCCTTGGCGATAATACATCGATTTTAGAAACCTACACTGATCAATTAAACGCTTATAAAGAGATTTCCGTTGAACTTTCTGAACTAATCGATTTTCAGAACAATGCAGCAAAAGAACATGACTACAATAATTTTCTTTTAAAGGAACTTGAAGAAGCGAGGTTGAAGCCAGGTATGCAAGAGGAGTTAGAAGAACAATATGAGCAGCTCAATAATGTCGAAAATATTTTGGATCAACTTTCGAAAGGCCATCAGATACTAAATGATGAACAGACCGGTCTTTTAACTCTGTTAGGAGAGTTAAAATCGATTTCCAATAAACTTTCTGGTTTTGGTAATCAATATGAGGAACTTCATGAACGAATTCAATCTGTTGTCATTGAGGTTGATGACATCTCCGGAGAATTAGAATCATTTCAAAGTAAGGTAGAGGCGAACCCAAATCTTTTGGAAGAAGTTAGTAGTAAATTGCAACTGCTTTTTGATTTACAAAAGAAACATGCTGTCTCGAGTGTTTCAGAATTGTTGGTAGTCAAGCAAGAACTTACTTCGAAAGTAAGCATTACTGAAAACTTGGAAACAACGATAGCGCTAAAAGAAGAGGAATTAAAGGTTGCAAAAGAGCTTTTACATACTTCTACAAAGTCGTTGAGTGATAGAAGGCGAAAGGTTATACCTCAATTGAAACAGCAACTCGAAGAGAGTTTACACACTTTGGGTATGCCTAGTGCTTCCTTCGAAATAGCAATCAACCCTTCAAACGATTTTAAATCTAATGGAAGAGATGATCTGAGTTTTTTATTTTCTGCCAATAAAGGCATGGGCTATGGTGAACTTAAAAAGGTAGCGTCTGGTGGTGAACTTTCTAGAATAATGTTAACGATAAAGGCAATTTTAGCCAAATACGAGCATTTGCCAACAATGATGTTTGATGAAATTGATACAGGAGTATCTGGAGAGATATCAAATAAAATGGGAGATATCATGGCGGCTATGAGCAAAACAATGCAGGTTTTTTCAATTACGCACCTACCACAGGTTGCTTCTAAAGGAGACCATCATTTTAAAGTGTATAAAATAGAAGAAGGAAATAGTACACGTACTGAGATGAGAAAATTATCATTAGATGAAAGAGTAGTAGAGCTGGCCGAAATGTTGGGGGGTAAAGATGTTACAGATTCTGCTTTAGCGCACGCAAAACAGCTTTTGAACTAGCGAGTCGTTTCTGCCAACTTTTTTAAATATCTTTGAACACTCTAAGAAAACACTTGAAAATAAACATACATGGCTTACAACTTATTAAAAGGAAAAAGAGGAATTATTTTTGGCGCTTTGGATGAAAATTCCATTGCTTGGAAAACTGCCGAAAGGGTTCATGCTGAAGGCGGAACTTTTGTGTTAACGAATGCACCTATTGCTATGCGCATGGGTCAAATAAAAGATTTGGCTGAAAAAACTGGTGCTGAGATTGTTCCTGCTGATGCCACAAGTGAAGAAGATTTAGAGAACTTGGTAAGTAAGTCGGTTGAAATACTCGGTGGTAAACTTGATTTTGTTTTACACTCAATAGGCATGTCTGTAAACGTTAGAAAGGGAAGGGCTTATACGGATGAAAAATATGATTTCACCGCAAAGGGATGGGACGTTTCCGCACTTTCATTTCACAAAGTAATGCAGAGCTTATATAAAGCCGATGCAATGAATGAATGGGGTAGCATTGTTGCTTTGACTTATATGGCGGCGCAACGCACATTTCCCGATTATAATGACATGGCTGACAATAAAGCGTACTTAGAGTCTGTAGCACGTAGTTTTGGTTATTTCTATGGAAAGGAAAAGAAAGTTCGAGTGAATACCATTTCACAATCACCAACGGCAACCACAGCTGGTACTGGAGTGAAAGGTTTTGACGGTTTTATTGCTTACGCTGAGAAAATGTCTCCTCTTGGTAATGCTACCGCGCAAGATTGTGCTGATTACACGGTTTCTTTGTTTTCTGATTTGACAAAAAAGGTGACTATGCAGAATCTGTTTCACGATGGTGGCTTTTCAAATACTGGAGTTAGTCAAGAGGTTATCGAACGTTTTTCAGAATAGGTATTCAAAACTTTTAGGTAATGTTAGATTAAATTTTTAAATCATGGAATTATCTTTTTCCTTTATCATTCCTGTCTTCAATCGACCTGGAGAGATTAAGGAGCTACTAGAAAGCTTAGTTCTACAGACCTATAAAGAATCTTTTGAAGTAGTAATCGTTGAGGATGGTTCTACACTATCATCTGAAGAAGTCGTAATTGATTTTCAAGAAAGATTAGATATATCGTATTACAAAAAGAAAAATTCAGGCCCTGGTGATTCTCGTAACTATGGCATGCGTATGGCGAAAGGGAACTATTATATTGTTTTAGATTCAGATTGCACCATACCTTCTCAATATTTGGCAAATGTTACAAAATCGCTTCAAGAGCAGTATGTGCACTGTTATGGCGGCCCTGATGCGGCACATTCTTCATTTTCATTGATACAGAAAGCTATTAACTACACGATGACTTCAATATTAACTACTGGTGGTATCCGAGGTAGTAAGAAGGCTGTTGATAAATTTCAGCCTAGAAGTTTTAATATGGGAATATCCAAAGTTGCTTTTGAAACCGTAGGAGGGTATGGTAATATTCATCCAGGTGAAGATCCTGATTTGACCTTTCGGTTATGGGAGAAAGGTTTTGAAACTAAACTGATTTCAGAGGCATTTGTTTTTCACAAACGCAGAATTAACTGGATAAAATTTTATAAGCAAGTTCATAAGTTTGGCATGGTAAGGCCAATTTTGAATAAATGGCACCCGCAAACAGCTAAAAGCACCTATTGGTTTCCGAGCTTATTTTGTTTAGGTTTCCTTCTTGCAATCGGACTTTACTTTAGAGGCATTTCAGCACCTATTTGGTTCTATGCATTTTACTTTATTTTGATATTTGTCGACGCTTTACTTAAAAACAGAAGCATCGCTGTCGCTTTATTATCTTTAGTGTCGTTGGGAATTCAGTTTTATGGCTACGGTTTTGGCTTCTTAAAGTCTACGATTAGTTTGACGTTTAGTCGAAAAAAACCAGAAGAAATTTTCCCAAAATTATTTTTTAAACCCAATGCAGCGGTGTGATACAAAAAATAAAAAATGGTCTCAAGAAGCGAAAGGTAAAAGTCTTTTTGGTTTTTTTGTTATGTTCCACACTAGCGTGGTTCATTAGCAAACTATCAGAGACCTATGTAAACGTCGCGGTTTTTGATTTACAATACGTAAATATTCCTGAGGATCAGATGTTAATGCATGCTTCGCATGATCGCATTAATGTAAAACTAGAAGGTATAGGTTTTCAATTTCTCAGGTTTGGTAATAAGAAAATAGAAATTGATGTAGCTAAGGCGGTAAAACGTGGAGAGGATTTTTTTATTTCACAAAAAGTTTATACGAGACAAATTGAGAAGCAATTATCAAACAGCACTAAATTAATTGAAGTGTCAAGTGATACCTTATTTTTCGATTTTCAGAAAGTTATAGAAAAGAAAGTTCCGATCAGACCTCTTATAAGATTAGATTTAGCTCAGAATTATTTGCTGGATGAAGGTCTACGTTTAGAGCCAGATTCTGTTGTGGTCAGGGGTCCTCTTAATGAGGTAGATACCCTCTTATATGTGAACACAGAAAAAATTGATTTAATAGGATTAAACGCTAATTTCTCTAAGAATATCAGTCTTATAAAATCACAGTTGTTGACAAATACCAATTATTCCAAAAATGAAGCTACCATAAGCGGTAAAGTTTCAAAGTTTTCAGAGGTAGATATTGAAGTGAAGATAGAACCAATCAATCTTCCAGAAAAGGTTCATATAAAACTGTTCCCCAGTACGGTGACCATTTTGTGTAATGGAAGTATTAAAAGGTTGAAAGAATTAAAGAAAGAAGACTTTGAAGTTATAGTAGATTTTAAGCAAAATCGACCTAACGAAAATAGTCTTCCTCTAATTTTAAGTCGAAAACCATCAGGTCTTCGAAGTGCTATTTTAAAGCAATCAGATGTTGAATACATAATCGAGCGAAAATGATAACTGTAGGATTAACAGGTGGAATTGGAAGTGGTAAATCCACAGTTGCTAGCTTTTTTGTTGAACTTGGTGTTCCTGTATATAATTCTGATCAGGAAGCTCGAAGACTAATGAAGACCTCAAAAAAAATTAAAAAAGCAATAAAAAGCTTGCTTGGAAAAAATGCTTACAATGGTAAAAAGTTAAACAAAACTTATATTTCTGCTAAAATATTTAAAGATAGAAATCTGTTGCAAGAGCTAAACGCAATCGTACATCCTGCGGTTAAAAAAGATTTTTTAAAATGGAAAACGAAACAAAAAGCGCCTTATGTAATTCAAGAAACTGCGCTAATTTTTGAGAATAAATCTCAAGATTTGTATGATCAAATTATATTGGTGGTAGCTCCTGAAAATGAACGTTTACAGCGTATAATCGCACGTGACGGAATTACAACTGAACAAGTACAAGATCGTTTTAATAACCAACTAAGCGATGAATTAAAATCACCATTAGCCGATCATATTATCCAAAATATCACGTTGTCTGAAACTAAAAAAAAGGTGCAACAAGTAAACAAAGCCATTTTAGCGCGTATCGAATAATTCTTGATTTTTTAACATATTTGTTAAGGTTTGGTTAAACCTATAATTAACTAGTAGTTTAATCTTTAATTTTACTCAAAGATGAATAAGAGGTTGTTTGTTCTTTTGGTTATCTTAATGAGCCTCTCACTTATTGGAATCATTGTTGTTCAATTTTATTGGATAAAGAAATCAGTAGAAGATAAAGAAGAGCAATTTTCGAATGCAGTCGTAGAAGTTCTAGCTAAGGTAACAGATAAGATAGAAGCGCGAGAAAGAAAAGATTATTCTGATCGCTATTTAAGTCAAAAAGATAGTATTGGAGAATTAAAAGAAGCTAATATAACCAACATTTGGTTTGGTTATCGAGATTTTGACTCCAATGAACTACGGTTATACGAGCATGGTATTTTAGAAGAAGATTATAATATCCCCTACACGTTCTTTGACAGTGGTAGCAATGATACTACCACAATTAAAAATTACACAAGCAGGCGCACAACTACTGTTTTAAGAGAAGAGTATGGCTTGGACGGAAAAGAATACCGTCTAAATCCTATTCAAAGACTTGAAAAAGTAGGAGGCTTAAGCTCTATTGAGAAAGCCGCATTCGAAGATGTTTTTAGTCAATCAGCAAATAGATGGCCTATACATCAAAGAGTTTCCACTCAAGAAATAGAGTTGTTGTTAGACCGTGAATTATCAAACAGAAAGATTGATATTGATTATGAATATGGTATTTATAGTAAGGGTTTGCCAACCAAGGTGAAGTCAAAACGCTTCAAATACGATAAGAATAATTTTTATAAATCCTCAATTTTTGTGAATAGCGAGGGCACCTCAGATTTTTCGCTTTTGATTTCTTTTCCGAAAAAGAAAACATTCTTGATAAGTTCTATTTTGGGGCTAGCTATATTATCCTTATTATTCACTTTAGTTATTGTAGCATCGTATTCGGGTGCTATTTATCAATTAATAAAACAAAAGCAAATTTCGGAGATTAAATCTGATTTTATCAATAACATGACCCACGAGTTTAAAACTCCAATTGCTACGATTAACCTTGCGGTAGAGGCGATTAAAAATCCGAAAATAATTGATGATAAAGAAAAAGTTTTTCGCTATTTAAAAATGATTCGAGATGAAAACAAGCGCATGCATGCTCAAGTAGAAAACGTGTTGCGGATATCTAAATTAGAAAAAAATCAATTGGATATCAGTAAGGATAGGGTTGATGTGCACGACATAATTCAAGATGCGATTGCTCATGTTGAATTGATTATTGCCGATCGTGGCGGATATATCGAAACACATTTGAAAGCAGAACGTACGGATGTTTTGGCAAACGAGATGCATTTTACAAATGTGATCGTAAATATACTGGACAATGCTATAAAGTATTCAGTTGATGCTCCGAAAGTAGATGTGTTTACAGAACTTGCCAATAATCATATCGTAATTAAAGTAGAAGATCAGGGTGCAGGAATGAATAAAGCAGTCGTAAAAAGAGTTTTTGAAAAATTTTATAGAGAGCACACAGGAAATATACATAATGTAAAAGGGCATGGTTTAGGCCTTGCCTATGTTAAAAAAATAGTAGAAGATCACCAAGGAGAGGTTTACGCAGAAAGTTAAAAAGGAAAAGGAAGCACTTTCTATATTAAACTACCTTTAATTTAAATTTTATGGAAACGATAAACAAGAAAATTCTTTTAGTAGAAGACGACCCAAACTTTGGGATTGTGCTAAAAGACTATTTGTCAATGAATGATTTTGAGGTAACCTTGGCAAAAAATGGTATGGAGGGGTTTGAAAAGTTTAAGAGAGACAATTATGACATTTGCATACTTGATGTTATGATGCCTTACAAAGATGGTTTCACCTTAGCCAAGGAGATAAGGGAAAAGAATGAGAATGTTCCTATCGTTTTTTTAACTGCAAAAACCATGAAAGAAGACGTCTTAAAGGGTTATAAAGCGGGCGCAGATGATTATTTAAATAAGCCATTTGATTCTGAGGTGCTCTTAATGAAAATAAAAGCTATTCTTCAAAGAAAGGCTTCTAATACCTTAGCAGATAGTAGAAAATTTGAATTCCAAATTGGTGGTTTTCATTTGAACTCAAAGCTTCGATTTTTGAAGTATAAGGACACCGAAGCTATTAAACTTTCTCCAAAAGAAAATGAGCTACTCCGCTTGTTGGCCTTACATGAAAATGATTTGATGCCCAGAGAATTAGCACTTACTAAGATTTGGAGAGATGACAACTATTTTACATCTAGAAGTATGGATGTATATATCGCAAAACTACGGAAGTATTTAAAGGTTGATGATACCGTAGAGATTTTGAATATTCACGGAGAAGGATTCAGACTCGTTGTGAAAACCGAGTAGTTTTTCTTTGACAAAATTTAAGAAGGTCTTATTGTTTATACATTAAGGCTTTTTTCTTTTATATACACTTAGAATAGATTTCAGTATTTTTTCTGGACTATCCGTTATCGATACGGTTATTGCATTTACTGGTACTTCTAAGGCATCGAATTGAGATTGGAGTAAATCTGGTGGCATAAAATGATTTTTTCGCTGTGCTAGACGCTCTGAAATTTCTTCAAAAGAACCTTTTAAGTAAACGAAATGAGATGCCTTTAGATCTTTACTTAAAATAGTACGGTAAGATTCTTTTAATGCCGAACAAGCAATGACCGCTCCTTCATTTTGATGATCTTGAGATAATTCATTGAGTCTTTTTAACCACCCTTGTCGATCATTATCATTTAACGGATTCCCCGCAGCCATTTTTTTTACATTTGATTCGGTATGATAATCATCACCATCAAAGAAAGGAATAAGAAGTTCTTTAGATAAGAGCTTACCAATAGTGCTTTTCCCGCACCCGGAAACTCCCATTACGTAAAATATTGGTTTGTTGGTCATTTTAAATTGCCCTCAATAGTTTGAATAACATCGTTAATAACATATTCGTGATCAATCCACTGTATATTTTCACTTTTACGAAACCAAGTTAATTGTCTTTTTGCGAATCTTCTGGTATTTTTTTTTATTTCAGATATCGCGTGATCTAAATCTGCCTCACCATCAAGATGAACAAAAAGTTCTTTATATCCAACCGTTTGAAGGGCATTCAACTCTTTATGGTGGTACAATAATTTCGCTTCCTCTAACAAACCTTCATTGATCATGAGGTCAACTCGAGTATTTATGCGATTATAAATAATCTCGCGTGATGCATTAATACCAATAGTTATGGTTCGAAATGGTCTTTTGGGTTTTTCTTGACGAACGAAAGAGGAGTAGGGTTGGCCAGAACCAATACAAACTTCCAAGGCGCGTATTAATCGGTGCGGATTTTCAAGATCAACCCGTTCGTAATACGACGGATCAAGTTGTTTTAGTTGTTTCTGTAAGGGCTCAATTCCGTGCTTATGTAATGTTTGATTTAATTGAATTCTTATTTTAGGATCTACTTTTGGGAATTTATCCAGTCCTTTAACTACCGCATCAACGTATAATCCACTACCTCCAACCAAAATAACAACTTGCCTTTGTTTAAATAAATCTTCTAATACAACTAGTGCATCTCTTTCAAAATCTCCCACCGAATAATTTTCTAAAACACTTTTGTGCTGAATGAAATGATGCTTGGCAGATGAAAGTTCTTCAGAACTAGGAACAGCCGTTCCAATCTTCATTTCTTTATAAAATTGACGTGAATCTGCAGAAATAATTTCGGTGTTGAAATGTTTAGCCAGTGAGATGGCTAAAGTGGTTTTGCCTATAGCTGTTGGCCCTACAACAACAATGAGTGTATTAATCATTCAATTTACTTCCACAATTAAAACAATGCGTTGCGTCATCACGATGGCCTTCTTTGGCACAACTCCTGCAGGCTTGCGTATTCACGTGAACAACAGTATCATCAATAACATTGGCTTTACCGCTTTTTGAAAATTCAACAGTAACAATACCCGTAGGTACCGCAATAATACCATAACCTAATATCATAATAACTGTTGCAATAAATTGCCCTACAGAGGTTTGGGGGGCGATATCACCATAACCCACCGTCGTAAGAGTAACAATAGTCCAATAAATACTTCTAGGGATGCTCGTAAAACCAGCTTCGTCGCTTTCAATGAGATACATAATAGTTCCCATGATTACAGATAAAATCAAAACGACATAAATAAAGACTGCTATTTTAGCACGACTTGCCTTTAAGGCTTTGGAAAGTTGTGAAGCCTCGCCAATAAACTTTACGAGTTTAAGAATTCTAAAAATTCGAAGCATACGAAACACCCGTACCGCTAACAGTACTTGAGAACCAGCAAACAAATAAGATAGGTACAGCGGAATGGTAGAAACAAAATCAATAATTCCGTAAAAGCTAAAAATATATTTGAACGGTTTTTTTACAGAAATTATTCTTGCAAAATATTCTACCGTAAAGAAAATTGTAACTACCCATTCTAATGAAAGTAAAATATCATGGTATTTTTTGTCAATCTCATCGACGCTTTCAAGCATAATCAAGACAACACTAACTAAAATCAGTAAGATTAGGGTAATATCAAACCATTTGCCGATCGGAGTATCCGCCTCATAAATAATTTCATGAAGTTTATTTTTCCAGCCTTTTTGTGGTTTATCTTCTTTCAAGCTTAAGATTTTAGGTCTATAATCTTTAAAACCTTTCGTTTTCTCAAATAGTTCTCGATGATATGGATCGAATTCGCACCGCCCTTCATAGGTGTAATTAGCGATTCTAAGATATGAATATTATTTAGTTGGTGGTTTAAGTCATAGTATCCTATACCTTTAAATTGACCATTTTGAATGAGAACGGCACTGTATTCACCTATTTCACGGCCTTTGTTCACAAGAACGCAACTTTTTCCTGAAATCGAGTACTTCGCAATAGCCTTAGTAGCTCTTTGATTGTAAGTTTCTGTACTTTCTTTTTCAATACAGGCTCCTTGGCACTTTTCTTCAGGGTATTTCGAACAATTTTCTTTGACTTGCGATATTCCATTTAGTTTATCACATAATTCAAATTCAGAAGTTAGTTGATGTAAAAATTTTTTTGCTCCCACATGGCTGTTGAATGTAGTAATCAACCCAGCCGTTCCTTTGCCGTTGACGGCTGCAGTTTTAAAAGTAATATACCCTTGTTCTGAAACCGAATGGTATAGCCCGTGTGAAAACAGCTTTGCTTTTTGTTTGTGATTAAACTTAGGTCGGTTTCTTCTTAACTCTTCATTCTCTTTTAGTAAAGCCACAAGTTCACTTCCAGTTTTTTCAAAAGTTACCTTTTTGGTTGCTTTTTGCAGTTTACGAGCGCGGTCTCCACTTTTTGTAAAGTGTTGATTAACTCTTTTTTTGATGTTGTTACTTTTTCCTATAAAAATGATATCTCCATCTTTGTTGTGCATATAGTACACTCCAGTTTCATTGGGAAGCACATCAATAATATCTAACTGCCTAGGTGATAGCTCGCCTAAAGTTTCTGCTTTTACTACGGTTTTGATAATTGATTTGTCAGAATCTTTTGCAAGTAGTAGTTTAAAGAGTTTCAAGGTAGCAAGGGCATCACCATTTGCTCTGTGGCGATCGCTGACCGCAATGCCTAATGATCGAACAAGTTTTCCCAAACTATGCGATTCTGCGTCAGGAAGCAGTTTTTGAGATAATTCAACAGTGCACAAAGTTTTTCTCTCAAAATTATATCCTAACCTTCTAAATTCTGTTCGTAGAATACGATAATCAAATTGCGCATTGTGAGCAACAATTACAGTACCTTCAGTAATTTCAACTATGCGTTTTGCCACTTCATGAAACTTTGGAGCAGAACGCAGCATTTTATTGTTGATTCCCGTCAGTTTTACCACAAAGGGTTGAATATCCTTTTCAGGCTTTACTAGTGAGATAAATGTATCAACTACTTCATGGCCATCAAATTTATGTATTGCGATTTCGGTAATTCCTTCTTCATTATATTTTCCCCCGGTCGTTTCAATGTCTAATATCGTATACATTTAATATTTCTAATGTGTATTTCTTGCGCCAAAGATACTACTTCCAATGCGCACCATGGTACTGCCTTCTTCAATGGCTATTTGATAGTCTCCACTCATGCCCATGGACAATATTTTCATATCGGGCATGTTAGCATTTAAGGTGCTGAACAGTGTATTTAAATGTTTAAACTCCTTCCGAACTTGATCGCGATTGTCAGTAAATGTGGCCATTCCCATGAGTCCAACGATTTTGATATTTTTTAAATCAGAGAATTCAGAAGAATTCAAAATCTCATTAACTTCGTTTGTATCAAGTCCAAATTTCGTTTCTTCTTCTGCGATATGAATTTGTAAAAGACACTCAATAATACGATCATGTTTTACGGCCTGTTTATTAATTTCTTTCAAAAGACGAAAACTATCTACCCCATGAATTAAACTCACATATTCAGCCATGTATTTCACTTTATTTCGCTGAACGTGACCAATCATATGCCACTCAATATCTTTTGGTAGAACTTCCCATTTTTGAGACATTTCTTGAATTTTATTCTCTCCAAAAATTCGTTGTCCGGTATCGTATGCTTCCTGTAAATCTGCCACTGGTTTTGTTTTTGAAACCGCTACGAGGTCCACATGGCTAGGAAGCGTGTTCTTCACGGCTAGAAGTTTTTTTTCAATCGACATATGCTTCTTCTTTAGTAATTTCGGTTTAAGATATTTTTTAGAGCTCGTAAATGGCTAATCCACTTCGCAGTTTTGGTTCAATATAAGTGCTCTTTGGGGGCATTACCAAGCCTGCATCGGCAATTGCTTTTATTTCATCTATAACAATCGGAACCAAACTAAACCCAACGGCAAATTTTCCAGCGTCAATTTGATCTTTCATTTTGATCACATTATGTTTTCCGTAGCCATAATGAATACGTTTATCTTTTCGTAAATCTTTGATGCCTAGAATGGGGTCAAGAATAGTTTGGTAAAGTATTTGGGTGTCTAAATGACTCAAAGCATCAGAAAACTTAAATACTTTTTTCCTGAGGTAGAGTGAATAAAACTCTCCATCTAAATACATGCTAAAATGATGTTTTTTAGTTGGTTTATAAAGCGTGGTACCTTTATTTTCAATGCGGTAAAACTCATCAAGTTTTATAAGCAACTCCTCTTTTGTCAATCCATTTAAATCTTTAATCATTCTATTAAATTCGTAAATGCGAATTTCAGATTCTGGAATCAAGTAGCTCATAAAGTAATTGTAGGGTTCGGTTCCCTCATGACTTACATTTTTTTCTATTGCATTCTTAGCTAGTAGATTCGAGGATGCACTTCTATGATGTCCGTCGGCGATGTATAATGCGTCTATTTTGGTGAAGGCTTTTTGAATTTGGCCGATAGTTTTTTCGTTGGAAATAGTCCAAAGGCGATGTGTTATCTTATCACGTGTAGTAAATAAATATTCAGGGGTAGACGCTGTCACTTTCTCTAAAATACTTGCTACCGATGCATTATCAGCGTAAGTCATTAGTACCGGCTCAGCATTAAATTTGACCGTATCTAAATAATGAGCAAAAAGTTCTTCTCGTAACTCTATGGTGTCTTCGTGTTTTTTAATCAAATCATCTTGATATTCTTTCACACTTGTGGCGCAGAAGAAACCTGTAAATGAGCGGCTTCCTTTTTCCATCTGATACAAATAAAACGAATCACTCTCATCTTTTGAAAAAACATGATCCTCCAAAAATTCTAGATACCGGTTATGCACAAGTTTAAAACGTTCTTCTCCTGAAACATTTTTTGCGTATTTGTAACCAGGATTAATAATATGAAGAAATGAAAATGGATTAAATTCTAAAACCGCATTTAATTCTCGTTTTGAATATTCTTGGTACGAACGTGAAGTCACTAAACTCACTTTGTCTTTTGCAGGACGAATAGCTTTAAAAGGTTTGATAACAGCCATCTAGCTAAATTGTTTGGATACAGTTTCCGCTTTTCGAGATTCTGAATAATCGTAAAAACCTTCTCCCGACTTCACTCCCAATTTTCCCGCTGTAACCATATTTACCAAAAGGGGACAAGGAGCATATTTATCTTTTTTAAATCCATCGTACATCACATTTAAAATGGAAAGGCAGACATCTAAACCAATAAAGTCGGCCAGTTGTAATGGCCCCATAGGATGTGCCATGCCTAGTTTCATGACTGTATCGATTTCTGAAACTCCCGCTACACCGTTATACAAAGTTTCAATGGCTTCATTAATCATAGGCATAAGAATTCGATTTGCAACAAACCCTGGGTAGTCATTAACCTCTGTGGGAGTCTTTCCTAATTTTTTGGAAAGTTTCATGATAGTTTCAGTCGTTTCATTTGAAGTACTGTATCCACGAATAATTTCAACCAATTGCATGATAGGAACAGGATTCATAAAATGCATACCGATTACGTTTTCAGGTCTCTTGGTTACGGCAGCAATTTGCGTTATTGAAATTGAAGAAGTATTCGTTGCAAGTATGACGTTAGATTCGCATAACGCATCAAGATCACTAAAAATTTTCAATTTCAGATCAGCGTTCTCGGTGGCTGCTTCAACGACAAGATCAACATTTGATACACCCTCCTTCATATCAGTAATTCCGTTAATACGTTGCAACGTATCATTTTTATCGCTTTCGGATATTTTTTCTTTGGCAACCATGCGATCAAGGTTTTTAGCGATAGTAGCCAGCGCTTGATTTAGCGATTTTTGAGAAATATCAATAAGATTTACCTTATAACCGTTTTGAGCAAAAACGTGTGCAATTCCATTTCCCATAGTGCCTGCTCCAATAACTGCTATATTTTTCATCAATCTTTGTTTATGGTTAAATAATCTCTAATCTAAATGTTCAATTTTTAAAGCAATCGATAATCTGCAAAGCTACTTTCAATGCCTTTGTACCTTGGGTTAAGCTAACAATAGGCGTAGTTTTGTTTTCAATTGCACTAGCAAATGTTTCCAATTCATCAGCTATTGCATTGTTAGCAATAACGTCGGGATTTTCGAAATAAATCTGTTTTTTAACTCCTTCCGCATTTTGTAAAATCATATCAAAGTCTCCAGGTTTTTCTGGAGCATTTTTCATTTTCACAACTTCCACTTTCTTTTCTAAAAAGTCTACAGAGATGTAGGCATCTTTTTGAAAGAAACGAGATTTTCGCATGTTCTTCAATGAAATTCTACTCGCTGTTAAATTGGCAACACAGCCATTCTCAAATTCGATTCTTGCATTTGCTATATCTGGAGAATTACTAATTACAGAAACTCCACTTGCATTAATTTGTTTGACTTCCGAATCAACCACGCTTAAAATTGCATCAATATCATGAATCATTAAATCTAATACTACAGGTACATCAGTGCCTCTCGGATTGAACTCTGCAAGACGATGAGTTTCGATAAACATCGGACTTTTAATCTGATCTTTTACGGCGATGAAGGCTGGGTTGAAACGTTCAACATGACCTACTTGACCTAGTATATTGTGTTTTTTTTCTAAGGATAGCAATTCTTCAGCCTCCTCTAAAGTATTTGTTATTGGTTTTTCTATAAAGATGTGTTTGCCTTTTTCGATAGCTTTTCTAGCACAATCATAGTGAGAAAGGGTAGGAGTGACGATATCAATTACATCTACGGCATCAATTAGCGTGTTGATGTTCTCAAAATTGGAATAACCAAATTCTTCAGCCACCTTTTTTGCATTTATAGCGTCAGGATCGTAAAAGCCCACCAATTCATATTTCTCAGATTCGTTGAGTAGTCGCAAGTGAATTTTTCCTAAGTGACCTGCTCCTAAAACACCAACTTTTAACATAAGGGTATACTTTTTAACAAAAATAAGGAGATTAGTTTCGAGTTAAAAGCGATTCCCTTTTTAAATAGTTCCGTATTTTTAGAGAAGATCGTCACCTAAAATTTCGATTATTAATTATGCAGAGAATTTGTCTTGTTGTTGTTTTGTTTTTTACCACTTTTGGGTTTACCCAAGAGGCAGAAAGTGTTCAGAAAGAAATTGACCAACACTTGTGGAAACCTTTCAAAGCAGCTTTTGAAAACGTTGATGTAATTGCATTAAACGCACTTTACGGGGAAGAAGTTTTACGTGTTACTCCAAACGGAATTGATACCGAGAATCAATTTAGAGCAGCAAACTTTAAAAGATTTAATGATCATAAAACAAGTGGTACAAAAGTAGCATTAGACTTTTGGTTTGATAGCCGGCATACCAACGCCACTACATCCTATGAAGTTGGATTTTATCGAATGAAATTAGGTAATGATGAAGGTACAAATACGATTTATGGTCAGTTTCATATTGTTCTTCGAAAAACGGATGGTATCTGGAAGATAACGCAAGATTGGGATACCACAGAAATTAATGGTGATAAAATTGGCCCTGAAGATTTTGAGAAACAAAGACCGGTAAAATTTTAATTTTAAGAACGTATTTTTTCTAAATCTGATGTGTTACCATTCCTAAAAATTGCACAAACTTTTCTAACTTCGTTTGACCAAAATCAAATCTTTGAAAGACACTCTAAAACATCAAGGACTGCGGAATAAACTAGCAAAATTGCTTATTTCAAAAGGTATCACTAGCAAGATTGTATTAGACGCCATCCGTACAATACCTAGACACCTATTTATGGATAGTAGTTTTGAAGGGCACGCTTATCAAGACAAAGCTTTTCCGATTGGAGCTAACCAAACCATTTCACAACCTTATACAGTTGCTTTTCAAACGGAGCTGTTAGCGCTGAAACCAGGTCATAAAATATTGGAAATAGGAACTGGTAGTGGTTATCAAACAGCAACCTTGTTAGCCTTAAAGGCAACGGTATATACTATTGAGCGTCAATTAGAATTATTCAAAAAGACGAACATTTTTTTTCGTAAAATGAGTTACAGACCTAAAAAAGTAATTTTTGGGGATGGATATAAAGGCTTACCCGAAGAAGCTCCTTTTGATGGTATTATAGTAACTGCTGGTGCTCCTGAAGTCCCAAAAGCATTAATGTCGCAATTGAAAGTTGGCGGAAGATTAGTTATACCTGTTGGTACAGACGATCAAATAATGACCTTATATATTCGAAAATCTGCCACCGAGTTTGAGAAAAAAGAATTCGGCTCTTTTCGTTTTGTCCCTCTTTTAGAAGACAAAAATTAATAGTCGAATTAATTATTAAAAGCTTTTTTAATTCGATCTAAATCTCTTTTGTTGTCTCTATCTTTAATGGTATCACGCTTATCATAGAGCTTTTTTCCTTTTGCCAAAGCAATGTTGAGTTTGGCTAATCCGCGGTCATTAATAAATAGATTTAAAGGAATAATGGTTAACCCAGAGGTATTTACTTCTTTATGTAATTTTCGAAGTTCTTGTTTGTTTAGTAATAATTTTCTTGCTGCCTTTGGCTTATGGTTGTAATGTGAACCATGCGAATATTCATCAATCTGCATGTTGATAATAAATAATTCTCCGCGTTCATTGAATTCACAAAAGCTTTCCGAAATAGAAGCCTTACTTAAGCGTATGGATTTAATTTCAGTACCACCCAAAACCATTCCCGCAGTATATTTATCCAATATTTCGTATTCGAAACGGGCTTTTTTGTTTTTGATATTTATGTTCTTCTGAACCATGATACAAAAATAGGAACTAAATTCGTCTTATGATATTATTGCTTTTACTTTTGAGTAAAGGTTGAAATAATTGTTCGACAAAGGTTTAAAATTTTAGCATGAAGAAATTATTGATAATTCTGTTAGTGGTTCTAGGAGTTTCGTGTAAAGAAGAGATGAAACCAATGAATGCCCAGCAAATAGTGGATAGGAGTATTTTCGTGTGTGGGGGAGAGTTATATAACAATGCAAAAATTCGTTTTGATTTCCGAGATCGGTCTTATATCTCAGAACAAAAGGGCAAAAAGAAAACACTGAAAAGAATTTTAAAGAATGATACCCTTTCTTTGTTAGACGTTTATACGAGCTCCACTTTTGAGCGTTATGAGAATGACTCTTTAGTATCTCTTTCAGATTCATTGGCGACCATATATGGTAATGCGGTCAACTCTGTACATTATTTCTCAAAACTACCCTATGGTTTAAATGATAACGCGGTGAAAAAGGAGTTGCTAGGAGAAGTAATAATAAGGGGAAAGTCATATTACAAGGTCAAAGTTACTTTTGATCAACAAGGCGGTGGTGATGATTTTGATGATACGTACGTCTACTTTTTCAATCAGAAAACATTTAAACCTGATTACCTAGCGTATGATTTTCATGTAAATGGTGGTGGGATGCGTTTTCGAGAAGCTTTCAATGAAAGGTATGTCGGTGGAATTAGATTTGTCGATTATACCAACATGAAGCCTAAAGATACGAATGCCTCGGTTTTGCAGATTGATAGTTTGTATACCAATAATGGACTTGAACTACTTTCTAAAATTGAATTGAAAAATGTTGTAGTTAGCGCTTCGGACAATTACAACTAAAATGTAGTCGTTGTGAGGAAGCAATTCCATTTGTTATTTGTACTATAAAAAGACTTCCATTATCGGTATCATCCATAGCACTGTATTTTTCTTCTCCCAACATCTTATTCACAAAATCAGGCGTAGTATTACTATGACCTACAACCAAAACATTTCTATTTCTATTATTTAATTTGAATTCAGCGATGTCTATAATCCTTGGGTCATAGTATTCAACATCGATATCTTGCTTAACAGCAATTGGTGATGCGGTCATCGAGGTACGTCGATAATCTGTACTATAAACAGCGTCTAATGGAGTATCTTTTAAAATTTCAGCCCAATGCATTGCCCTACCCATACCATCTTGATTCAGCTCAGGATCTGAATTTTCAGAATCACTTCGATCTTTTTCAGCATGTCTAATAAAATAAAAAGTAGAAATACCAGTATCGGTAGTGACTTCATCCGCTATTTTTTGATCCTCTTTGCAATTGGTAAAACCAATAAAGATAACTGAAATCAGGATAATTTTGAGCTTTGTCATAGGTACTTGATCGAATTGTTGAAAACTTTTCTGTTATTTTAACTAAAATTAGAACAAAATAGTATGTAGAACTAGTCCTTTTTCGTTTTTTTGCATATGATCAAACCTGCTATTCTATTCACCCTTTTGTTGTGCTGTGTATTGGGCAAAGCTCAAGATGTCTCTCTCCCCGCAGACCTGCGACAACATGCATTGACTCAGTATAATTCAAGTTTATTTAACCCTGCTTTTGCGCTTGACCGAAACAATCCTCAGTCTGTTTCTTTTTGGACGCGTTGGCAATGGCAGAATATTGATGCCGATCCGACCACCTTATTTTTAAACTATACACGAACTTTGAATGAGCGTTCCGTTGCAGGTGCTGGTTTTTTTCAGCACAACACAGGAATATACTTTAATACTGGAGGAACTGTCAATTACGCTTACGAGATTAAATTTAATCGCCTTATTAAACTCGCGGTTGGAGCAAACGTCTTCGGTTTTGTTCAACAAATAGCAGATGATCGTTTTCCTGTAAATCCTATTCCAGGAATTCCGCAGCGTAATCCGACCGATGATTTTATTTTACAAGTAGCCCCTGGTTTTAACTTATCTGTGGAGAATTTTTCAATGAGTTTGGCCTCTGAAAATTTATTTGATTACAATTTCACGGATAAAGAAAGTAACACAGCTACATCTGATAAGATATTTATGGGTATGGCATCTTATGATTTTCCGGTCATGGCATCCGACTCCACAGCGTATTTACGTCCCGCAATCTATTTGAGAACAATTCCTGAACAACAGAATCAAATTGGAATGAATGCGCTACTGAGTACTCAGAAATATTGGGCCCAAGTTGGCTATAATAATTTCTATGGAATATCTGTCGGAGGAGGAGGTACTGTTTTCAATAAATTTTCACTAGGGGCTTTGGTTGAGTTTGGTACAAGCGGTTCGTTAAACTCAAAGGATCCATCTTTTGAGTTGGTAGCTTCTTATTTCCTCGGAAAACCTGAGGAGCGAAGACCAATTGTGGCAAGTGGTCTTGATGATCTCAACCAAGAGGTTATCTTGGCGCAGAACCTAACCATCGAACAGATGCGTGAAGAGTTAGAAAAGGCGAGAGCTGAGGCTAATGCAAAGAAAACGGCTGCAGATGGCGAAGAAGAAGTTGATAAAAAAGATGCAGAAGAAGTAGTTATCGCTGCTAACGAAAATGAAGCTAAAGAAGAAGAGGTTGATAAAAAAGAGCAAAAACGAATCGCTGCTGAAGCAAAAGCCTTAGAAAGGCAACAACGTAAAGATTCGGTTGCTGCTATTAAAAAGCAGCAAGAGATTCTTGCTATGCAGAAAAAAGAAGAAGAGGAAAAAGCAAAACTATCTCTGAAAGAAGCTCAAGAAGCAGCAAAAAGAGAGCAAGCTTTAGCAGAGGCGAAAATAGCCAAGGCAAAACAAAAAACAAGAGATTCTTTGGTTATTGTTCGTAAGGAGAAAGAAGCACTTGAGCGCAGAGAAAAACAACTTGCTGAAAAACAAGCCAAAGAAGAAAAGAGATTGGCGGATTTGAAAAAAGAAGATCAAGCCAAAGCACTCGCTGAAGCTGAACGAATAGCTCAACAAAAAAAGCTAGACTCTATTCAAGATGCTAAGAAAACAGAAGCGCTTGCGAGAGCAGAACAACTTCGGGAACAACAGCGAGCTACTGAGCTTAAAAAGCAACAGGAAGCAGAGGCGATTTTAATGGCCAAAAGGAAAGATTCGATTGATCGTGCTAAGAAGATTGCAGAAGAGGTGGCCGTCCAACAAGAAACAGAAGAGGTTCAGGTTTCTAAAGAGGAAGTTACTCCTGAAGCAGGTGAGAAATATGAAGAAGTAGCAACTGAAGACGGACTCGAACCTGGATTTTATTTGATAGCCAATGTCTTCGGAACCAAAAAGTATTTTGATGCTTTCATGAATGATTTAACTGCCAAAGGAATTCAGCCAAAATCATTCTATAGAAGTCTGAATAAATACAACTACGCTTATTTGGAAAGATACAATACCATTGGAGAAGCAAGAAGGGCAAGAGATAGTAAGTTTGGAGGTAAATATCCTGGCAAAACATGGATATTCAGGGTAGTGGGTGATTAAAACAGACTACCACAAAGCATACTAATCTTCATCAGATATAAAAAAAGTCACTCTTGACCGTGAAGGCAGCACTGAAGTATTGTCAGTTCAATTGATGATTAAGTGATTTGAATCGATTGGAGTTTGTAGTGAACTTCGGTGCAAATGTGTTGGTTTACATTATGAAATGGGATATTGTAAAAACAGGAACGTTCTAAACGGTTTATTTTTTAATTTCTCTTTGAACCAATTGCTCTAGGTAAGCAACCGTATTGATCAGATATTTACGGTCTCTACTCATAGTAGACATTGCGACCGCACCTTGAATCATAGTATATAATTGTTTTGCAAATTGAAGAGGAGTCACTGGTAATCTTATTTCTCCATTATTAACTCCATCTTCGAGCACAAGCGCTATTTTTCCTTCTACTGTTTTTATGGTTTCTCTTACCGCGGCACTTAACAACTTGTTGTTATGTTGTGCATCTACTCCAATGTTTAAAATGGGGCATCCACCCATGTTTAAAGTAAAAACATCATAATTTCTGTAAAAAGTGGTAAGAGCGTCGAGCTTGCCCATTGCAGTAGTTTCTTGAGCTAAGATAGTGTCTATTTTGTGAAGCAAAAGATTACTATTGAATTGAAAAGCAGACAAGGCTAGAGCTTCCTTGTTTTCAAAATTTCCGTACAGAGCACCTTTGGTGAGTCCGGTGGCCTCCGTCAGATCACTCATACTGGTCCCTACATAGCCATGCTTATTGAAAACAGGAGCTACAGTTTCAATTATAAAAGCAGTAGTTCTTTCGGCTTTGGTAGACATGGTAAGTTTAAATTTTATACGAATATAAATAAAGTATATACTGTATGGTATATATAATAATAAAAAAAAGGCATCTCTTTTGTAAATTCTTGAGATGCCTTTAAATTAATTAAAGTATTTTATTTAACCAATTCGTTTTGATTTCTAAACACAAGAGCGTCGTCGAACGAATCTATTAAAACAATACTATCAGTAGTAATTTGACCGTTCAGCAGTTCTTTTGATAAATTGTTTAGAACTTCTTTCTGAATAACGCGTTTAATGGGTCTTGCCCCGTATTGCGGATCGTAACCTTTGTTCGCCAAGTAATTTATGGCTTCGTCTGTTGCGTCAATAGTAATATGTTGTTTTGCGATCATTCGTTTTAGTCCATCTAACTGAAGCCGGACAATTTTAGTAATATCATCTTTACTCAACGGCGTGAACATAATAATATCATCAATTCGATTTAAAAACTCTGGTCGAATGTTCCGTTTTAATACCCCTAAAACTTCAACACGAGCAGCTTCTGTAGCACTGTGAATATCGTTGGAGTTTTCAAATTTTTCTTGAATAATGGTACTCCCCATATTGCTAGTCATTATAATGATTGCGTTCTTAAAATCGGCAACCCTTCCTTTGTTATCAGTTAATCTTCCTTCATCTAATACTTGCAATAACACATTAAAAGTATCTGGATGGGCTTTTTCAATCTCATCCAACAGAATGACAGAATAGGGGCGTCTTCGAACAGCTTCTGTTAGTTGCCCTCCTTCATCATATCCCACATATCCTGGAGGAGCCCCAACTAATCTACTAACCGAATGACTTTCTTGATACTCACTCATATCAATTCTAGTCATCGCATTTTCGTCATCAAAAAGATAAGCAGCTAGCGTCTTTGCCAATTCCGTTTTACCGACTCCTGTAGTTCCTAAAAATAAGAAGGAACCAATGGGGCGATTGGTGTCTTGCAATCCCGCTCGGCTTCTTCGAATTGCATCTGAAACTGCTTCGATCGCCTCTTCTTGCCCTACAACGCGTTTATGTAAAACTTGCTCTAGTTGAAGCAACTTTTCACGCTCGCTTTGAAGCATCTTTGTTACAGGTATTCCTGTCCATTTTGCAACTACTTCGGCGATATCTTCATTAGTGACTTCTTCTTTAATTAAAGTACTTTCGTTTTGCTGTGCATCTAGATCTATCTGCAGAGATTCTAAAGTTTCTTGCGCTTCTTTTATCTTACCATAGCGCAGTTCGGCTACTTTTCCATAGTCGCCGCTCCGCTCAGCTCTTTCAGCTTCCTGTTTGAAGTTTTCAATATCTTGTTTGGTTTTCTGAATTTGATCTACTACACTTTTTTCTCCTTCCCATTTTGCGAAAATTTCATTGCGTTCTTCCTTAAAATTAGCTAAATCAACATTTAAGGATTTTAATTTTGCTTTGTCATTTTCACGTTTAATAGCTTCAATTTCTATCTCAAGCTGCATGATTTTACGGTCTAGCACATCAAGTTCTTCAGGTTTTGAATTGATTTCCATACGCAGTTTTGAAGCCGCTTCATCCATTAGATCAATTGCTTTGTATGGCAGAAATCGATTTGAAATATAACGTTGTGATAATTCAACTGCGGCAATTACTGCTTCATCTTTAATTCGAACTTTGTGATGAGTTTCGTATTTTTCTTTAATTCCTCTGAGAATAGAAATTGCACTCTCCGTATCTGGCTCATTGACAACCACTTTTTGAAAACGTCGTTCAAGAGCTTTGTCCTTCTCAAAGTATTTTTGATATTCATCTAAGGTAGTGGCTCCTATGGCGCGAAGTTCGCCTCTTGCTAAGGCAGGTTTTAAAATATTAGCTGCGTCCATAGCGCCTTGTCCTCCTCCGGCGCCCACTAAGGTGTGAATTTCGTCAATAAATAAAACGATTTCGCCGTCTGCAGAAGTAACCTCTTTAATTACCGCTTTGAGACGTTCTTCAAATTCTCCTTTATATTTTGCACCTGCAATGAGTGCACCCATATCTAAAGAATAAATAATTTTTTCTTTTAAGTTCTCAGGAACATCTCCTTGTACGATTCGATGCGCTAAACCCTCTGCAATAGCCGTTTTGCCAGTACCAGGTTCACCAACCAAAATCGGATTATTCTTGGTTCTACGTGATAAGATTTGTAGAATTCTACGAATTTCTTCATCCCTTCCAATAACAGGATCTAGTTTACCGCTATCGGCCATTTCATTAAGGTTCTTTGCGTATTTATTTAAAGAGTTATAAGTTTCTTCAACACTTTGAGAGGTCACTTTTCCCCCTTTACGCAATTCAGAGATTGCAGCCTTCAAATCTTTTTCAGTAGCTCCTTGGTCTTTAAGTATCTGAGCAATCTTACTTTTTGATTTAAAAATGGCAATCAAGAGATGTTCTATGGAGACAAATTCATCTTCCATTTTTTTTGCTACGATACTTGCTTCATTTAGACTTTTGTTCGCTTCACGCGACAACATCAAATCACCCCCTGAAACTTTAGGAAAACTTTCCAATTCTTTATCAAGAATTTGAAATAGTATTGCGCTATTAATATTTAGTTTTTTTAATAGAAACGGAAGCACGTTTTCATCAACTTCAGAAACAGCTTTAAAAATATGTTCGTTTTCAATTTGCTGGTGCTGCATCCCTTGAGCAAGTTGCTGCGCTTGTTGAATTGCTTCTTGCGATTTTATAGTAAAATTATTAAAATTCATATGTACAATCTTTATTTTCGCTTAAGCTTAGTCAAGAATCTTACCAATGCAGACGACAAGACAAAATGTCCTGTAAATATCTTATTAACAAGACATTTCGACAGGTGTAAGTGTTTAGTTTTGAACACGACTTATATATAAATAATAAAAATTACCTATGGGATTATTTAATGGTTTGTTCGGAGGAAAAGACGAAAAAGAAAGTAAGAAACATAAAGAACTACCATGGATTCCTCTTACTACTTTGGAGCAAGTGCAAGAAATTGACAAAAAGTCAAAAATCAAGACACAAGTTATCTTCAAGCATTCAACCACCTGTGGCATTAGTAGAATGGTCATAAATATGTTTAAAGAAACTTATGCATTTTCTGAAGAGCAGATAGATTTGTATTATTTAGATCTTCATGCCTATCGTGAAGTTTCAAATGAGGTAGGCTATAAATTTCAAGTACTTCACCAATCTCCTCAATTATTAGTTTTGAAAAATGGTATCGCAGTAGCGCATTCTTCTCATGGTGCTATTACAGAAATTGATTTAGCTAAATATGTTTAATGTAAAAAAAGGTGAACCTAAATGAGATTCACCTTTTTTATTGCTTTTAATTAAATCGATGTTGTTTGAGAATGTTTTTCAATCGATTTTTTAAATCTTCACCTGCATCATAAACCATTTGTTCATCGCTCGGAAATGGCATGGCCCCTCGTTCTAAAAGCTTAGATAAATCGTAGTCTAAGGCTCTGTCGTCGCCATCGCTATTGGCGTATATATGTTCGAAAGCAAATTCGCTAGCTAGTGGATAAGAATTGATCTGCTGTTGTGTTTTAAGATCTGTGTATACCACATTTCCAGTAACTTGAACCGCTTTGAATTGGGTAAATTCATTAAACCTACATTGCACGGTCTTGAATCTATCAATTTTAATTTTGTTGCCTAGACTATCTCTTAATACAATACCGTCGGCGTCTCTTGCATACCGATATCCATCTTTAACCCTTTTCTCTTTAATAATCTCCTTTTCGCGTAATTGCTCGGGAGAAATATTAATTTGATCAAAAGAGACGTTTAGCCTATAATCATAGGTAACGTCAGGAGATGGATTGTTATGATACATAGTCCACAAGTCATTCAAACCATAGGTGTTGAAATTGAGTAATTCCTCAGCTAAATTTTTAGGAATAATTTGCTGACTATTGTTTTGCAATTGAACTTCTACATGATCAATACCCTTTTGGTGAGCTTCTTCAATTTTCTGTCTTGTATCTTCGAAGCCAGGGTTTATCTCATTCAAGTAAATAAAATCACGGTAGGCAGTTCTATAATCTTGCTTGTTTACAGCACTTGCCAATAAATGTTCGGCATTATCATATAAATATTCAGACAAGTCCTCTTTGTAATCGACAATTTCATTTTCGTAATCATCAAATACGAATTGCGCAGTTCTGTTTTCTTCTGCAAGTTGTAAAGGTAGAAGCGGTTTAATACGTTCTTGTATATCACGGAGGTTAACATAACTCTTGTATATGTCTTCATAGTTTGCCTCGTTACCATCTTTTTCTAAAAATGCAATATGGTCTAATTCTCTCTTTTTATTTTTTTCAAAGGCTTCTTCTAAAAGTAAAATGTATGGTTGATGCCCCTTTTTAGATTTGTTGCTTGCTAAATTGGCTATTGCTTTGTTGATAGCATTTGAATAATCTCCAAGATTGATTGCCTTTTGAGTGTTTTTTATACCGCCGCAGGCGATTAGAAACAGTAGAATCGGAATAAGTAGTGCTTTCTTCATAATCAATTTCTTTAAGGATTTGGTAAAGGTTATTCAACACTCGTGCCAAGAATATGCCTCGTGATAACGGAAAACGACAAGTGATAGTATAGTTCAGATGAAATACTCGTTTAAAGGGAGCTAATGGCGAAGAATAAGATTAAACCAACGGATTTTGGATGGCACCTTCCTCTTTAATGACAATGATCAATTGTTAATTGAAATTTAATAACTAGCGTTTCAAAAAAGAAATTTATTCTGTATTAAAGATTGTCAATTCGTATTTTTGTGCCTCATTTTAAATATTCAATACCTATGCAACGTGACGAGACCATATTTCAACTTATTGAAGCTGAAAAAGAGCGACAAATTAATGGAATAGAGCTAATAGCATCAGAGAACTTTACGAGCCCGCAAGTCATGGAAGCTGCTGGTTCTGTTTTAACTAACAAATATGCTGAAGGGTATCCGGGTAAGCGTTATTACGGTGGTTGTGAAATTGTAGACCAAGTAGAACAGTTAGCTATTGATAGAGCGAAGGAGTTATTTGGAGCAGAATATGCGAATGTTCAACCGCACTCAGGTTCTCAAGCGAATGCATCGGTATATCATGCTTGTTTACAACCAGGAGATACTATTCTTGGTTTTGACTTGGCACATGGAGGTCATTTAACACATGGTTCTCCAGTTAATTTTTCGGGGAGGTTGTACAATCCTGTTTTTTATGGTGTTGAGAAGGAAACAGGTGTTTTAAACTACGATAAAATTCAAGAAATAGCGACTCGTGAACAACCTAAAATGATTATTGCAGGTGCCTCAGCCTATTCGCGAGATATGGATTTTAAAAAGTTTAGAGCCATTGCAGATAGTGTAGGAGCCTTGTTGCTTGCAGATATTTCTCACCCTTCTGGATTAATCGCTAAGGGTATTTTAAATGATCCATTACCACACTGCCACATTGTAACAACTACCACGCACAAAACATTACGTGGCCCTAGAGGGGGATTAATTCTTATGGGTAAAGATTTTGACAACCCTTTTGGGATAACCTTAAAAAATGGGAGTTTACGTAAGATGTCTGCATTATTAAATTTAGCAGTGTTCCCTGGAAATCAAGGTGGACCTCTTGAGCATATTATAGCTGCTAAGGCAATTGCTTTTGGAGAGGCCTTAACGGATGATTTCTTACACTATATGTTGCAGGTTAAAAAGAATGCAGAAGCAATGGCTGCTGCCTTTGTTGCTAAAGATTACCATATTATTTCTGGCGGAACTGATAACCATATGATGTTAATAGATCTGAGAAATAAAAATATTACTGGAAAAGATGCGGAGAATATTTTGGTAAAAGCTGATATAACTGCAAATAAAAATATGGTTCCTTTTGATGACAAGTCTCCTTTTGTTACATCTGGAATTCGATTTGGGACTGCTGCTATTACCACCAGAGGGTTGGTGGAAGACGATATGTCTACCATTGTAGACCTCGTAGACGAGGTTTTAACGAATCATGAAAATGAGAGCATAATTTCAAATGTTAAAACCAAAGTGAATACTTTGATGAAAGATAGAGATCTCTTTAATGCGTAGATGAATAAACTCCTGTAAAATTTATGGAAAATGAATTTTTATCGATTAAGCATTTGAAGTTTACCATTGATTAATGTATGATTTTTCAAATCATAAATGGCAGCGTCTTCCTGAGAGGAAAAATATAGGCCCCAAAAGCTAAAATAACTCTGCTCTGCTTCACAAATAGATTCTAAATCTTTCAAGTATTTGTTTTCGCTTTCTATAGCATTACCTTCAAAAACTGAGACATAAATTTCATATGGAATTTCACTCATTCCCTTAGTAAAATGTATGCTATGATTACTTAGAGTAGTAAAGATATTTTCTAATTGCCTTGGTATGCTTTGGCTATAAATTCTATTTACAATTATTGAAGTGTCTTCTAGAAAAAGAGAAAATTCTTCTATAGCGATAGGAAATTCATTCGCATGCTGCAATTCCATGAACGCACCAGCAAACGAAAATCTTTGAGAAGAAAAGTTTCCCCACACTTTTTTATTAAAATGATGTAAAACTTCCAAAAGTTCAAGATTGCAATCCATCTCTATAATCAAACTGACTTCCGAATTAGAGTTAGAATAATTCCGGATCGTCACTTTTGAGAAAAAGTGTTTTTCTAATTTCTTTTTGAACAAATCAAGTTCTGAAATTTCCTTGATTTTATTAAATCGTGCAGAAGATTGGTTCCGTTGATTATTTTGACTTGAAGGCATACGCTAGCAATGATATAATTGGTTCTTGCTAGTAAATTTATATTTTAACATTAAAAACTCACCATACGAAAACCTTATAAATATGGAGGTTTTACCTAGTCAGTTGATAATGATAGCCTTATATCATTGATATTCAAGTGTTTAAGCTATGTTGTTTTTTTAAAATTTTACAATTATATGAACCCTTTCTTTCTAGCTTCTTCAATAAGAGAGATATCATTACCACTTTCAATGCCAAATAGTGACTTTAATTGCCTTTTTCTAGATTCAACGGTCGTGATCGCAGAAGAGATTAATGGGGCAATATCTTTAGTTCTTGTTCCAATAGAAAGATAATATAAGATTTTCTTATCGAGGTCATCTACTACTACATCATTAGTCATTCTTCTTCGAATTGCTGCAAATGCCCCTGCGGTATAATAAGGTGGTTTCGTAGTAACCGTTTCTACCATTGTTCGTAACGATTTCTCATCAATTTCTGATTTAACCATATATCCGTCAGGATCAACGGATTTGAAAATACTATTGATCCTAAGATTGTCACTAAAAGAGGACATAAATACCACTTTTGATTCTGGAACAACTTGACGCGCCAAAATACCCAAGTCTTCACCGCTTTTATTTTCCTTTGAATGTGCCGGAAATAATTGGATGTCTAATAAAATAATATGGTAGGGGAGGGAACGGGCAGAAAATTCAATTTTCTCTTTTCCAGTTTCGAAACTGGTAGCAATATCTACGCGAACTTCGAAGTTTTCAAATTCCTCACCTTCTAAGATATACTTATACCCCAAAGTTGTCATTTCATGATCGTCAATTGCCAAAATTCGTAAAACTTCCATTATAATATTTATTTAAAACTCTTGTAAGTCTCCTTGTGCTATTCTGATATTACTTGTATTGTCGTTTGTCACAATCGGTATTACTAAAGTAACGACGGTACCTTCTCCTACGGTGCTATCGATATCCCAAGTGCCTGCCACTTTTTCCATACGAGAAGTAATGTTACGCATTCCAATACCTTTCTTTCCTTTTTTTACAACGAAACCTTTACCATTATCTGTAATTACCACTCTTAAAAATTCAGAGTCTTCACTAAAACTAAGATCGATATGCGAACAATCTGCGTGTTTAACAGCATTTTGAATAATTTCTTGAATCATTCGATACAGATTTATTTTAATGTTACCATTTAAAGCATCGTAATCTAAATCATCCGCATAGTTAAATTCTATTATAATTTTAGAAGAAGCGCGAATCGTTTTTATTAGATCTTCAATTGAAAGAATAAAGTTATGAATTTTTTGATATGCGGCATGGCTCAATTCATGAGAAATAGAGCGTACTTCACCTTCCACTTCTTGCAGAATAGAAATAGCCTTGGCTCTTTCTTTAATCGATTCTTCATCACTACGCTTATTAAGCCCTAAAAGCATCATTCTTGTCCCTAGCATTCTACCGAGTACCCCATCATGCAATTCTTCAGAAACTCTTTTTTGTTCCAATTTTTTACCTTCTTCAACTTTCTCTTTCTGAGACAAGAGCAAATTGAAAATTTCTTCATTACTCGCTTGTTGTTTTTCTTTAAACTTTAAAATTCTATTTCGATTACGTTGTGTGATAATAACCAAAGTAGCTAAAGCTAGTAATAGTAGAATACCTGCAATACCTGTCCATAATTGTTTCTGTCTCGCCAATAATTGATTTTCAGCAATAAATTCATCCGTTTCAAAACGAATACGAGCAAATTTATTGCGAATGTTGCGTTCTTCTTGTAACAAACTGTCATTCAACCGGAAGTACTGTCGGCCATGATCTGGTGCATTTTTTCGATCAATTAAAGTTAATAACTCCGTCGATTCTAGCAGTCTTGAGTAATTACTACTTTTCTTGGCAAACTGCTTCGATTTTTCTGCGTTGACAATCGCTTTGAGCGTATCTGCTTTGTCAGCGTAATACTTGGCCAAGTTAAAATAACCACCTGCCAAACCTGCTAAGTCTTTAATACTATCTCTGATTTTTAGAGACTCTAAAAACATATTTTCTAAATCTTCATTTTGATTAAATAGATGTCTGCTTTTTGCAAGGTTATTTAGTCTTCGAGCATAGTTTCTCGGCGATTTAAACCGCAAACTATCTGCACTCAGCGCGCTTTCAAAGTAGGCGCTGGCCTTTTCATATAGCTCCATTTGATGATAAACAACCCCGATATTGTTTTCAAGTCTATCTTTAAAACGTTCTATGAGCCCCGCCTTTTCTAAATATTCAGCAGCATCGTTATAATAAGCAATGGCTCTTTGATAATCACCTAA
>CALHCJ010000035.1 GCA_937936275.1 uncultured Flavobacteriaceae bacterium
TTTTGCTGCCCCCAAATTGGAAACAGTTCGTGCCGCTTTTATCGGTGTCGGTGCGAGAGGACCTGGACATTTACAATTCTTTGCCGGACTGCCAGGTACCGAGGTTGTTGCAGTTAGTGATCTTTATGAAGATTTAGCAACGAAATGGGCTGGCGAGGCTAAAAAAATTGGTAAAGGAAAACAACATCAAAAAATAGCCATCTACCATAGTGATGAAAATGCATGGAGAAAAATGCTAGCCGAGGTAAAACCTGATATCGTTTTTATTGCCACCAACTGGAAAAATCATGCTCCGATGGCCATTGAAGCAATGAATAAAGGTTCTCATGCCTTTGTTGAAGTACCTATCGCTTTAACTTTAGAAGAAATGTGGTCTATTGTTGATACCTCTGAACGCACGCAAAAGCACTGTATGATGATGGAAAATGTCAACTATAGTCGTGACGAACTGATGTTCTTAAATATGTGCCGCCAAGAAGTTATTGGTGAACCCCTTCATGCTGAAGCTGCATACATTCATGAGCTTCGTTTTCAAATGGAAGAACAAAAAAGAGGCACAGGCTCTTGGAGAACTCCTCACTATGCACATAGAAATGGAAATTTATATCCGACCCATGGTCTAGGTCCGGTTGCTCAGTACATGAATTTAGCCCGTACTGATGATAATTTTTCGACACTAGTCTCTTTTTCCTCACCTGCATTAGGAAGAAAATTATATGCTGAAAAAAATTACGAAGCAGACCACAAGTGGAATAAACTAGATTATAAAGGTGGTGATATGAATACGACCATTATCAAAACCACGATGGGAAGAACGGTTATGGTACAGTGGGATGAAACCAGTCCTAGACCTTATTCTCGCCTAAATCTAATACAAGGTACAAAGGGTGTTTTAGCTGGTTTTCCAACGAGAGTTGCTTTAGAAGGTGGCGTTGAAGGAGTTACTAAAGATCATCACAGCTGGGTTGAAGGTGAAAACCTTGAGACAGTATATGAAAAATATGATCACCCTCTCTATAAACGATTAAACCAAGCAACAAAAAATACGGGCCATGGAGGAATGGACGGAATGATGATGTATCGCATTGTGGAGTGCTTGCAAAACGGACTACCATTAGATCAAAATGTTTACGAAGGTTGCTATTGGAGTGCTGTGAGTCCGCTAAGCGAAGCATCTGTATCGCAAGGTGGGGCTCCGCAAGCTTTCCCAGATTTTACTAGAGGAAACTGGAAAAACACAAAACCTTTAGAAATTATTTCCTAAAATCAACATCGTATTGTGAATTAAAAAGCTACAACAATGTGGCTTTTTTTATGGCGTATAGTATTAAATCTATACTAATTCGAATTTCCCTGAGCTAAAAAATCCTATTTTTGGGCAAAATTATAGACTCTTGAAAAAGACGTTATTATTCGTTTTACTGCTATCCTTTACTTCCTTAAGTTTTTCTCAAACCAAGGTTTCAGTGTCTGAAAATGATACTGTGGTAAGCAAAGAGATTAACATCGTCCACGGCGCTAACCTCACCAAAGACGAGACTCGGTTTCCCGGTGCTTTTATTTTTAGCAAAGATGATAGACAAGTTCAATTCGAACATCAAGGAGCGGATTTGTGGTGCGACGTAGCAGTATTTTATAAACAAGAAAATCGATTAAAAGCAATCGGGAATATTCGCCTAAAACAAGGTGATTCGGTAACCATGAGCAGTGGTAAAATGGACTATGACGGTAATACCAGATTGGCAAAGGCCTATGAAAATGTAATTTTGAAAAGTCAAACCTCAGAAAACGGGGATATGACTTTGACCACAGATACCTTGCGTTTTAATAGAGAAAGCCAACAGGCATATTATCAAGATTTTGGAACCGTTGTCGACTCTGCGAATACGCTAACAAGTGAAATTGGAAGATACTTTATGGAAACTAAAAAGTATCAATTCTTAGATAGTGTACACGTCAAGAATTTACAATATGTATTAGATTCTGAACAGTTAGATTATTATACCACCTCAAAAAACGCATATATGTATGGCCCTTCAACCATTACTGGAGAAACTTACAAAATATATTGTGAACGTGGATTTTACGATACTAAAATTGAAAGCGGTTATGGAATAAAAAATACCCGTATTGATTATAATAATAGAATTATTGAGGGCGATAGCGTGTATTTTGATAAAGCAACGGAGTTTGCTTCTGCAACAAACAACATTACGGTAACCGATACTATAAATAAAGGTATTATTCGCGCACATTACGCTGAAGTCTTTAAAGCGAAAGATTCTGTCTTCGCTACCAAAAGAGCGGTAGCAATCAGTTTAGTCGAACAAGATTCATTGTTTACCCACGGAGATACCTTAATGATCACTGGCAAACCTGAAGCTCGTATTTTGAGAGCCTTTCACAACGCTAAGTTCTTCAAGACTGACATGAGTGGAAAATGTGACTCTATTCATTCTGAAGAAGCAACCGGACTTACCAAACTGTTTAAAGAGCCTATACTTTGGAATGGCCCAAATCAAATGACAGGAGATAGCATCCATATAAAATCAAATACAAAGACAGAACAATTAGATTC
>CALHCJ010000036.1 GCA_937936275.1 uncultured Flavobacteriaceae bacterium
GATGCCTTTGCAGTCTATACTGTAACACTTACTGGTGCAATCGCAGAGAATGTAACTGTAGATTATACTACCGTAGATGGTACAGCTGTGAATCCTGGTGATATTACAACTACATCTGGTACAATCACATTTACACCAACAGTAAACGCTTTTGATATTCAAGTACCAATTATTGACGATGCTGTAATCGAACCAACTGAGAACTTTACTGTAGTGCTTTCAAATGTACAATCAAATCTTGGTCTTGGAATCGTAGGTCCTGATACTGCTAACGGTACCATCAATGATGATGATAGTATTTTAGGAACAGGCTTATCATTCACCAATACCGAAATCATTGTGACGGAAGGAACTGATGACTATGCAATCTTTACTGTCGCACTAACTGGTTTAGTGTCTGAAATTGTAACGGTGGAGTACCTGACCAATGAAGGAACTGCATTGAATCCTGGTGATTTCTCAACAAGTGCAGGTGTCTTGACATTCGGACCAACCATTACATCAGTAAATATTCAGGTTCCTATTACGAATGATGATATTATTGAACCTACTGAACAGTTTACTATTTCACTCTCGAACATTGTATCTAATTTAGGGATTGATTTTGTCAACGGGACTGCCTCTAGTTCGGCGCGTGCTACTATCAATGATGATGATGCTGTAGCAGGTACGGGTATTGCATTTACGAATACGAATGTCATTGTTACGGAGGGTACAGATGCTTTTGCAATCTTCAATGTAACACTAACTGGAAATATTTCTGAAAATGTTACTGTTGATTATACTACGGTAGATGGAACAGCTCTGAATCCTAATGATATTACAACAACAGCTGGTACCATTACCTTTACACCAACGGTTAATTCTTTCGATATTCAAGTACCGATTATTGATGATATGGTCATTGAGCCGACAGAGAACTTTACAGTTGAGTTGTCAAACATTCAGTCAAACTTAGGTATTGGCTTTGTTGACGGAAACACAACGAATACAGCGAATGGAACAATTAATGATGACGACGCCGTAGCCGGTACAGGTATTGCATTTACCAATACCAACGTAATTGTTACCGAAGGTACAGATGAGTTCGCAGTGTTTAATGTCACACTTACAGGCACAATCTCTGAAAACGTAACTGTTGACTATACCACGGTCGACGATACAGCCACCAATCCTAATGATCTTACAACAACGACGGGCACTATTATCTTTACGCCTACAGTGAGTTCATTTGATATTCTAGTACCGATTACTAATGATTTCGTAATTGAGCCTGTAGAAAACTTTACGGTAGTACTTTCTAACATTATTTCAAATATTGGAATTGGATTCGTTGATGGAAATACAACAAATACAGCGAATGGTACCATCAATGATGACGACGAAGGTGAAATCATGGTAGAACCATACGATGAAGAAATTACCATCATGTGTGGTGAAGAAATACCTGAAGTACCAACATTAATTTTCACTGGAGGCTGTGGTGAGTACGTTGTAGATTTTAACGAAGAAGCTCAATTTCCTTCAGATTCAGACGACTACATGATTATTAGAACATGGAATGTCACGGATCGATGTGGAAACACCGCTACGTTCGAACAGGTAATTTTAGTATTGCAACTAGAAAAAGAATTTGTCACTATTGATATCTGTATCGAAGATCCAGCGATAGCCTTAACAAACTATCTACCAGCTAATTTCGATACGAACGGAATATATACCCTAGAAAATGGAGACACTTTAAATGGTGACACGTTTGATCCTACAAACTTTGAAGTTGGCGAATACCTTATCTCTTATGCTTCAGAAGAAGGTTCGTGTAAGTATTATGCTGATTTCACAATTAATATCAATGCGGATTGCTTACCCTGTAACCCTAAAGATATTGTTGTGTCTAAAACGATTACTGTAAATGGTGATGGTATCAATGATTACTTTGAAATTACTGGTTTAGAAAATTGTGACTTCACCTATAATGTTATGATATTTAATAGATGGGGATCTAAAGTATTTGTGTCAGAAGATTATCAAAACGATTGGGGTGGTTTTGCACCGAACAGTTCATTTGGTAATGCTGGCATACTACCTACAGGCACCTACTATTATATGATTTCAATTGAAGGAGCAAACGCAGAACCTGTTAATGGATATATCTATATAGGATCCAAATAAAAATACCCTAAATGTTACAATCAAAAAGATTCTTAACCGTACTTACTTTTCTTACTATATCAATGGTAAGTGCTCAGCAACTACCTCAGTTTACACAATTTGTGTATAACACCATGTCAGTAAACCCTGCTTACGCGGGTAGTCGACAAACCCTAAATGTCACGGCTTTACATCGTAATCAATGGGCTGGTATTGAAGGTAATCCAACAACTAGTACATTATCAGTGCATTCGCCGGTAAAGTTTAGCCGTATAGGTTTGGGCCTTACCTATATCAATGACAACTTGGGTGACGAAAGCACCAACTATGTTTATGGTAATGTTTCGTATACTGTACCATTAAGTCAAACCGTAAATATGTCATTCGGACTAAATGCTGGTTTTACCAATTATGATTTGAATGCCCCAGATATCACCGATCCATTTTTCTCGGAGAGTTTTTCACAATGGAATCCAAATATAGGTGCGGGTATTTACGTAAGTAACCGTATGTGGTATATCGGTTTTTCATCTCCGAGATTGTTAAATACAGATTTAAATAGAGGTGAATTCGCGGCCATTGAGCGGAATAGTTATTACACTATTGGTGGTGTTGTTTTTGATATTGGAGAAGAAACTAAATTTAAGACTACAGCCATTATGAAGTTTACGAATGGAGCACCTGCAACTTATGATCTTACAGCTAACTTTTTATTCTTTGATAAATTTTGGATAGGAGCATCGTATCGTTTCAATGACGCAGATAGTTTTGGAGTATTAGCCGATTATCAAATCTCTAATTCATTTAGAATAGGGTATGCCTATGACGTACCCACCTCTGAAATTAGACCCTATACAGGTGGTACCCACGAAGCTATCTTAATATATGAACTTCCGATCAAACGATTAGGTGGAGTAAAGTCACCACGTTTCTTCTAAAAACTAGTGAAAACCACATATCAAAAAACCCTCTTGAAAAGTACAGAGGGTTTTTTAATATCGTTATTTAAGGTTCTGAGAAGATTTACTCCAAAATACCATCAACAATTCCATAGTTAACAGACTCTTCAGCACCCATCCAATAATCACGATCAAAATCCTTCATAACACGATCAAAATCTTGACCACAATTATCGGCTAAAATTTGAGCGCTTAACTCTTTAGTTTTGATAATTTCTTTAGCTTGAATCTCTATATTAGAAGCCTGACCCCTAGCACCACCACTAGGTTGATGAATCATTACCTGCGCATGAGGCTGAATAAAACGTCTACCCTTTTTTCCAACAGATAATAGAATAGACCCCATTGAAGCAGCAAGGCCTGTGCAAATTGTTGAAACAGGACTCTTTAAAGATTTTATAGTATCATACATTGCAAAACCAGAAGTTACATAACCACCCGGACTATTAATATAAAGCTGTATCTCTTTACTGTTCTGCATATCTAAATATAACAGTCTATCTATTACATGTTTTGCGGTATCATCATCAACCATTCCCCATAGAAAAACTTTGCGTTCTTCTAACATCTTTTCATCTATAGCTTCCTGTATTTTTCCTTTTTTTGAACTCATTTTTCAATTTCTTGGTAAGCTTCAAAATTAATCAATTATTTACGAATTAAATAACCAATCTAATCTCTAAATAAAATAATACTTGATCTTGAAAATACATCCAACTTATTTTTTTCTTACAATTCTAGACTTCTCTAATTTCCTTAAATAATACTTTTTTAACGATATAATTGACACGTAATCGACATGTGGTTATATCCATAAAACCTTAAAAAACTACGCTTAGTCGAAAAACTAATATAGAGTCCAATTTTTAACCACATTCATCGTTTAAATACAGCTAACACACACAATATCATTAATTTGCGTTTAAAACACATTTTAAATTAAATGTCAAAAACAGAAGATAAAATATTGAAATTCTAAAGAAATATAAGAGTTTTCCTTATGAAATAAATTTCTAAAAATCATCAGATCTTTTGACTTTTAAAAAACACTTAACCATGACCAATTTAAAAAAAACCTATTCAGTTTTGGTACTGCTATTTGTGTCTCAAATGAGTATCGCTCAGTTTGGTTCTCAAAAGCGAGGCGACCATTACTTTAATCAATTTTCATACTCAAAGGCAATTGTCGAATATGAGAAAATGCTTTCGAGTAATTATAAGACAGACTATGCACATAAAAGGTTAGCAGAATGCTATTTGCTCATTCGCGATGTAAAAAAAGCTATTCCTCATTTTCAGGAGGTCATTTATGGTCCAAACATTTCTCCTGATTTCTATTTTAAATATGGAATGGCATTATATAGTATAGGTGACAAAAGCGGTGCTGCCAAATGGTTGAAAAAATATAAAAAATACAATAAGAATGATTCAAGGGTAAAAAAATTCTTAAAAGATGGTAGCCTTGCATCAGTTGTATTTAACAGTAGACAACGTTATGATGTTGAGTCCGTAGATTTTAATTCTGAAGAAAGCGATTTTGGTGTTTTTGCAAGAAAGGGTAATCTATATTTTAGTTCTGCCAGAAGAGATCAAGCCGATTCAAAAGTATACGGATGGAATGATGAGCCGTGGTTAGACCTTTTCGTTATTTCGGAAGACGACGAAACCAGTACTCCAACAAAAATCAAAGGAGATGTAAATACTGAATATCATGAGAGTTCTTTGGTGTTTACAACGGACTACAAAAATGACACAGTAATATACTTTACAAGAAATAACTACTACAAAAACAAAAAAGCACTTGGTTTAGATCTAGAACTTAATTTGAAAATTTTCAGTGCCATTCAAAAAGAAGGCGAATGGAAAGTTAATCGAAATTTAACCATTAATAGCGATTACTATTCCACAGGACATCCTTACGTAACCAAGGATCGTAAACGAATATATTACACTTCAGATCGTGAAGGCGGATATGGAGGTACTGACATATACTACTCTGTGATTCATGATAGAGGTGGAATCGGAAAGCCTATAAATGCTGGTCCTGAAGTAAATACTGAAGGTAATGAAATGTTTCCTTTTGTAAATTCGGAAGGCGTCTTATTCTTTTCTTCGGATGGCCATGTTGGTTTTGGTCAATCTGATATTTTTTCAACAGTTTTGAATCAAGACAATGAGATCGTAGACGTTATTAATCTAGGAAACTCAATTAATAGTTCTGCTGACGACTTTGCATATTTTGAATATGATACTGGAGGAACAGGTTACTTTAGTTCAAACCGAGACGGAGGTGTCGGTAGCGACGATATTTATAAATTTGAATTTACACCTTCTCTATCGGTTGAAGGTACAGTTACCGACGCCATCAATTTACAGCCCTTAGATAGTGTCAAAATCACGATAATTGATCAAACTACAAATACAAAAATAGCAGAGTTGATTACAGACAAAAACGGACACTACAAAACGTTTGTTGATCGAAAAAAGACCTATATGATCGAGGCTGTTCGTAAAACGCACCCTCATAAAATAGTGTATTTCAACACGAACTCGACATTGAGAACAACGAGGCTAATTCAACAAAATATTACCTTAGAACCAGTGCTTGACTTAAAAGTACTAGCTGACTTGAACAAAATTTACTTTGATTTTAATAAAAGCGAGATCAGACCAGATGCAGCTATTGAATTAAACAAAGTGGTTAAACTAATGACCGTGACCTATCCAGAAATGGTGATTCGGTTAGAAGCGCACACTGACCCCGTCGGCAGCCATAGTTATAATGATCAGTTGTCAGAGCGTAGGGCAAAATCTACGTACGAATATTTAATTGCTAACGGTGTTCCAACCAATCGCATACTCTCATATCAAGGTTTTGGAAAACGTAAAACCATAAATGGTTGTACTGGTAAAAGTGATTGTACTGACGCCGAATTAGAGTTAAATCGTAGAACCGAATTTCCGATTATTCAGATTAAAGGTGCTATTGATGACTTGAATAATTCCATTACGAAGACTAAATAGAAATCCTTATATAAAAATGCTTAAAACACCCTCTTCTTTTACAACAGATGAGGGTGTTTCTTTTAAAAGCTATTTTTTTAATCAACTTATAGTTTTGCTCGTATCTTTGGCAAAATCGAGAAAATTATGAAAAAATATACTTTAGTAATAGTCGCTATTGCCTTTGGCATTACCAGTTTTAATATTATCTCAAATACAGGTGTACAACAGACTTCCATTCTTAAAAAAGTTGCAAACGCGCACGGATTTGAAAACTGGAAAAATGTTCAAGAAATAAAATTCACTTTTAATGTAGATAGAGACACAACCCACTTCGAAAGAACTTGGACTTGGAGACCAAAAACCAACGATATTACGGCTACCTCAGCTGGTGGCACGGTAAGTTACAATTGGGCCAATATGGATAGCACCGCTTACAAAACAAACGGTGGTTTTATTAATGATAAATTTTGGTTGCTTGCCCCCTATCAACTTGTGTGGGATGCCGACAATGTCACCCATACTCACATAGAAAAGGCTGAGGCTCCTCTTAGCAAAAAGTCTATGCAAAAATTGACTATTGTTTATGGTAATGAAGGAGGTTACACTCCGGGAGATGCTTATGATTTTTATTTTGAAGATGATTTCTTAATTCAAGAATGGGTATTTCGAAAAAGTAATCAACCAGAACCTTCAATGATTACAACATTTGAAGATTATGAAGAAATGAATGGTTTGAAGATAGCTACTATGCATAAAATGGATGAAGGCAATTTCAAACTCTATTTCACAGGTATTGAAGTGAAATAATTGGTATGCTTCTTGTTCATAGTTTAAAGTCCGAAGTAATATGGATTAAACTTGTCGTTTTCCTAAGACAAAAGCTGCCGCTAAAACAACAAAGGCACAGGCCAAAAGAACAAAAAAACTGGCAACCAGAGAAGAAGATTCCGCTAGAAAACCCAATACTGGTGGGGCAGATAAAAAACCAGCATAACCAGCACCTGCAATAAAAGCAATACCTTGTGATGATTCAATGCCTTTGACATTTCCGCCGATTCGAAAAAGCTCTGGAATGATCACCGAAAAGCCTAAGCCCACTAAACCAAAACCCATAATGGTAAATGCTGTTTCAGCGCTTAATACTGCAAAATAGCCTAATATCGCTATCGAAATACCGAGGATCATTACTTTTACCGATCCGATTCTTTGACTAATGCTATCACCTACAAATCGACCTGTAGTCATACATATTGAAAATGCTAAGAAGCCAGCGCCCCATAAAGCTTCTGGTGCTATACTGATTTCCTTTAAATACAGTCCGCTCCAATCAACAATCGCACCTTCCCCTCCCATGACAATAAAAGAAACGATACCAATAAGTAAAAGTGGTTTAAATAGTTTTAAACTAAATGGTTCTTTTTCAACGGGGGCAGCTTTGATATGAAAATAGTTTTTATATAGAAAAAAATTAATTGCAATAACAATGAATACGACAATCGCCATATGTATTACAGGGCTTCCTATGGCAAGAATTACAAAACTTCCTAAGCCTGCAAAAACTCCCCCTAAACTAAAGAAGCCATGTGCAGCGGACATGAAATTCTGTTTGTCTTCTTTCTCTATTTCAGTAACCAATGTATTCATTGCTATATCAGTCAAACCTTGTGTTGCTCCGAAAATGAATAAAGCAATCGCTAACATCCAATAACTAGGCGCTATAAGAGGCAATAGCGCCGCTAGACAATTTACTAAAATACCATACCAAGTAACTTTACCTACACCAAACTTATTAATAATTTTTGCCGCTACTGGAAATACCGTAAATACCCCTAGCGACAGGAAAAAAATAGCTACACCCAATTGAGACTTGTCAATAGTTAAAGCTTCTTTGACTGTTGGAATATAAATTGCCCAAGTACCAAAGAGAATATTTAAACTAGCAAATACCCAGGCTGGTCCAAAATACCTAGGATTGGAAAGAATAAGGCGTAATGATTTCATTTTAGTTGGTGTAAAAACAGCGAAAATACAAAGTAATCAGAAAGATTGGTTATTCTTTAAAACGAAGTTACTTAAAACGTAAAAGCCGCCTTAATGGCGGCTTTTCATGTATCAATAAGGCGTTTTGGTCAAATTATAACATTGCGATTCAACCCCTGATTCATATTAACCACAATTTTTGATAAAATTCCATCTTGTGAAATCTCGTTCATATAATCGACCCCTATACGTTACTTGGTCTCCAACGAAGTAACGAGTATTCGGCGACCAAGGTTCAGCAGCGCTACAAGCGTCAGTATCTGTGCTATCACCTTCTGAAGGGTATATAGCGTTTGTACCAGCTATATCTAAAGAAGATATTCTCGCTTGACGCTGCGGAAGTAGATTTCCATTTAAATCTGTAATGGTAGGACGACCATTTTTACTAAAGGTAAAACTACCATACATCATTGTTGAATTAATATCCAATTGACTAGTTACCAAACTTGCAGAATTACTTTTAAAAAATTGATCAACCGCATTGTCTTGAATATTATCAAAATTGATTCGAACATAGCTGTCTCTGTCTGATCGATTCTGTTCATGAATATAGCCTAAAGTATGACCAATCTCATGAATGATTACGACTGCGGTAGCTCTGGTACCCAATCTGATAAAACCTCTTGAACCATTCATACCCAAAGTGGCTACTCCCGAATTACTATTAGATCCAGAGGATGAAATAGTGATATAATCTGACTCATTCGTTCGCTCTTTAAATCGAATATTTGTTTTACTCGACCATTCATCAAACGATTTTTGTAGTTCAGATCGAACAGAACCACTTAAGCCTGAAATGGTATACACAATGGTACTATTAGTCCATTTTCGAACACCGCCCCCAAGACTCAAGGCCGACATACTTTCTTCTGGATTTGGATTCTCGCCAAAATTTTCAACGGTATCAGAAAGTTGTTCTTCAAACAATCTGGCATCGCTACCAGCTAGACTGTAGGTACCGTCTTCTTCTAACCGAACTTTCACCTCATCGCCCAGAAAGTACTTGGTGATAAATTGCGACTCTTCGGCTAAGGTAGGTTTTTCAACAACTGCATTTTCTGTTTCTGGCACTACATCTTCTGAAGTACAAGAGGCCAGAAATAAGGCAACAATTAAAGGCAAGAGCATTAAGCCATAAATAAATTTTAAATGTTTCGTTCTTTCATTTTTAGTTTTCATGTTCATAAAATTTGCGGGGTTAATTCCAAATATCTACGCAAAGAACTAGCTCATCGTATATGACAAGAACATATTTTCGACGAATTACAGACTGTAAAAAAAATGAAACAAAAAAATTAATGGATTGCTTTAACGTTCTGAAAAAGAAATATTTAGACTAAACAGTAGGTTCTACTGGGCATTTTCAAGTATTCCTTTTTTTAAAATTTGACCAAAGTGATACATATCTTCATAAGAACAATAAAAAGGGGCTGGTGCTAAGCGAATAACATTAGGTTCTCGCCAATCGGTGATAACACCGTTTTTCATTAAATAGTCAAAAAGTGGTCGCCCATGACCATGCAGAAAAACAGACAATTGGCACCCTCTATCTTTCGGAGTGATAATTTCAAAAGTTCCTTCTACTTCTTTATCAATTTCTTCCAATACAAACTCTAGATACTTTACGATTTGGTTTCGTTTCATAATTAGAGCGTCCATACCTACTTCTTCGAACATCTCAAGCGATGCCAGATATGGAGCTATTGATAAGATTGCTGGATTACTAATCTGCCAGGCATCAGCATTTTCCATCGGTTCAAACTCTGGTTTCATTAAAAACCGGGTTTCTTTTTTCGTACCCCACCAGCCCTCAAATCTAGGTATATCCTTACGATTCAAATGCCGCTCATTAATAAATACTCCCGACGCATTTCCAGGACCACTGTTCATGTATTTGTAACTACACCACGCAGCAAAATCAGCATCCCAATCATGTAGCTTTAATTCTATGTTACCGACGGCATGAGCCAAGTCCCAGCCAACAAATGCACCTGCAGCTTTTCCCGCCTTGGTAATAGCAGCCATATCAAAGACTTGTCCTGAATAGTAATTAACTCCCCCAATAAGAACTAAAGCCAACTCCTCTCCTACCTCCTCGATCTTTTTAAGTATATCTTCGGTTCTCCAATGATGCTCGCCATCTCTCTTTGTAACCTCGACAATCGCATCTGAAGGGTCATAACCATGAAATTTCACCTGACTTTGAAACATATACTGATCTGATGGAAAAGCTTTTTCTTCACAAATAATTTTGTATCGTTTTCCAGAGGGTCGGTAGAACGAGACCATTAACAAGTGTAAATTTATGGTAAGGGTATTCATCACCGATACTTCATTGATCTTGGCACCAACTACCCTTGCGAGTGGTTCTGCTAGCATTTCATGATAATCCCACCATGGTTTTTTACTATAAAAATGTCCTTCAACGGCCAGCTCTTTCCAATCTGTCATCACGTCATCTACAAACTTCTGAGTGCGTTTAGGTTGAAGGCCTAGCGAATTTCCTGTAAAGTATATTACTTGCTTGCCATCCACTTTGGGAAAATGAAACTCATCTCTATATTTTCTAAGCGGATCTTTTGTATCTAATTCTTGGGCAAATTCTAGGGAATTTTGAAAAGTCATTGTAGCGTTTTATTCAAATTTACAACTTCAAAAAGGATAAGCAGTTCCTAAAACTACTTAAACTGATCTAACCTCATTTCAATAATATGCTTTTTGAATCCTACTTTTTCATAGGCCTTGATAGCGGCTACATTTCCCTCGTAAACGGTCAGCCGAACTTCTTGTAATCCTTGAGAATCTGACCACTGTTTTAATGCATTTATGATTTTCTTATTGATACCTTTTCCTCTAAAATCAGGATGGGTATACATAAAGCCTAAATATGCATATTCATTATGATTCAAATAATGTCTTGCGGTTCTGATTCTCGCATAACCTGACGCAATAATTTCATTGTTAAAAGTAACAACGACGACCTGAGCCTTATCAGAACGTATTAGTTCACTCAAATCGTAATACGTGATAGGATCATTTGCAAGTGTCTTATCAAAAGGTCTCTCTGCTTGAATAACGCCTTGTTCAAAAGCCAACAAAATGTTCAAATCTTGCAAGGTTGCTGGTCTAATCTTAAATTTTTCCATGGTTTTGAATGGGAATGTGTATCTATTTCTAAAGTACTATATCTTTATAAAAAAATAGAAGAATGCATTTTTTATCTGATGCTTTAGAGGATTATATTCGGAATCATTCAGAAAATGAACCCAAAATACTGCAAGAACTAACCCGAGAAACACACTTGAAAGTGATTCAACCTCGAATGATTACAGGCCACTTTCAGGGGCGTGTGCTTAGCATGCTCTCCAAAATAATAGCCCCAAAGTATATTCTTGAAATCGGAACTTATACTGGATATTCTGCAATTTGTTTGGCGGAAGGACTGCAGAAAGGTGGGCAATTGCATACTATCGATGTCAATGAAGAGCTTGTTTCAATACAACGGAAATTCTTTGATCAAAGTGGATTTGGAAGTCAAATTATACAACATACCGGAGATGCCTTAGCTATCATACCCGAAATTTCCATTGATTTTGACCTCATTTTTATCGACGCCGAAAAAAAAATGTATGATGCCTATTTCGAAGCTGCGATACAAAAAGCGAAATCAGGAAGTATTATTCTTTCTGATAATGTATTGTGGTCAGGCAAAGTGGTCACAACACTAGATCAAAAAGATAAAGCGACAAAAGTACTATTAGATTATAACCAAAAGTTGAAAGAAGACCCTAGAGTAGAAACAGTTCTACTACCTATTAGGGATGGCTTAACCCTCTGTAGGGTACGATAACCTTAGTATACGCATTATAAAACAAAATAGCGGATACAATACCCACAATGGTGCCAACAATAATATCTACAGGATAATGAACACCCACAAATATGCGACTTGAAGCAAAAAGTAGCGGCCACAAATAAAAAAACCATGACCATTTAAAACGTCTGCGTAAAAAGAGAACCACACTTGTAGTGATCGCAAATGAACTAGCAGCATGTCCAGAAAAAAAACTATACGTATTCGGACTCTTCAAAATACGAATGAGTGTATTTATTTCTTCTGTATTATTGGGCCGTAACCGAGCAACATAGTTTTTGGTAAGATCAGTCGCAACGCCAACAAAAATGATAGTCAAAACAATGATTAGCAACACCACTAATGCTTCCTTTTTTGGATACTTTAAAAAGACAAGAACAATAAATAGAATAAATAAAGGAATCCAGGTAGGAAAGTTGGTTACGGTTGTCCAGAATAAATCATACTCTTCGATGCCAAGATTATTGAGATAGACGAAAGTGTCTCTGTCCCACTCTAGCAGCTTTTCCAACATGTTATTTTCTTTTGATAACTCCGGTGATATCTTCAACTCCGTCTTTCACTTCACCCAATTCTTTGGTAAGCCCCGATGTCATATTTTCTTTGACCTCATCGATATCTTTTTTGATATCAGTTACGAAGCTTGTATCAATACCTTGTTTATCCGCACTTTTTTGAATTTCTTGCTTTATGTCTTCGGTTGCATCTTTAAGTTGACGCATCCCTTTTCCTAAGCCTTTAGCAATACCAGGAATCTTATCAGCACCAAATACCATAACCACGATAAACATAATGAAAAAGATTTCAGCGCCGCTAATAAATAAGAAATGTGCTATAAACATATTACAAATATAATGAAGTTTGCCAACTCGAAATACTAAAAAAGCCCTGTGAATCACAGGGCCTTAATTTTAGTATTTAAGCCCAATGAATTAGCCCTTAATCTTTTCTTTCATTTGATCAAACTCAGATTTTTGCTCCTTAGAAGGCCAAGAATTATTGGTGGTATCGATATCAGCAGTCTCTGCCTTCGGATCTACAATGATACCCTTCAACTCTTTTTGACTAGACAACACGATGGTAACTTCCTTATCATTCTTTCTCCATAATTCAGCAGGATAGGTAATGTTCTCGGTAGTACCGTCATTATAGGTATATTCAACAATTAAAGGCATCGGAATTCCACCTGGTTTTTCATAAGTAACTTCATAAAAATATTTAGGTTCACGTACAGCTGCTCGTTCCGCTTCACTCATATTATCCATCATGAATTCCTTCAAAGTTTGAGAAGTTTCCGATGGACTTACACCTTCTAGATCAGGATCGAATTGATCGCTATCGGCTTCGACCATTATGACTTTACCCATCAAATCACCCATACCAGGTTTCTTTGCCACCTGATATTTCTTAATTCCTTTTACACCAATATCAACGTAATCTGTAGTGTAAAACCATCCTCTCCAATAGTAATCTAAATCAACAGCTGATGCTTCTTCCATAGTACGAAAGAAATCTTCGGGTGTTGGGTGTTTGAACATCCAGCGCTTTGAATACGTTTTAAAAGCGTGATCAAATAACTCTTTGCCCATTATAGTTTCGCGTAAAATATTTAAGGCGGTCGCAGGTTTGCCATAGGCATTGGGCCCTAGTTTGTAAACATTTTCAGGATTAGACATTATCGGTGAAATAGCGCTCTGGTCTCCACTCATATAGGGTACAATCTTAGAAGGTGCTCCTCTTCGCGACGGATACGCACTATTTGGTGCCACCGCTTCAGGAAAGGCTTCTCCAAATTCTTGCTCTGCCATGTACTGCATAAAGGTGTCTAAACCTTCATCCATCCAACCCCATTGACGTTCATCAGAGTTCACAATCATTGGAAAAAAGTTATGACCTACTTCGTGAATAATTACGCTGATCATTCCATATTTAACCCGATCAGAATAAGTGCCATCAGGATTCGGTCTACCGTAATTCCAACAAATCATAGGGTATTCCATACCCTGTCTTTTTGCATGAACAGATATTGCCTTCGGGTAAGGATAATCGAAGGTATGACTGGAATAAGACCTTAAGGTGTGTGCTACCGCTTTTGTAGAATATTCTTCCCAAAGTGGATTCCCTTCTGGTGGATACATAGACACCGCCATCACATCGCGACTATCCAATTTTACATTTTGCATGTCCCAAATGAATCTTCTCGAGGTCGCAAATCCATAATCACGAACATTCTTTGCTTTAAACTTCCAAGTTTTCTTCTTCTTTGAAAACCCTTTAGAAGCTTCTAATGCTTCTTCTTGTGTTACAATCACAACAGGTTTATCATATGATTTTTTCGCCTGCTCATAGCGCTTCATCATATCTTTAGAAAAGACTTCTTTTCTATTTTGTAGGGTACCTGTTGCATCTAAAACGTGATCCGCAGGTACGGTGATGTTAACTTCATAATCACCGAAATTCAATGCAAATTCACCATTACCCCAAAATTGATGGTTCTGCCATCCTTCTACGTCATTATATACAGCCATTCTTGGAAAAAATTGTGCGATGACATACGCACGATGTCCATCGGCAAACTCCTCATACCCTGAACGTGCACGATCAACGGTGTGATCGGGTATATTATAGTTCCATTTGATACTAAAAGACATTTGCTCTTTACTCTTCAAAGGCTTTGGCAAATCAATACGCATCATAGTAAAACTAACCGTGTAGGGTAGCGCTTTGCCAGACGCATCTTTTACAAAATCAATATTAAAACCTCCATCAAATGCTGGGTTTACATATTTCTTAGCAAAATTTTCAACGCTCTCATTCGCTCTGATTGAACTCCCATTTTTTAGTTTGGCTTTTGAATCTTTGGCTCTAACATTTTGGTCTAATTGCACCCATAAAAACTCTAAATCATCAGGTGAATTATTGAAATAAGTAATGGTTTCTTCACCATAAATCTTCTTATTCGCATCATCTAGCTCAATATCCATTACATAATCGGCTTGCTGTTGATAGTAATCTGGACCTGGAGCTCCGGAGGCTGAACGATAGGTATTCGGCGTAGCAAACTCTTCATACAACTGTTTAAACCTACTTTGATTGGTGTGCCCTGGTTCTCGCTCTTTCGGTGCCTCTTCTTGTGCAATTAACATAGTGCCAAATAAGAAAAGCATCGATGCAAAACAATACTTAATTTTCATCATCATTTAAATTATTTTTTAATCGAGGGAATGTAGAATTTTTTTAAGAAATGGTTAAGAAATGTTACAAGTTTAACATTCCTTTAGTATCCGACTTTAAAAGAACAAAACTTTTTTTGAGGTTTTTTATCTTGAAGTGCACTACGTTTTGCTGCTCGTCAAATATATCAGTTAGCATTTCATTTTGTATTTGAATAGAGGTAACCGAAGAAAAATTAATCTCTGGAACTTCAACAAAAAAGATGCAAACATCGTTATCATATTTCCTTCCGATCAAATCATAGGATACTTTTTCTCCATTAATTTCAAGCTGAAATTTTTTTCGAAGGTATTTTTCTAGATAAGCATCTGCCAATTTTGATTCATTCTCGGTAGCTAACTTTGCTTCAATCTCATAACGTTCTAGCAATACCGCATCTAAATCATCAATAAATATTCTTGTAGTAATTTGAATGGCGTCATCCTTTTCAGAGTACGAAACATTAGTGACACTAACGTAAAACTTGTGCGAGGCAAATGCCAACAGCGGCAGTACTAAAATGAGCAACCATCTTTTCGAGTATATCATTTCACTTTCGTTTGAATGCTTCAAAAATAAACAAATCACATGCCAAAATTGTTAAGTCAATCTAATTCGTTATTCTTACGGTAGATTATGCTGTTTTCGCGTAAAAATTCCCAAATTTTCAAAACGTCATTGGTTTCCACAACATCATTAAAAGAGGTGTCTACCTCACAATAGTTCATAAAATCACGAATGCGTATCTCAGGAATTTTTAGTTCTTGTACAATGACAGAATCAGGGTACATACTGTTAATTTTTTGTAGTAATACAATCTCTCTATCGATGGCAACATACTTTTTTAGGCGTTGCGTACGACCGGTTAGGCGATTTAAAATTTTATTTAAATTAATTTCGACTGTTGGTTCAAATAAAGTGTCCAGTTTATACCGTCCGAAGTAAATGAATTTTCCTTCATCAGCTTCAAACAATCGACGTTCATTTTGGGTTTTCTGCTTTACATAGGCATTTGGCAACCCTAACGTAGCCGCTGTAATCACAGGTTCAATTTTCATATTCCCCATATCACGTTTAAGGTCTCCTGATAAATTATAGGGCCGCACTATAGCTTCATCTAGCAGTATCAAAGATGGTTCTAAAGGCACCCATAGCAAATCAGTTTCGTACACTTCTGGACTTACAACCACCATTTTTCTTTTGTATTGAACAGCAGAAAACACTAAGGTATCATTTATACTTACAGCGATTTTGAAAAAGCCATTCAAATCGGTGATTGTGCCTTTATTGGTTGTGATATTTGAAACATGAGTAGCGGCAACATCTTTGTCTTGACTATACACTCTACCCTCCAATTTTTGTCCAAATTGTTGCGCATTTGCATCAAAGACACAAAACAATAACAAAATAAGTGCGATATGTTTAAAGCATTGCAACACTACGATAGATTAACAGCGAAATAAGTAGGATTAATCAAGTCCATTATTTTCTCGATATACGATACTTTTTTTACGTATAAACTCCCATATCTTTAACCTATCGTGAGAATCGACAGCTTTTTGAAATACCGTATCTACCTCACAGAAATATAAAAGATCATCAATTTTCTCTTCAGGAATTTTTAACTCAACACGAAACAAAGAATCTGCATAAAAAGCCTTTACCCGCTCTGTACGTGAATACAATTTGTTGCGAGCCACCCGCTTTTTCAACATTTTAGTTCGGCCTGTTATCGCATTGATTAATGGGTCGAAACTCATCAATGGGTTTGCGGTAGCTGCATACAGTTCTCGCTCAGCTTTTGAAATGGGTTTTACATAAGCGTTTGGTAGCCCGAGCGTAGATGCGGTAACCACCACTTCAGTCTTTATCAAATCAATATCTTTAGTAATATCACCAGTTAAACTATAGGGTGTAACCACCACTTCATCTAGTTCATTTAATGCATCTTCTAATAACACATTGAGAAAACCTTGATTTATAATATCTTGGGTGACTACAATTTCTTTCTTTTTGAATTGAACAGCAGAAAAAATTAGGGTGTCATTCGCATTTGCCGTGATTGAAAAAAAACCTTCATCATCAGTAATAGTGCCCCTATTTGCAGTACTATTTAAAATATTGGTAGCGGCGACATCACCGCTATCGCTGTACACACGACCTTTTAACTTTTTAGAAAACAAAGACTGCGCTCCTACCGCGGATGAAATCAATAAAAAACTGATGCAAATCAGACTATTTTTGATCATTTACTTCCTTGAGAAATGTTTGGCTATGGGTGACTAAAAAGTCGATTAATTCAAATTCATTTTCTTTCTTAAGTAGAGACTGCGCAGGCATTTTAGCATCACAATAAAATAGAAAGGCATCTATTTGATCTTGTGGTAGTTTTAGATCCATAACAAAAAATTCATCGTCATATACTTGTCGCATTACATCACTAACTTTCAAAGGCTTTTGCTCTTCAACCTTATCTTTTTTAGTGGCTTTCATTAAAGCTTTAAATAAGCCAACAAAATTGAGCCCATCTTGCACCAAACCTCTATCTGCTCTAGACAGCCCGATATTCTCCACCTCTGAACTTCGATCAATTTCATACTCAAATTCTTCCTTCAACAATTTGTTATTCTGCATTTCTAAAAAGCGTTCTTGATCTTCTGGTGTTACTACAACTTCTTCCAATTCAGTAACCTTCTCTTTGACCTCAACCACCAATCGATTTCTTTCTAGTATCTCTTCGGTAATGGTCACAATTTCAATTTGGTAATTTAAAGCAGAAAAGACAAGCTCATCGCCCACTTTCACCCGTATTTGATATTCCCCTTTATCATTAGTAATAGTTGCCATTTCTGAAGTAGCATTGATAACGTTTTCATTAGGCACGCTTATATCTCTATATAAAACCTTGCCCCTCAGAATTGTACGATCCTCATCTTGCGCCCAGATATTTAGCGAAGTGAATAACGTAAGAAGTAGTATAAAAAATTGTTTCATGAGTTATCAATTTGTTGGTTTACAGATCTTTACTATTAAAAATCCTTAATTTCAGCACCAGGTTCGTCGCTACACATGTAGGGTATTTCGATACTAAATGGTTATAAAGAAAATATAAGTTTAGGTCTAAAAAAAACGGACATGGCTAAACTTTTGTTAATTCGTTTTACGTACATAGTGCTATAACCAAAGTGATGTATTTGGCAAACACTTCATTTTAAAGGTATTTTTAACAACTGTGAACCGCTCTTCATCCTTTTAAAATACATTTTAACCGGAAAATTGAGCGAAGTATCTGGATAATTTTACTTTTGTGAATTAGATTGTCATAATACCCCTGATTCTTATGAGAAATACTAGAATATTCCTGCTTATCCTTTTATTTACCGGAACTTGGCTAACCGCACAAGTAAAAATCGGAGATAATCCACAAAACATTAATCCTGCCTCGGTTTTAGAGCTAGAAAGTACCGATAAGGTACTAGTGATCACGCGCGTGACCACAGCACAAATGAATGCGATCGTACCCATTCAAGGGGCCCTTTGCTACAATACCGAAGTTCAAGCGGTGCACTACTACGACGGCACGCAATGGGTAAACATTGGAAATGGTGGAACAGGCTCTGGAGCTATTCTCACCGCCGACCCTATAGTAAACATGCCGCAAAGCACCATAGTAATAACGCCGACTGCTGATGGCAGCAATTTAGAAATTGCCCCTGAGAGTATTACCTCTGAACAAATTCGAGATGGTGGCATTAATGGTACCAAAATACAAGATGGTTCAATTAATACCAATCAACTGGTTGATAATGCGATCACAAGAGAAAAAATATTAGACAATCAAGTAGGGCTTAACGAGTTAGCTAATGACGAGATTGACTTGAGTGACTTTAACAATGCGACTGGTTTTTTGCGTGCTGCTGATATTATTAGTGGCGATGGGGGTAATGTAATCACTGCAGGAGGTGACGGAGGTGTATTTTATGATGACAGCATGTTGATGACTGACATTCAGAATAATACGGACGCTATCAATAACTTGGGCACACCAAGTCTTAATGAAGTACTTACCGAAAATAATAATGCCTTAGATGTAAAAATTGTAGGCTTAGGTGCACCAACCGATCCTGCTGATGCCGCAACAAAAGCATATGTTGATGCTCAAGTAGCCGGAGGAGGTTCTGATGATCAAAATATCGGACCTGTCACTTTTGACGATACAACCAATGAACTTTCGATAGGAATTGAAGGTGGAAATGCTGGTACAGTAGATTTAAGTGCTTTAGCTGGAGGGGCAGGAAGCACTGAAGTTGTTGATGGAACTACACTCACAGGAGCTGGTACAGTAGGTGATCCTTTCAAAATTGAGCCTTCAGCAACAGTGGGGCAGTATCTTCGAACTACTGCTGCTGGTGTTGTATGGGATGACGTTATGGGAGGAACAGGAACAACAGAAGTTATTGACGATGTTACATTAGAAGGACTTGGATCAGCAGCAGATCCATTTAGGGTTAAACCTGGTGCGGCAAATCAAATTTTAAGAACATCAGCCGATGGGTTGAGTGTAGCTTGGGTTGATTTACCGACGGGAGGAGCAGTAATCTCTGATGCAACATTAACTGGTGATGGTAGTAGCGCAGCAACAGCATTAGGTTTGGCCGATGATGCGGTAACAACAGTTAAAATTTTGGACGCAAATGTTACCACCGCAAAGATTGCACCTGCCCCGGCATTAGACCCAGTAGAAGATCAAATGTTAATTACCACAGATGCTGGTGTTGTCGAATGGGCCCCGTTAGCATCGCATACTGGAACAGCAAAATCTATTTTCTATGCTGGACCTGACGGAAGACCAACAACCGCTGACGACAATGCCAACGCGAATGACGATGGAGGTTTTTATTGGGATCCTGAAGGAAGAAGTTTAGGTGCTAATTTTAATTTTGGTGCTCTTTTTGTTGGATTACAAGGGGAAGTACAATCTAATACCGCCAAAGTACAAATAGCTGATAACTTTCCATCAGGAATTGGATACGCTTTACAGGTTCAAAATTATAGTAGTGCACCAACAGGAATCTTATTTTCCACAGCCACTAATAACCCAACTAATTATGGAAAAGGAGCGTTGATTTATGACAATTCAGTAGGAGGTGCAAGAGGTGACTTTCATTTTTTAC
>CALHCJ010000037.1 GCA_937936275.1 uncultured Flavobacteriaceae bacterium
GCCAATGACGGAAGAGCTGATCATTCAAATGAAGATATAAGAAAGAGAAACCATATTCAGGCCTGATTCAATTTACTTTCCTAACTTTACGCTATCAATACCTACTATGGGCCAATCTTTCGAACAATATCAAAAGCGAAAGCTAATATCATCTTACTTCTCAGTGGTTTTAAGTATTGCCTTGGTTCTCTTCTTGCTGGGTGTTTTAGGGCTTCTTGTCTTAAACACAAAAAAAATGGCAGATCATTTTAAAGAACAAATTACCATCTCTGTATTCTTAAAAGAAAGTGCTAAAGAGGTTGAAATTGATCAATTGCAAAAAGGTTTGGCTATGGCAGATTATACGAAAGCTGCAACCTATGTTTCTAAAGAAGAGGCTGCCGAAAAACATTCTGAAGAGATTGGTGAAAATTTCATGGATTTTTTAGGATACAACCCTCTTAAGAATTCCATCGATGTGAATTTGAATGCAGATTTCGTGTCTCCTGAAAAAATTACAGAAATTGCAGAAGAAATTGCTTCTAAAAGTTATGTAGCTGAAGTGAGCTACGATAAACCGCTAGTAGGGTTACTTAGCGATAATGTCAAAAGAATAAGCCTATGGATTCTCGTTGCCAGTGCTATTTTTACTTTTATAGCTGTACTATTGATAAATAGTTCCATTCGTTTATCCATTTATTCAAAACGATTCATTATCAAAACCATGCAGATGGTAGGTGCTACCAAAACCTTTATACGTCGACCGTTTATTTGGACAAACGTTAAATTAGGTATGCTAGGTGCTTTGATTGCAATGCTAGCTTTGGGTGGAGCCCTATATTATGTCAATGACAGCTTTCCTGATTTAGGGTTATTTAACGATGCATCCCTATTAATCTTTTTATTTCTTGCGGTTTTTGTTTTAGGAATTCTTATTTCGTTAGTCAGCACCTATTTTGCAACACAACGTTTCTTAAATTTAAGAACCGACGAATTATATTATTAACTTTGTCACATGGGTAAAAAACGGCAATACAAAGAAGATCAATCCAAACAAGAGTTCATTTTTCAAAAAAAGAACTATATGTTTATGTTTATCGGTATCGCTTTTATCGCTTTAGGTTTTATTTTAATGAGTGGCGGTGGCAGTGATGACCCCAATGTTTTTAGTGAAGACATTTATAATTTCAGACGCATTCGATTGGCACCTACTTTAGTACTTATCGGACTTGGCATAGAAGTTTATGCCATATTGTTGAATCCTCACAAGAAGAAAAAATAATTGGATACTTTAGACGCAATTATTCTCGGTATTATTCAAGGATTGACCGAATTTCTACCCGTATCTTCTAGCGGCCATTTAGAACTAGGAAAAGCTATTTTAGGAGATAATTCTGTACCCGAAGAGAGTCTATTATTTACAGTGGTTTTACATTTTGCTACTGCACTTAGTACGATTGTAGTTTTTAGAAAGGATGTCTTGGAAATTCTTAAAGGACTATTTAGTTTTAAATGGAATGAAGAGACTCAATTCTCATTAAAAATTATTATTTCAATGTTACCGGCAGTCTTTGTAGGGTTGTTTTTTGAAGAACAATTAGAGGCTTTTTTTGGTGGTAATATTCGGTTTGTAGGCTTTATGCTATTGATTACTGCGGTGCTGCTCTATTTTGCTGATAAAGCTAAAGACACTGATAAAAAAGTAAGTTTTAAAAATGCTTTTATCGTTGGTATTTCACAAGCAATTGCCATGCTACCCGGTATTTCAAGAAGTGGAGCAACTATTTCTACTTCTGTTCTCTTAGGCGTTGATAAAACCAAAGCTGCTCGTTTTTCTTTTCTGATGGTAGTACCCTTAATTTTTGGAAAAATTGGAAAAGATCTACTTAGTGGTGATCTAACTTTTACCGGAGAGAATAACTTTGCGATGGGTGCTGGATTTATGGCAGCATTCGTAGCTGGCTTAGCTGCGTGTACTTGGATGATTCAATTGGTTAAAAAAAGTAAGCTTTCCTATTTTTCTGTGTACTGCCTGATTGTTGGTTTGATTGCAATAGGCTATTCGATTTGGGCATCATAACTTGACACCGTAACTCTCTTTACGAATGGATACAAGAACTAAAGAAGATTTTCTAAACGGACAAGTGTTACTTATTGATAAACCTTTAGGTTGGTCTTCATTTCAAGCGGTAAACAAGTTAAAATGGGTGATCAGAAAGAAGTTTGCTTTAAAGAAGTTCAAAATTGGTCATGCGGGTACTTTAGACCCTTTAGCTACAGGTTTGTTGCTTATCTGTACTGGAAAATTTACCAAAACCATTGAAAATCTTCAGGGGCTTGAAAAAGAATATACGGGTACAATTACATTGGGAGCAACTACACCTTCTTATGATTTGGAAACCGAGGTCGACCAAACCTTTCCTGTCGATCACATTTCAGAAGACCTTATTCAAGAGACAAGAGGTCAATTTGTTGGAAAAATAGAACAAACACCACCTATATTTTCTGCTTTAAAAAAGGACGGAAAACGGCTTTATGAATATGCCCGAGAAGGAAAGGCAGTAGCAATTAATAAACGAAGCATAACCATTTCTGCATTTGAAATTACAGAAATTCAATTGCCAGAAGTCAAGTTTCGCGTTGTTTGCAGCAAGGGTACATACATTCGTTCGTTGGCCAATGATTTTGGAAGAGCATTACAATCAGGAGGTCACTTAACAGCACTGCGAAGAACCAAAATAGGCGATTACAACGTAAATAAAGCCATTGATCCTTTAGATTTTGAGGAAAATTTAATCGGAAAATTAAAGAATTCTTAAAAAAGAATAGATTCTCAATCCGTTCAACGAATATTTTAAATATTTTTTAGATATTGAAGTTTTAGCACTATGCATCTGAATCGCAAACAGTTATCATTATTAATCACCCTCTTTTCGATGGGTATTATTGTATTGGTACTGTTCAACATCAGTTTGGGAGCAATCGGCAGCGAAGAAGATGAATATATTGTTGAAATGATGCTGGCTGAAGAAGATATTGAAGAGCTTTTTGAGGAAAAAAAGGCTTTGGAGGATATGATGAATACCGACCCTATTAAAAGTCACATGGCGATTAATGAAACGGCTAAACCTAGCTATGGTGAACCAGAGCCCTTGCAGACGCTTGAAGAATTAATGGCAGAAAAAGCAGCCTCAGAAGAAGGGGAAAGTAACGATTTAATGGCTGATGGTGAATATGCAGAGCGTATAGCAGAACTTAAGAAAAAACGAGAAGAAGCAAAGAAAAAACTAGGAGAGAAAGAAGCTGATAAAAAAGAGTTTACCAATAATTTAGCCTTTCGTAGAACATCGGTATCCTATTCTTTAGTAAATAGACGCGGAAATCCTCCTACGCCCATATACACCTGTATCGAAGGTGGCAAAGTCGTCATTAATATAGAAGTTGACAGTAACGGCAACGTAATAGATGCCAGCTTTAATGCCAAAAGTTCAGGTACCTCAAACGGTTGCTTGGTAGATAATGCCATTTCTTATGCCTTAAAAGCTCGATTTAATACCGCAGCAAAAGCCTCTCAAAAAGGTTCAATTACATACTTATTTCAGCAGAAAGCTCGTTGATACTAAAGCAGATTTAGAAGATCATTCAAAACACTCTGACCCTTATCTTTATTATACCATACTTGTAAGTCTTCTTTAAATTCAGCGGTCAATTTGCCATGCTCCCTTTTGTAATCTTCTACAAGTATTGTGGCAGCTTTTGAGCGCGGGCCCCAATCACCAGTAACGTTGCCAGTAGCATCGTCAACTGCAATTAACTTCGGAATCGACATTCCACCATGGGTCAAAAAACGATTCATCAAGTCAATATTCTCGTCTCTCAAAATAATTTTTAATGAAATATTGGAATTCAATTCTGATATTTTGTTCATAACAGGTAGCGCAGGCGAAGCGTCACCACACCAACTTTCGGTCAAGACCAGCCATGTAATTTTTCGATCTACTCTTAAAATTTTTTCAACTGTTTCTTCATTAAATTTCAAAGTTTTATCCCATCGCTTCATACGGCGATCATTCAATTGGGTGTAGTTCGTCAATGCCTCACTTTGATCTGGACCGGTAGACTTTCCTTCACCAGCCAATTGGGCAACTAGAGTTCTATATTCCGTGTACGAAATAGCCTTTGCGTAACTTTTTTCGATCAGGGTATCTGTGCTTTCTGACATCGTAGCTTTAGTTTATTTATAGTAAAATCACTTTTCTGCTAGGTGATATGTAATGTTTTAGTCCATATTAGTAGCAATAAGTCCTAAAACTTACAGCCAAGAAATTGTTTTGTCCAAAAATAAAAAGGCTCTCGAATTTTGTCGAGAACCTTTTAGATTTTTAGAATTATCATTCGGACTAGATGGGACGCGCATATGGGTCGAAATCTGAAGGCAGATAATCTTCTGCATTGAAGTCTAATATAATTTCTTCATCACATTCTATATACTCAATAGTATTTAAATCAAGAGCCATTCCTTCGTAGGCATTGAAGCCTACTGGCAAATATTGATGATGATTGAAACCCAAGTCTATTTCCTCTTCTTCTTCTACATAAACAATTTCATTGATGTCAACTTTAAGAACTTCGATATCGTTCATGGCTTCCATATGGGAAAAACCAAATAATGTCATTAAGGCGGTTGCTGCGAATATTTTTGTTTTTTTCATTACGTTTTGTTTACTATTATCTGGAGCAAATTTACGACTGAAAACTTACATTTGAAAGTATTACTATCTTAATTAATTGTTAAACTATTTTTATATAATAGTATTACTATCAAATTGATTTGAACACAACTGAATTTTTACACTGAAACGCAGTTTTTAGCTGAAATAACATGAAAAATTGAAAGCTTTGGGAAGGAGGTAGGGATAAAGAATAGATGATTTAAAAGGTCTACACGGTGCGATCCTAATTTGTAAACAATAAATTATAGTTGTTGCCCAGTTCTGTGGCCCTTATCAGAGGTTTTCAGGGTTAATTGCCAAACTTTTGAACAATTTTGCTTTTGAAGTATAAAATTTATTTTCGACTTCAATTTGCTTCAGTTCTGCATCAATAAGTTTACTTTCTCGAGAATTAATTAAAAACAAAGAACTTTCCCCAAAACTGAACTTGCGTTCTTCTGCCGATAAAAGTGCATTATAGTTTCCTACAATTTCATCAATCAAGATATTCTGCGTTTCAAAGGACTCCAATTCTCGATAGAGCGCAACAATTTTATTCTTTATTTCTATTTCTGCATTATCTAAATCGAATTGTGCATCCCTTAATTTAAACTTTGCCAATTTTAAATCACCCCGTTCTTTTCTTAGAAAAATAGGAAACAAAAATCTTAAGCCTCCCTTATACTCTTGCGTTTCAAAAGAATTAATAAATTCTGGTGTTTCAGTCAGAAAGTTATACTCTAAATCAATAATCGGTAATAATTTATTCGCTTTTAGGTTTTTATCTACTCGTAAACCGTCAATTTTATAGCCTAGTGATAGGAGCTTAGGATGATTTTCAATTGTAAAATCGTCCAAAGGTCTTCCTAGTATTTCCAGTGTAGTATCGATTTCTCCAGAGATATCTATATCAGGAATTACATTGGGCTGCAATTCAATAGGTACGTTATCGTTCATCCATAAAAAATTAGACAATTCCAACGAACGCTTCATTAGCTTCACTTTGGCCTGCTCTAAACTTAATGCTCTGGTTTGCACTGCAATTTTGGCCTCTACGGTATCGATTGCAGCAATATCTCCCGACTCAGCTCTGCTTTTGATTCCTTCAAAACGAATATCTGCATTGCTCAAGAAGTTTTGAAAGATTTTTGCTTCATTAAAAGCTCGAAGCCAATCAAAATACGCCAAAGCTGCATCATATAAAATTTGATTGACCAATAGATCACGATCTGCCTTGGTTTGCTCACGAAATAACTTAGCTTGTTTCAAAGTTGCCATGCGATCATTTATCCAAAGGCCTTGACCTAATGACATAGACACTCCAGCACTGTATAAGCCGTCAGCAGGAACCGATTCATCAGTGCTTAAGAAGTCTCCTTCATTTTGTTCAAAGGTTCCCTTTAATTCAATTCCGTACCAAGTAGGAATTTTAAAAGCCGCATTAAGCCTATCCCAATATTCACTCCCCTTAAATTCTTTTCGGTCATAGTCTACTTCGATCTTTGGATCAAATCCGCCGCGAGCTTTCATCAAATTAGCTTGCCCTATACTTAAGGTCAATTCTGCTTGTTTTGCTATAGGATGATATTTTTTCACATACCCTAAATACTCATTAAATCTTAAAACAAGAGAATCTTGTACCTGACTGTGAAGCAGTACTCCAAAAAATAATAAAAAGAAGGTTAGATAAGTACGCATCTTATTTTTTTACAGGTTTATCTTGAGCGCCTTCTGGTTGATAGTAATTCGGGGGGAAACCGTTTAATTGTCTCCACAGCTCGAACCAAATCGGTACATCTTCTAAGAGAGCAATTGTAGTTGCACCTGAACCAACTCGTAAAGCCTTTGGCCAATCGTGATCATTAGCATCAGGAGCTAGTAAAATACGATACTTTCCGTTATCACTAATAAAAGTTTCAATAGCAACCACTTTTCCACCGTAGGTACCATAGGAAACGTTTGGCCATCCACTAAAGACGATCGCGGGCCAGCCATCGAACTGAATACGGACTTCTTCACCCAAATGAATTAAAGGCAAATCTATCGGTTCTACAAAGGTTTCAACTGCCATATCAATATCAGCAGGCATAATCCCTACTAACTTATCTCCTTCCTTAAAGGTTTCACCAATACCGCCTTGAAGTGCTCTGTTGATGAAACCATTCTGAGGCGCACGTATATAGTACATATCATTACGCATTGAATAGTTGGTGAACTCATTCTCAAGCTTGGTCACCTGTGCTTCAGAATCAAACTGACTTGATTGAGCGGTATACATATCGCTCTGCGCTTTCGAAATTTTGTCGGTATACTCAGCACGTACACGATTAATTTCTACTTCGGCATTAATGATTTCATTACGAGAAGCCAATAACTTATTTTGCTGAGAGATTAGTTTTGCTTGTGTTTCCTGTAATTTCAAGCGTTTTTCTTCTACATCAGTCACCGCTTTGAGTCCTTCTGATTGTAGTTGCAGTACCCGATTATACTGACGCTCGGCAATACTTATATTTGTTTTTGCCGCCTCTAAATCAATACTATCACTTTGAACTTTTAATTTAGACTGAAGTAATTTGTTCTTTGCTTGTTCTAGTTTTAAACCGCGCTCGTTCGACAAAGCACCTATTTGATTATTTAATGCCTGTACTTTGCCTTCATAACTAATCACAGAGGCTTCTTTTGCTTTTATTTGCTTACCAGTTCGCTCTACCAACTGAGGATCAAAATATTCATTTTTCACTTCAGAGATAAATAGTATCGTATCTCCTTTGTTTACATAATCTCCTTCGTTCACAAACCATTTCTCAATACGACCAGGTATGGGCGATTGAATGGTTTGTGGTCTTTGATCAGGCTTGAGTGTAGTTAAAAAACCTTTTCCTGTAATATTCTGAGTCCATGGTAAAAACAGGGTTATAAAACCTACCAGTGCAAAGGCCAACAAAAAGCGATTAAAATGCTTGTAATGCCTTTCATGAAAAACCTTTTGAGCCGATTTAAATCGATTAAGGCTGACCTTCTGATTCAATTTGTTATGTGAAATATTTAACATCGCTCTCTAGTTTTGATTGGTAATTTTACCCGCTTCCATTGTAATAATACGAGTGCATTGATCTGCCCAACGTAAATTGGCACTAACTACCAATAGCGCCCAACCTTGCTCAGGACTACTCAGAAAATCCATTATCTGATTTGCCTCTTCATCACCAAATTGATCTAGTGGATCTTTCAAAATGAGCAACTTCGGTTTGCGCACTATACTTCTTGCAAGTACAATCTTCTTCGAAATGGTGTATGGAATCTGTCTTCCTTCAGGATATAAAATTGTATTAATCCCTTCTGGTTGTTCTTTTACAAACTTTGTTAATCCAGTATTTTCAATAGCCCAATACACTTGTTCTTGGGGTATCGTTTTGTCACCAAATGTGATATTGTTTAGAATCGATCCTTCGAAAGGAGATTCTTCAGGTAATGACTGACCTAAATGTGCTCGATAATAATTCAAGTTCATACCCTTTAAGGAAACTTCATTGATATAGACTCCTCCCGAATTTGGCTCTAAAATACCTGCTATAATTCGAAGCAAGGTTGATTTTCCTGAACCACTACTTCCGTTGAGAAGGATCGTACACGTTGGGGTAATTTTTAAACTTACACCATCAATGATCTTCTTATCGCGATCAGGCACCAAATAAGTTACATTATCTAATTCCACATGAAAACCTTCATTCTCAGCGAAGGGCTTTTCTCCTTCTTGAGATTCTAAGTCCTTATCTACCACTTGACCCAGCTTCTCAAGAGAAGTTAACAAGTCATAAAATGTTTCGAGACCCGTAATCAATTTCTCAACTGAAGTAATCACTAATAAAATAATAATCTCAGCAGCCACAAACTGGCCAATATTCATTTCTTGATTCAGTACCAATAAACCCCCGATGAGCAAGAGGCCAGCAGTTACCAAAACTTTAAATCCAATCATTTGAATGAATTGCAAGACAAGTATTCGAAAGTGTGACTCACGAGCCTCTAAATATTTAGTAACTAAATCATCATTTTTCTCTAAAGCGTGAGACGTCTTACCCGAAAGCTTGAAACTAATAATAGACCGTGCAATCTCTTGTAACCAATGCGCAACTTTATACTTACTTTTTGACTCATCAAGACTGGTATCTAGTCCGCGTTGGGCGGTAAATTTGAATACCACATAAATCAGTAATAACAATAGTATTCCGTAGATAATAAAAAACGGATGATAAAAAGAGAGTAATAATAATCCGAAAATGATCTGTAGTAAGGCTGCTGGAAAATCGATTAAGACTTTCGATAAACCCTTTTGCACCGTCAAGGTATCAAAAAACCGATTCGCTAATTCTGGCGGATAATAGTTCACCAATTGGCTCATCTTTATTTTAGGAAACCGATAAGCAAATTCAAAAGAGGACCGTGTAAAAATTTTCTGCTGCAAATTCTCAATGATACGAATCTGCATCAGCTGAAGTACGCCGCCAAACGCAACACCTAGTGTTACAAAAATCACGAGAACAATCCAAGAAGTGCTGATTTGTGCGCCTTGAATTAAATTTATAATTGCCTGAATTCCAAGAGGTAGTGACAGATTCACCAATCCTGCAAAGATGGCATAATAAAATACTTGAAAAACATCTCTCTTGTCAAGACGCAACAAGCCCATAAGCCGCTGCCAAGCGGTCATAATAGTTTTAGCCATAAATTAAACTTTTAAAGAATTGACCACTAAATGTGTAAAATATTGGGTAGGATCGCCGTTTTCATGACAATCAGTCAATGAACTAAAGTGATCTTTTAAAAAGTGTTGATGGAGTGAACCTTCTAAAATTGTACTCGCCAGACTTGAAGGAAATCGGTAAGTATCATTAACTCCCTCAATCATTTTAGTCAAGCGATTTACTAGGCGCTTATAAATAACAAAGTAGCCTTCTTTATTTTCGGTATCGACCTCTTTTGTTAAATATGATTTAGAATATTCGTTAATTACGATTTTATTTAATAAAACTTCATTAATATGGGAAAAAGAGGAATCTTCAACCGTATTTTTCGTAACTATCTCGATTGCTTTTTCAAGTTTATGCCAGGGGTCTGCGATGCTATTGGTAGCGAATACCAATTGATATTCTAACCAACCCCAATACCAAGAGGTTAGATATAAGAGAAGTTTGTGTTTATTTTCAAAATACCTGTAGATTGAGCTCTCATTCGAACCAATTTTGATTCCGAGTTTCTTAAAAGTAAAACTCTCAAAACCCATCTCATCGATCATTAATATACTCTGTTCTACAATACGTTTTCCCAAGTCGGACGACTCTGGATCTTTCACATAAATTTTTTCGTTAATTCCAATTTTGACCGATTGTAAAAGCTGTTCCATAAGTATTGATGTCTGATTTGTTTTTACAAATATAATAGTATTACTATTGTATTATGATAGTTTAACCATTTTTTAACGAATGTAATACGTTTATATTTTAGGCTGTCGTATATTTTTGTAATGAGTTCGTTTAGTTTATGTACTTAATCACATCGGTCATGCTGAGATTGAACTTCGCTAGCCAATCAAAGACAAACTTGACCGATGTTTCTGATTATAAAGTTTATTTCTTCTTAGCAACTGTCACTCTGGTTCATCAATATTTCAAATTTAGTATGAATGTATCCAATCGAATTTGTGACGTATTATTTGTTCCTTTTTGGTTTCTACAAATTTAAGATAAGCGGTAGCAGCAGGGCTTAATTTTTTAGCCTTTAACCATATTAATCTCCATGTCGTACTAATGGGGAGTCCAGCCACTGGAATAATTTGTAAGTCACCATTTTTTAATTCATTTTTTATTCCAATCAACGGCATAATCGAAAAACCCAGTCCAGCAATCACTGCTTGCTTCACGGCCTCATTCGAGGTTAATTCAATTTTCTTCAGCACCGGAAATTTATTCTTTGTAATAAATCGTTCCATAGCTGCCCGAGTAGCTGAACCTTGTTCTCTGTAAATTAAAGGCAATTCTTCAAACATCTTCTTTTTTGATAGTTTCTTATTGAGTTTTAACTGAGCACCGCCAACGAAAAACAGCCTATTTTGCATCAATTCTATACTATCAATTTTTAATTTCTTCGGCACTACCGACACCATTGCAAAGTCAACTTCATTCTGCTCTAGTGTTTCGACAACCCTGGTTTTATTAGTCACATCCATAACGATATCAACCGCAGAGTGATCTTTCATAAAGTCGGCTAAAAAATAAGGCATCACATATTTTCCTGTAGAAACTACAGAAATTTTCAATCGCCCAGATAGCTCCCCTTTATAAGCCGATGACTTATAGTTGATAGCATACACTTCATTTAATATTTTCTCAGCAGCCACTGCTATTTCTTTACCAAAATCAGTCACAAATAATTGCCTGCCCACGACCTCAGTGAGCGGAATAGAGAATTGGTCTTGAAAGTTTTTCAATTGAATTGAAACTGCTGGCTGCGTTAAATGAAGTTCCTCTGAAGCCTTAGTAATACTCTTATGTTGAGTAATTTTTAAAAAGATCTGGAGTTGATGCAATGTATAATTCATAAATAATATTTATGTAATTCATAATAAAGATAAATAAAAATATATGAACTATATACTATAATTTTAGAAAAAATGAAACACTTTATAAACATAAATATTATGAGAATACTACTACTTATATTTCTCTTTCATACAGCAACACTAGCGCAAGAAAATGAAACATACCACGAAATGGTATTTTTTGAGATGAAATTTTTAGCTGAAGAAAGTATTTCGTCTTCGATTACAACTACTACGAACAAAATAGTCAATCATGCCCACGCATCTGAGGTTTCGTTAAGGATTGAGTTTTACGTGCACCGTCTTGATAGTCAACAAACAATACCAAGTAAATTATATATCCCACAATATCTAGCTTCCTACGTGGTGCTTGAAGAAAATTTCAATTTGATTCAACCAAAACTTCAGATGAGCCTTCAAAGGTTCGTTGAAAAAGAACCTAGAGGAAATAAATCGATCAGTAGTTGGTTAAAACCCTTTCATCATATAGATGTTTTTAAAAATACATCTGTTTTAGGTAGCGGTTTCGGACCTGTAATTATGCTTTAAGAATTACCGTAGCCCAAAAAGGATTTGAACTGACAATTTCAAAATTGTTTGAATCATTTTTTTATAGTTCGTAGTTGAATTTTCTTGCGAGTTAAAAGATATAAGCAATCATCAAACCTCAAGGCTGAGTCTAGTATGTATTATAAAACCAAAAACAATGATAACAAAACAAGTACAATTCTTTTTAGCGATTGCAACTATCATTCAGGCGCTAGCATTGATCATAGTCATCCTGAAAACGGATACAACAATTAGCCCTTTATTGATTTTACCAATGATCATTTGTTGTTTACTTATAACAAACCCATTTGAAAATAAGTAAACTGTAATAGCATATTTTATGATCGAAAAGAAACAGAAAATTCAACTTGTAGAAGGAATATTTTCTTTTGAGGAAGCATCCGAGGTGCTTTTTTCACTGCTAATGCATAAAATTAAGTTTCACAGTCTTCAAATTTTAAATAACCAAAACTCAACTGAGGATGAATTGAGGCGTTCAAACCTTCGCATTGAAGAACTCAAAGAGAGTAAAACACTAGTCAAGGATATGATTCTTAGAGCTAGAGACGAAGGATATAATCTTGAAATTGATAGCGCAATTAGCATAAAACTAACTAGAGGTTGCGAGCTAAATAAGTCTTAAAGTGCTTAATGGTCTCGTACTTGCGTTGATATATTAAAATAATTAATGTATTACATAATAAATATAAATAAAAATATATGAATATTATTACAGACCTTTGAACCATCATTAGAAATCATCTAAATAAACTATAATGCAAACACAAGAATTAGAACAAGTAAAAAAAACAAAGCAGAATATTCAACTTGTAGAAGGCGAATTTACACCATCCGAAGCATTACATGTTGTTAGTACTCTTTTGAATGAAAAAATAAATTTTCACAAATTACAGCGATTAACAATGCTTGAAGGTGATTGTCATAGTCAAACAAGATATGCAGATAATCGCATCACAGAGCTTGAAAACGAGAAAAGAATTGCTAAAGATTTTATTACCAAAATGCGAAAAGAAGGCATTAAACTTCGTATCAACAGCACTATTGAAATAACGGCTGCTGTCGATTAATTCACTTAAAACAATAGCAATGTCTACTAAAAAGCAAAGCAACAAAAAACTGTCGTATCTATTTGGAGGTGTCGTTCTCTCCTCCTTCTTAATGCTATCGATGCTATATGGTTCAATATATATGAATTGGCTTTTACCATCAGCACTAATAGTATCACTAGTATTATTCGTACGAACCATCGGGGAGCGGCCATAAACCGCTCCTTTTTTTATATTCAAAACCTTCCAATATACCCATGCTTACCCCATCGGGAATTAGCTAAACTACAACCAACGTAACGATATGGATTTAACACTGTTGCTAGACAACCTTACTAACCCTGCGCTTTTATTTTTCTTTCTAGGTATCATTGCCGTTCAAGTAAAAAGCGATTTGGAAATCCCTCCAAACTCAGCCAAATTTATTTCTCTTTATCTCATGTTTTCTATTGGATTTAAAGGCGGTATGGAACTCTCTCATAGTGAACTTGATCTAGAAATTATTTGGTCGCTACTTTTCGGAGTATTTTTAGCACTATTTGTGCCCATCTACACGTACTTTATTTTACGTAGAAAATTTAGCGTTGAAAATTCAGGAGCAATTGCAGCCGCTTACGGCTCGGTCAGCGCCGTGACTTTTGTTACTGCCGTTTCCTTTCTTGAATTAGAACAAATCGACTTCGGAGGACATATGGTTGCTGTAATGGCTTTAATGGAAGCTCCCTCTATTATCATTGGGGTATTGCTGATGGCATATTTTCAAAAGGATAAAAAAACCAACTTAAAATTAGGGAATGTACTTCATCATTCCCTAACCAACGGAAGTGTTTTATTAATTATGGGAAGTCTTGTTATTGGTTTCTTAGCAAGCGATCAACAAGCTAGAGGTATCGAGCCTTTTACAACAGATATCTTTAAAGGATTCTTAGCCGTATTTTTACTTGACATGGGTATCACCAGCGGTAAGAAGTTAGCTGATTTTTTAAAGAAAGGTTGGTTTGCTTTTTTCTTTGCTATCATCATTCCCTTAATCAATGGTGGTATCGTAGCGATAGTCAGCGGTATATTTACCGAAAGTGTTGGTAACCGATTTTTATTTGCTATTCTCGCAGGAAGCGCCTCTTATATTGCCGTTCCGGCAGCGATGCGATTGGCCGCTCCAAAAGCCAATCCCAGTCTTTATCTACCCATGGCTTTAGCAATCACTTTTCCTTTCAATATCACCTTAGGCATGCCACTTTACCTGTGTATTGTTCAAGCTTTTTAAGCTATAAAATCGGTGGAGGAAGTACGCGGGTATTTACTGTTTCTAAATGAAGGTCTTTTAATTATTATTTAATTTAAAGGCAATTAAAGCACACACAGTACAACAAAATCAGTCTTTAAAAAAATTAGCATGTATTGCGGTATTCTTATTTTCTTTATGAATAATAATTGGCCAAGAAAATATCGAAAGAGGAGACGTTTTGATCTAAGGGAACATTTCTTCATCAGGATATCAACATATCGATTTACCTAAAAAAATATCATTATTAAAAAAGGTCCTATTGCCAAATTTTATGCATTAATAGGACAGAAAGTTATAGTCGAAGAAATTCGTTCTGAAAATGGTAGAACTGAAGTAGTCCTAAAAAGAAAGGATGGGCAAAAATTTTTTAGGTTTTGGCCAAGGGTAACTTCCAATATCGAAAAGGCATTGACTACGGGTGAATTACAATTCCCATAAAAAAGAAATAATGCTATAGCAGCATTTTAAAAACGTGCGTTTTTTGTATCAAAGTATTTAAGACTTGTACGCACCATCATACCCCTTTTAATTTATTAGTATATCTTTATTTTAAAAATAAAATAGATGCAGAAACGCAGATGTGGTTGGTGTGCAGGTGACGAGCTTTACGAAGCTTACCACGACCTAGAATGGGGCGTACCTGTAAAGGACGACGCTACTTTATTCGAGTTTCTAATTTTGGAAACTTTTCAAGCAGGCTTAAGTTGGATTACCGTGCTTAAGAAAAGAGATAATTTCAGAAAAGCTTTTGACGGTTTTGATTACAAAAAAATCTCAAACTACAATCAAGAGAAGGTAGATTCGTTATTACAAAATGCTGGAATCATTAGAAATAAGTTAAAGGTAAACGCCACTATTTCGAATGCCAAAGCCTTTATAAAAGTTCAGAAAGAATTCGGAAGTTTCAGTAACTATATTTGGAGTTTTGTAGATGGCAAACCCATAAAAAATAAAATAAAAAATTATAAAGATGCTCCTGCAAACACTCCACTTTCAGATACTTTAAGTAAAGATCTAAAGAAAAGGGGATTTAAATTCGTGGGTAGTACGGTGGTTTATGCTCATATGCAAGCAACTGGCATGGTAAATGATCATGAAATAAACTGTTTTAGATATGATGAAGTTTAACATTGATAACACCATGAGAAGAAAATATTTGCCTTTGCTCATTGTGCTTTTGCTATGCTTTACATTTTTTGCAAATGCGCAAAATAAATATGAGCGAGAATTTCGGATTCGAAAAGATCAATTTCCTAAAAAAGCGTTGGGTTATATTCAAGAAAAATTAGAGGATGCCAGACGCATCCGGTTTTATAAGGAGACTGATAGTGCTAAAATCAGTTACGAAGCAAAGTTCAAGAGAGATCGGCTGTGGTATAGTATTGAGTTTGACAAAAAAGGAGCGTTAGAAGATATCGAAATTTTAATCAAATCAGAAGAGATTCCTGATAGCTCGTTCAAAGCTATAACAAGTTATTTGACCACAAATTTTAAAAAATATCGTATCCGAAAAATACAACAGCAATACCCCGTCACCAGTCCAGAAGAGGCTGAAAAAACGGTAAAAAATGCTTTTCAAAATTTGATATTGCCCTCTATTAACTACGAAATGATTATCTCTGCTAAAAAAGAAAGCGTGTATGAACAGTATGAGATTCTTTTTGATGCGGACGGTAATTTTAAATCTATTCGAAAGTCATTACCACCGAACTATGACCACGTGCTTTATTAAAAATTTTCTATTTGGTTTTATTTTTCTTGGTTTCAATATTTTAGTAGCTCAAGATAATTTTACGGGGTACTTTCAGCCTCAAGTTGCAGTAAACTATAAAGTATCAAACAATTACAAACAAAATTTTTCTATTGCGCAACGCAACTATATTTTTGAAGATGAGTCTTCTACCTTTCGAACACGTCAAATTGATATCGTTCATTTTTCCAACCTAAAAATAAGAGGTAATCAAAGCCTAGCACTAGGCATTCAATATCGCTTTCGTCAAAATTTTGAAACAAGTAAACAAAACGAATTACGTTTAACGCAACAGTATAACATCACCTTCAAGCCTAGAGTGGTCCGTTTTGGTCACCGGTTACGATCTGAACAACGAATTACCAAAGAACTTACAATTTATCGCTTTCGCTATCGATTTTCCTTAGATTTTCCTTTGCAAGGTGAGCAGTTAGATATTGGTGAGACCTACTTTGTTGGAAATATAGAAGCGCTATTGAGCGTCGCAAACGCCAATATTCCTGAAT
>CALHCJ010000038.1 GCA_937936275.1 uncultured Flavobacteriaceae bacterium
GCAAACTACCACATCACCGAAATCAAAAATATTACCGTTGACGCTGTTGATTGCGGTGCCAAAACTGACTTTTGGAAAGAAACAATCATACAATTATGGGAAAGTCCTGAAGAAATTGGCAAACGCGAATATATGACCGCAAACAAAGCATTGGCAATTCTTAACCGAGTTGATGACATCAAACCAATGGAGAAGGAAGTCGAAGTGAAATTCGAATACAGTAATGCTCAATTTCACACGGCGCAACTTTTTGTGAACGATATTGAACTAACTACCAATAAATTGATACTGAAATTAAGTGTTAAGCAAACGGATTGTAAAGCAAAAGATGAATGCGGAATTCCTGTTGAAATAGGTGCGCAAAATGAAAATTCATGTGCGCCTGGTAGTGGTTGTTGTTAAATTAAAAGCATATGAAAATTCGAAAAATGACATCCAAAGACTGGGATGCTGTTTCTAAAATTTACAGTGAGGGTATTGCCACAGGTTTCGCAACTTTTGAAACTAGTATTCCAACATACGATTCTTGGGATGCTGCCCATATGAAATCATGCCGACTTGTAGCCACTGAAAACGAAAACATAATTGGTTGGGCTGCATTATCGCCTGTTTCAAGTAGATGTGTTTATGGTGGAATCGGTGAAGTGAGCGTCTATGTCGGAAATCAAGCCCGTGGAAAAGGTGTTGGCAAGCTACTACTGCAAAGCTTAATCAAAGAAAGCGAAGCTGAGGGACTATGGACCATTCAATCTGGAATTTTTCCTGAGAATTTGGGAAGTATTGAACTTCATAAAAAAGTGGGTTTTCGATATATCGGTAAACGCGAGCGAGTGGGTAAATTACATGGTATTTGGAAAGACAACTTATTATTTGAAAGACGAAGTAAAACCATAGGTGTATCATAATGAAAAGACCAGAAATTTTTCCGTTGCTTGAACAACGTATTACCTCACTAGATATTACAACCATCACTGCTGAAAGAAGAGAGTTGTTAAATCATCTTGTTACGTATTTAAAAGATAAAATTGCAAAAGATCAGTTTATTGCTTTGAATTTTATATGCACTCATAATTCAAGAAGAAGTCACTTGTCTCAGGTTTGGGCGCAAACGCTAGCATACCATGTAGGAATCAAAAATATCTCTTGTTACTCTGGGGGCACTGAAGCTACAGCCATGTTTCCAATGGCAGTAGAAACTTTAAAAAATATGGGGTTTGAAATTGATAAAATATCAGAGTCCGAGAATCCCGTGTACGCCATCAAGTACGCTACAAATATGCACCCCATTATTGGTTTTTCTAAAACTTTTGATGATTCCTTTAATCCTAAATCAAACTTTGGGGCGATAATGACTTGCTCTTCGGCGGATAAGGGCTGCCCTTTTGTAGCTGGTTCAGATGGTCGTTTTCCAATTACTTATGAAGATCCAAAAGCTTTTGACAATACCCCTCAACAAGCAGAAAAATATTTGGAACGTTCCATTCAGATAGCTACAGAACTATTATATGTTATGCAGCAAGCAAGGTTTTGAAAACCGTTGTTCTGTGAACCTAAATTCAGAAGTCTAATTTGAATGAAATCGAAAATAATTAGGATAAATATTTAATCTTTGAAAATTAAGAATTAGTAGTTGTATTTTACGATTTACAAGGAGGTATCAAGTGAAAAGCTCAAAGAAATATTACAAAATTCAGAATTTCATTAAGAAGCGTATACAAAAGGGCATCTATCCTGTAGGCACTTATATCCCTTCAGAGAATGAAATTTGTGAGCAATTTCAGACTACCAGAACAACCGTTAGAAAGGCATTGGATGAATTATTGAAAGAAGGTTTTATAGCAAAAGAACAAGGAAAAGGTAGCAAAGTTATTGAGAGAAGAAAATCGTTAGGGCTTTTGACCGTCAAAGGATTTTCTGGCGCAATTGATTACGCTGTGGAAACTACGCTTACCGAAAAGCCCAAAATTACCCAATGGGATCCCATTATAGCTTTCCCTCTAACAAAAGAGGAAAAAAAGTCAAAATGCGTTTATTTTCAGAGAGTTCGATGTATAAATAATCGTCCAGTAGTACTAGAAAACAATTGGTATGCTCTTGACGCTCTTGAGGTCATAAAACCATCCGATTTTATAGAAGGTTCTTTTTTCAAAACCCTAAGTCAAAAATATCTGATAGAAGTCATGGGTGCCGATCAAGAATTACGATCGATTCCTGCCTCTAAGAAAGTTGCCAAAAATCTTGGATTAAAAGAAGGTGATTCTATTTTACATATCTCAGTTCGATTCCAGACCAGTAAACCAGGTTTAAATCTTTATGGAGATTTATATTGTAATACCAGCGAATATCCCATTCGAAATAGTTATTACTCTTAAATTTCTTTAAAGCTTAAAAAAGCTAAATAACTTTCTTGGGTTGTTGAAAAATATTTTCTCATAGTATTCTTCCAATCCTTTTGATTTAAGAAAACCGGGTATTGTTTCTATAAGATAATTCATACCAGGGCTACCCCCGTAACTTTTCCAATATGCATTTTTGGCCATATCCATACCCATTGTAATTTGGTTAGCATATTGCGGAAGGAGATTTTCTAGAAGATCAAACGTATAATTTGGCTCTTCCTTTTTCCATCTAAAAGCACTGTCATATTCAACACGAACACCAACGTCAAGTACAGCTCTATTATAGTCTATATCTTTTGCTCTATCGACATGCGATAATACAACGTGTTCGAGTTTGGCTCCAAGGTTTTTAAAAAGTTGTGCCTGTTCTAAAGCTTTTCTTCCAAAATTCGTATGAGTTAGAATGGGTGCACCCGTTTGCAAATGAGCATTGACAACAGCACGGAAAACTTTTTCTTGATGTTTTGTAAATGGACCATTATCAGTTGCTAGTTTGATTAATCCTGCCTTATACCGAGTTCTTTTCACAAAAGGGCCAGAATAGTCAAATTGATCAATACCTTCTTCGATATCTGCAATAAAAAGACGCGTCAGTTCATCTTCTGTATAGCTATATCTCCAATGGTTTTCAGGGTAGTACATTTCTAAATGAATCCCAGTTGGAACAATGATATGAACTTCACTTTTTCGACTGATGTCAGCGGATTTCAAAATATTCCTTCCGGCATTTGCAGGCATAGTATCAACTACAGTTCTACCCCCAGCTTTGTAAAAATTGATAAGTTCTTTAGAAATCTTTTTCGTGTCATTTAACAAAAATTCAGGGTGCTTACTGGTTACATAGCAATCGTCAATAACTATATGTTCGTGAGAATAGGTTAGTCCCATTTTCGAACTTGATATGTCTCCCAAAACTGTTCTACAAAATTCTCTTGACATGTCTCTAGTTATTTACCCAACCCTCACGCGAAATATCTGCTATTTTATCGGGCATTTGCAAAATAGCACCGAGCTCAATAAGCGAATCTTGTAATTGTTTTATATTAATATTTTTTGCGTCTAAATCACTATCTAAGGATAATACCGCTGCCACACCAGCTGCCTGACCCATGCTCATCGTCTGAGCCATTGAGCGACAAGAAGCATGGGCATCATGGGTCGCCGAAAAACAACGTCCTACAACCCATGTATTGTAACTTTTTTTGGGTACGATGGTACCGTAAGGTACTCCATATACTCCACCTTTTGGTACATACTGCCAATACGTTTCTGAACTACCATCATTAGATTTTCGATGGTCTTCAATGGGTGCACCACAAAGCAATATTTGATCGTCAAAGGTTTTAGCAGCCATACAGTCCGCTTTCGTCAGTCGATAATTGCCATAAACTCTTCTCGTTTCTCGAATTCCAATTTGGTGTGATAAACCTATTATTTTTGCATTTTGGTATCCCGGAATCTCAGACCTAAAAAAGTCTTCGAAAATAAAAGATTGTCGCCGTCCTTCAATTTCTGCTTTCGTAATTCCTTCAACATCTAAGGGATCTAAATCTACCACCTTAACAGCAACCGTAGAAACACATTTGGCTTGGCACATTTCGTGGGCTGAACCTTCTTTTCTAGGTAGTGGATATGTACCGTTTTCATACACTTCTGCCATTCTTTCTTTCAGCATTTTTTTCCCGCCAGCCATTTCATATTCTTGATGTTCCACATTTGACATCCTAAAAGTTGTTGTCATGCTCTGCGCAGGTTCTTTTTCCCCAGCCCTTTCATACGGAAGATCTGCACAGTGACAGTAATCGGCATCACCTGAAGCATCGATAATTCGTTTTGCAGTTATACTGAAAAACCCAATTCCTTTATGAAAAAATATACATGTTGATGTCTCTCCAGTACTTTCGACGCTTACCAAAGTAGAATGATAGTATAATTGTACTCGACTTTCAATCAACAGATTGTCCCAAACCAGTTTGAGTTTTTCGGGATTGTAATTAACACCCGTTCCTGCACCGTAGGTATTTGGGCGTAAAAAAATATCTCCTGAATTATTTAATGTGTTTACTATTTTATCGGGTATCCCACCAACAATTTTACGAGCTTCTTCAGAGGGTGTAAAAAAACCATAGAAAGTATCCAACATTTGAGTTGAAGTTCCACCAGGGAAACCGTAGCGCTCTACAAGGCTAACCTTATACTTCCCTCGGGAGGCTGCTATTGCCGCAGTAGCACCCGCGCTGCCACTGCCTATAATTAGAATGTCGGTTTGAAAAGCCTTTGTTATGGCAGATGTAAATTTCATATTTTTCAGTTTTGAGGGCCTACATTTTCATACAACTTTGCCATTAAATGAGCGTGTTCGTCGTAGGCTGATTCAAATAAATCAACAGCCCTTTGGTCACCAACAATTTTTCCACTACTTAGTATTTTCGGAGACTTTCCGTTTTCGTGAAGAATTTTTGCAGTTTCGGCCTTCAAACAATTGACCAAAAGAACACCCCCCACTGTTGAGCCCGGTGCGACTGGCGAATCTAATCCATCCAAATAAATCATCGCATCACCAAGGGGTGCGCCAGTGTCTAAAACATAATCAGCAAAATCGATTAGTTTTTTACCATCTGCTTTTTTTGAGGTGCTTCCTTCTAAATGCAAACTACTTACCAATGCCACTACTTTCACTTTACGCTTTTGAAATTCTTCAGCCATTTCAATGGGAACAACATTACATCCACTTGAAGATATTATCAAGGCTGTGTCTTGTGGACTCGTATCAAAATTTCGCAAAATTCTTGAAGCTAAACCTGGTACATTTTCTATAAACATAGCTTGACGTTGCCCGTTGGCCCCTACCACTAAATTGTGAAAAGAAAGTGATAATTCAACAATAGGATTAAACCCCGGAAAAGAGCCATATCTCGGCCACATTTCTTCAACCATCATCCTACTATGTCCAGACCCGAAAAGATGCACCATACGACCATCTAATATAGATTTAGCGAATAGTTCAGCTACTTCTTGAATTATAGCTTCCTGTTTTGATACCACTGAAACGATAGCTGTAGCTTTTTCTAAATATTCTTTTGTGACACTCATTTTTAATTCTTAATTATTTGCTGTTTTCGCAAAAAGCGCTGCTCCTATAGCACCAGCATATTCACCTAGTTTTGCAATTTTTACTTCCGTTTGATATCCGCCAGGCCGCCACTCGTACTCAGCCATATATCTTTTTAAAGGGTCTAAAAGAGAGTTGCCCGCGCCAGCAGCAATACCACCACCCAAAACAATAACCTCAGGGGAGAGAATGTTCGTCAGCGAAGCTAAACCTATCGCCAATTTCTGAACAGATTCTAGCCACCATGTCATCGCTTTTGAATCTTCTTTTTCATAGGCCTTAACGAGCTCCTCTACACTTTGAAAACTACTTTTTGTTCGCTGTAAGACCGAAAAATTTCCAACTGCATGCTCAAGACTACCAGGCATATTAGTCATGGTTGACATTCCGTTGTATTCAACACTCATGTGGCCAACATGGCCAGCTCTCTGTATATTTCCCTGGTACAATTGTTCATTAATGATTATACCTCCACCTACCCCAGTACCAAGAGTAAGCATTAAGAAATGTTGAATACCCTTGTGGCGGTAAAACGATTCGTATTCGGCAAAACAAGCAGAGTGACCGTCATTAAGTACGGTAATATTTTTTTGAAGTTCTGAAGACCAATTGAAGTTTTCGATACCTCGCAAACGCTCTGGCATATGTACAATCATTTTGTTCTCAAAATCAACGAGACCTGGCGCCGATATACCACATTTTAAAGTTTTGCCAGTTGAACTTGTATATTGCTTGTACTTCAAGTCGATAATGGCTATTATTTTTTTCTTCCAAACTTCTTTTTCTAGGGATGTATCATCGGTCAAAATTTGATTTTGTTCAAGTAATTCCCTTTTTTCATCAAGAACCACGGTCTTAATTTTGGTTCCACCAACATCAATTCCTAGATAATAATTTTCCATTCGTTACTGCATATTAATACTGTCCTTCACTCAAAGTCCAGCCACCATCAACAGCTAGTACCTGACCTGTAATGAATTTTGAATCAGGATGTAAAAACATCAAAACGGCATTATTGATGTCTTCTGACCCCCCTGGTCTACCACCATCTAGGGGTTGTTTCGTTTTTAAGAAGCTTAGAATATTTTCATCTTCAGCTGCTCTTTTCGCCATTGGAGTAATAAACAAAGATGGTGCAATTACATTCACTCTAATATTATACTCTGCATAATAAGCTGCAATAGATTTTGTAAAACCGATAATAGCAGATTTTGCAGCAGCATAGGCATGTGTAACAAAGTACTTTGGTGAAGGTGAATACCCTAAAACTGATCCCATATTTAAAATAGTTCCAGCTGTTTTATGCGTTAAGAAATAGTTGACCATGGCTTTGTTGGAAAGCATCATTGAGGTAAGATTAAGTTCCATGGTTTTATTCCAGCCTTCTAAAGTGATTTTATCCAAGGGGCCGTCTCCCCAACGGCGACCACTTCCTCCGGCAACATGAAAAAGTCCAGATATAATCCCAAAATTGTCATGTGCCAATTGAATTGCTTTTTGCATTGTCGTGGCATCAGTTGCATCACCAGATAAAGCAATACCTCTATTTCCCAATTGCTTTTCTGCTTTCTCGCAGCTTTCAAGACTTCTACCAACTACGAGTACATTTGCGCCGTTATCACACAAGGCTAATGCAGCCGAAAGGCCCATACCTGTGGTGCCACCCATTATAATGTATGTAGTTTTTTTAAAATTCATATCTGCTAGGTTGCCCAAGGTTTATCTCCTCGACGGTAAGAAATGCAAGCTTCAAACTTTCCAGGAAGTGGTAAATATTCACGAGCTTGTGTCATCCCTATTTCAGAAGAAAAATACCCCGAAAGCGTCAGCCCTTTTATAAGATCAAAATAATGTATCGGTATCTCATCTGCACCATCTAATTCCAAATTATAAGCTACTGCTTCACTTTGTAATTCTTCTAACAACGCTAACTTTTGCGATGATTCTGCGTCTTTAAAGGAACTTGAATATCGTTTTGCTGCTCTGGCATCTAAATCATTTAAGCCATTCACAAAAATGATCTGCTCTTCATAAGGCATGCAATCATCATACATTAAGAGCATATACTTACCAATTTCAGTCGCTTTTGCTCCTGGTGAACTGGCTGTAGTTGGAATGATGGTTTCTCCTATTTCATCTAATAATGAGATATCAGCTTCCGATATCTGCGTTCTGATTTTAGGCTGGTATTGACAGGCTTGCAATAATGGTATTGTGGGAATTAGAATGGCACCTCCAGTTCCCAGGGTCAATCTATTAATAAATACTTTTCTTTTCATGGAAATCGCTTAGAGGTTCATTTTCTTTAATTCGTTTACTGCGAAATCAGCTGCCCGTGCGGTCAATGCCATATAGGTCAAAGAAGGATTCTGGCAGGCACTCGAGGTCATACTTGCGCCGTCGGTCACAAAAACGTTTTCGGCACCCCATACTTGATTGTTGCCGTTCAACACAGAAGTTTTAGGGTCATGACCCATTCGTGCCGTACCCATTTCGTGAATATTCAAACCAATATTTCGAAATTCTTTCTTATCTGTAATATTTTTGAAATTCATGGTGTCTAACATTTCCATTGCCGTTGTAATCATATCTTTGGTCATCGCAGTTTCATTTTCTTTATACTCGGCATCAATTTCTAATAGTGGAATTCCCCATTCATCAGTTTTATCAGTACTGAGAGTAATTTGATTATCATGATATGGAAGACACTCACCCATACCACTTAATCCGAATTTCCATGGACCCAATTGTGTCAAATCAATTTTGAGCTTTTCACCAACCGCTGTTTCACTTAGCTCACTGAAAGGTGCCCGAGAGGCTCCTCCTGCATAAGCGTATCCCCTTTTGTAATCAGTTTGTTGATCTGTACCGAAATTTCTAAATCGCGCCAGATATGTTCCTGTGGGTCGACGACCTGAATAGTATTTATCTTCAAAACCGTCATACTCTCCTTCCACTTTACAATTGTAGTTATGGTCCATCAAATTATGCCCCAGCTCTCCCGAATCATTTCCCATTCCGTTAGGAAAACGTTCTGACTTAGAATTCATCAATAATAAGGTAGAGTTTAAAGTAGAAGCATTTACAAAAACAATCTTTGAATAATATTCAATGACTTCTTTTGAATTGGTATCAATGACACGAACCCCTGTCGCTTTACCCGTATCTGCATTATATATAATAGAATGAGCTACGGAAAAAGGACGCAAAGTCATATTTCCTGTTTTTACCGCCGCCGGTAATGTCGAGGAATTACTACTAAAATATCCTCCAAATGGACAACCACGGCTGCATAAACTTCTGTATTGACACGGCCCTCGACCGTTGTGTCTTGCGGTTAGGTTTGCTGTTCTTGAAATCACAAGATGCCTATCGTCATAGTATTTTTTTAATGCCTGCTTTACATGCTTTTCTAAACAATTCATCTCCATAGGAGGAAGAAACTCACCGTCTGGTATGACTGAAAGGCCATCTTTGTTGCCACTAATCCCGGCAAATTTTTCTACATAACTATACCAAGGTGCAATATCTTTATAGCGAATCGGCCAATCAATAGCAATACCATCTTTGGCATTAGCCTCGAAATCAAGGTCGCTCCAACGCTGAGTCCACCGCGCCCAAAGTAATGATTTACCACCTACTTGATATCCCCGAATCCAATCAAACGGCTTTTTCTGTTCATAAGGATGTTCCTGATCTTTTACAAAAAAATGCTCTGTTGCTTCGTTGAAAGCATAACAACGACTCACTACAGGGTTCTCGTCTTTTATTTTCTGAGGAATAGTCCCGCGGTGTTCAAACTCCCAAGGATGCATACTCGCTGTGGTGTAATCTTTTATATGTTCAACCATTCTGCCACGCTCAAGCACTAAAGTTTTCAATCCTTTTTCACAAAGTTCTTTAGCCGCCCATCCACCGCTAATTCCCGAACCGATAACGATGGCGTCATAGGTGTTTTCAGCAGTACCTTTTCCGTTGATGTTCATAGTAACAATATTATAATTAACTAAGCTTTGGTTACCTTACTTGAAACCTCACCTGTTTTTTTATGCTTTAAAATCACCGTAACATCTCCGTTCGGCAAAATTTCCTCTTTGATCAAATAATGTGTATCGTCATAGGATTTTTGTTGTTTTTCGGTGTCCTTCGGTTCTTCACCTCTCCAATCTTCAATCATCACAGGTTCCCAAATTTTGGTTTCTGCAGATTTGAACGCAGCATCTAAAATGGCATTGACTACATAACCATCATAAAAAGATTCTAGCGGCTCTCTTTTCTCTTCGATAGCCGAGAACATATCGGTAAACATATGTGGATAACCCAATTCGTGAGATTCGTCTCCTACGGGAAATATCCATCCTATATTAGACTCTGCCTTTTCTGCTACATAGCCCTCGCCTCCATTTCCTGTTGTAAACATTTCAAAACCGGTACGCAAAAAGCTATTGAGCCAGATAGTTCCTTCGGTGCCCATGACCTCATCGCGTAAATCCATTCCTCCTCTGAAGGTCCAGCTTACTTCAAATTGACCTATTGCTCCATTGGCATATTTTACCAAACCAATAGCATGGTCCTCGGCATCGATGGGATGTACTTGGGTATCTGCCCAGCACATGACTTCCATTGGCTTGATATTTTTTCCAATAAAATTTCTACTGATTTCGACACAGTGACAGCCTAAATCGATAATAGCACCCCCTCCTGATTTTTTTTTATCCCAAAACCAATCGCTGTGCGGACCAGGATGTGCTTCTCTAGATTTCGCCCAGAGTACTCTACCAATATCACCACGCTTTACACTTTCAATCGATTTTAAAAATTTTGGAGTATAGCAAAGATCTTCCAAGTAACCACCAAAAATACCCGCATTTTCAACAGCGTCTAGCATTCGTTTTGCCTCTGCAGCGGTTCGGCCCAATGGTTTAGTGCAAATCACATTTTTCTTGGCTTTTACACAAGCCAAAACGGCAGCCTCGTGCAAATGATTTGGAAGCGATATCAACACCACATCTACATCTGGGTGAGTAATTGCCTCCTCCATATTTGTGCTGTAATGTGGAAGGCCGTAATCATCTGCAAATCGCTTCGCATTGTCTTCATTACGAGAATACACCATTACGACATGGTCTTTACGTCTCTGTGCATGCAACGATTCTGCATAAAATCGTGCGATAAAACCAGAGCCTAACATTGCTACTTTCATACTATAATTTTTTCGGTTCTGTTGATGCAGTAATTTTTTTGAAATAACTTATGCTACCACTCGAATGTCTTTTTGACAAACGCCCTGCTCAATTTCCAATCTTCTTTAAGTTCATTTTTAGGCGTAAAATTCTCTGGAAAAGCCAATTCAATAGCAGCCTGACCATTAAAATTTTGAGCTTTCAGAGCGCTTGCGATGGCTTCAAAATTGGTATCACCTTGACCTACGAACTCTGTCCATGTGCCATCTTCGAACTCATCTCTGATATGAAGATAGACCACTTGACTACCATAGGTATTAATGAAATCGACGGGATCAACTCCCGCACGAATCAACCAATTAAGGTCTGGACCCAATTTGAAATCAGGAATGCGTGCAAGCGTTTCTTTTAAATCATATAAGTTATTTTCAACCTCATAGGTATGATTATGCAGGTTGGCTTCAACACCGTTATCATCACAAATAGCTCTGATTTTTTTCAGAATACCTGCTTGGGCGTCTAACTCGGTTTTGGTCTTTAATCCATCCTTTTTACCACCGACAGAAATACCAAAGGTCTTGCCTCCAATCTTTCCTAACCGTGGTACTACAATATTGATGTCCTCTAAAATAGCTTCGTGTTGAGCAGTATCCCACATTCCAAAACCAACCCCATACGATGAACCCGAAACTGGAAGTTGGTATTTTTCAATAAGTGCGTTCAAACGTTCAACCGAATCATCGTGTCTTAGCTGCGCTTCCATTAATTCTACACCTTGCATGCCTGCGTAACTCAAATCGGAAAATACGGTATCGAGTACTGGTGTACAGTCCCAGTTGGGTGGAAACTTACTAGCGTATACCCACAAGTGCGCATTGATAGGAATATCATTTGAAGCGTTTGAACAAGCTGAAGATTGTATTATCAAACCAGGTGTCAAAAATAATCCGGCAACCCCAATACCTGATTTTTTTACAAATTCTCTTCTAGCCTTATTTTCTTTTATTTTCATAGCCTCTTATACAATCTTCTAAAATTACGCATTCTAACTTGTACGTACAAGTTAAAAATCTATTTTCTAGATGATATGGAATCAATAAGATAGAAAATTGTATTGTACTACCACTCTCTAGGTTTATCAACTGCAGGCCTTAAATGCAAGTGGGTTATTTTATAAAGATCTTTCGTCGAAGAAAAACAGCATCATTTAAGTCTGAATTTAGTTATTTGCCACGAACCTGAGGATAAGATAGGATGTATAAATTTTGAATTTTGTTAAAAAAATCTAGACAAGTGTACAAGAGCACATACGATATATCTTATTTATTCTTGATGTACAGAAGCAACAGAAATATTTCCGGTGTATTAAGCGCGCTAAGAAATATGGGCTTTGAAGTTGATAAAATATTAGACTCAAAGAACCCAGTATATACTATAAAGTATATTTCAAATATGCACCCAATAATTGGGTTTTAGAAAACATTCGACGACTTCATTAATCCTAAACCAAACTTTGGAGCGATAATGACTTGCGCTTCGGCGAACAAGGACTGTCTTTTGTAGTTGGTTCCAATGGTCGTTTTTCCAGTTACTTATGAAGATCCAAAAGCTTTTGACAATACCCTTCAACAAGCAAAAATATTTGGAACGTTCTATTCAGATAGCAACTGAATTAATTTATGCTATGAGAATAAGTATAAAATGAACATTTTGATACTTTATTCAAAACCATCGTTTAATTCAAAATCTAAGGGTAGCAAATCTCCTATTCTATCATCTGACATTTCACCACCGAACTTCAGTTGAAGGTAAGGCATATAACTTCCGTATCTATCGATAGTTATAGTGTTACCAGCAAATAAATTTAATGTTGACCAATGTTTAAAGGGTCCTTTTTTGTAGGTTAGGTTTAATTTTTTCCATTTAAACGAAACCTTTTTTGTAAAAATATCTGCTCCTGCTGAAATCGTAAGCGCTTCTTTGGCATCAATTTTTGCTAGATTATGATAAAATTCAAAAGACTCATCTGCCCAAGACTGATTCCAAATAGTCCGCATAAAATGTTGGATAGATCCTAAATAGGCCCTGTTTCTTAAGTCTAAGAAAGCTTTTTCATTCTTGGAGATATCTTTAAAAAATGGATATCCATAAATAATTGTACTAATTATATTATCGATTCGATCAAGGCTTCTTTTTCTAAATAAAATCTGAAAATCGACTAAATTGAATTGTATTTCATAACCTAAGCGGTCATTTAGTACTATGATAGGTTCCTTCGAATGGACCGACAGCGTTTTAGTTTTTGAATTGAAATATAATTCTAAGTCTTCTTCATTAACTATTTTACTATTCAATCCTGCATCTGAATCTCCTAAAAACTCCAGCCTAAAAACTTCTAATTTTTGTTTCCTAGTAAAAGGGTCAGATATCAAAACAACTTCAGGAATTTCAAAGAATTCTTCTACTAATGGAATTTTAAGATTTTGACCTAGATCTTGATATCCCAAAGTAAAAGTCTTATATCCAATATGGGTGATTACCAAGTACGTATTAGAATTGAATTTAGGGTCAATTGAAAAATAACCTTCCTCATTAGTAATGGTCCCAATTGAAGTGCTTGCAAAAAAGACGGAGGCACCAACTATTTTTTCTCCAGTTTTTGCGTCAAAGACACTACCAGAAATTGCTTGAGAAAAAGTAGCTTGCGAAAACAGCAAAAATAATATCGCAATAAGAAAATATTTCATAGCTAAAGCTTTTCCTTAAAAATAAGGAATTTTTACGAGCCGTTTTGGTAAGCTTCTGCAAACTTCCGCTCTAACTCAGCTTGAAATTCTTCCATAACTGGCTTTACTGTACTTTCTGGTAAGTCAGCAATTTTGATATACATCAACCCATCAACAGAGTTATTGAAAAGTGGATCTACATTGAACGCTATTACTTTTGCATTTTGCTTAATATACTTCTTAATCAATACGGGTAAGCGTAAACTACCAGGTTCTACTTCGTCAATGAGTTTATCAAACTTGTTCAAATCGGCTTGGGTTTCATCAAAAACAAACTCTTTGTCTGCATCATTCAATTTTACTTTGAATTCCTTTTTTGGGCGAACGTATTGTGCAACATAAGGATCCCAATAATTGGATTTCATAAACTCAATCATCAATGACTTTGAAAAGTTCGAAAATTGATTGCTTATACTTACCCCACCAATTAGGTATTTATGTTCAGGATGCCTCAATGTAGTATGCACAATGCCCTTCCATAACAGAAACAACGGCATTGGTTTTTGCTGATATTCTTTGATGATATATGCTCTACCCATTTCTATGGATTTCTGCATCATACTGAATAGCTCTGGTTCAAACCGAAATAAATCCTGTAAATAAAATCCATCGATACCATGTGCGGCAAAAATCTCTGAACCTAAGCCCATGCGATAAGCTCCAGCGATTACCTTGGCATCACTATCCCAGAGAAACATATGGTGATAGTAGGCATCGAACTTATCGATATCTATTGAATTATTCGTGCCCTCCCCAATTTCTCTAAATGTAATTTCTCGCTGTCTCCCTATTTCTTTTAAAAGAAAAGGCATTTCTTTGGCCGGCGCCAAAAAAACTTCATAGTTCTTACTTTGAAGTATTCTTCGGTCTTTCTCAGTCAACTTTTCAATTTCTCCCTCTAAAACTTCCGTACGCACCGCAGTAACAATTTTTCTTGGCTGTTTAGGAAGCTTTAGTGTAGTAGGCAACTGATCAATTAAACGCTCTTTTGCGTAAGCATTTGATAGAATATAGGTTTTCCTTCGCAATAGATCATTGTAGTCTGCAAAAGTCTCTTGCTCTTGCTGTACTTTCACAGAAATAGGTTGTCCAATTCGTATTTTAATAGGCCGGTTTCGTTGCGTATAGACTTCAGAAGGAATTTTGGCAGTTCGAAAAATATCACTGATTTTAGCCAACCGATAAAACAACTTACTATTTCTTGCATGAAAGTAGATGGGGACAACTGGAACCTCTGCTTTTCGAATTAGTTTCAAAGCAGCTTCCTCCCAAGGCTTATCTACGATGAGCTTTCCTTCTTTATAGGTAGATACTTCACCTGCTGGAAATATGCCTAAAGGATGCCCATCTTTCAAGTGTTGTAAAGCACTTTTAAAGCCAGCAATACTACTTTTGACGTCTTTTCGATTTTCAAAAGGATTCACCGGAATGATATGAGACTCTATAGGCACCATTCGTTCTAACAAAAAATTTGCCATGACTTTATAGTCAGTACGCTGAGCTAATAAAAGTTTAAACAGAATGATACCGTCAATGGCTCCCAACGGATGATTTGAAATTGTAATGTAAGGACCTTCTTTAGGTAATCTTTTGAAATCTTCTTCAGGAATTTCGAAATCTATTTCATAATGCTCAAGTATGGCTTCTGCATATTCTCGGGCCTCAAGATGTTTTACCCGGTCATAAAATTTATTGATGCTTGAAATTCTAGTAACCTTCATGAGAAACCAACTTACGAAGGTTCCTAAAAAGCCATATTTATCAAGATTGACGGCTTTTGCCAATTCTTTTGCGGTCACTAAACCCATTCATGAACTATTATAGGAAGTCGTAAATATAGTAAAATCCCTAGTTGAGAACACAATTTACTATTTTCAACGATAACCAAAAATCAAATGGATTTCATTGAGTTCTCAGAAACTATTTGATAACGAATTGAACGGTTTCTGTACCTCTTTGTTCTAACAGTACTTCGTGACCATTGAGAAGAGACGTAATTGCTTTAGTATCAAAGTGCCTAATGGTGTAAAGCGAGACATCTTCTTGGCAAACTACTTTAAATCTACTTTTCAAATTATTTAAAAGTTCGTCCAGCCGTCCAAACTTATTATCTACACATACAGAAAAGCTAATCGCAGAATTTTGAATAAGATCAACCTTCATTTTATACTCATGAAACATTTTAAACAATTCACTAATGCTGTCTTCAACAATAAATGAAAAATCTAAGGAGGAAAGTTTCATCAGAACTTGATTCTTTTTGACAATGAAACAAGGTACTAAAGGTTCAATTCCCACACCTTTGCCCACCGTTGTTCCTTTATCCGCGGGTTTGATAAAAGATTTCACGTGCAATGGAATTTCTTTGCGCTGCAACGGCTGAAGTGTTTTTGGATGTATGACTGATGCGCCATAAAAAGCCAATTCAATAGCTTCACGATACGAGATATTATTTAAAAGTTGTGTCTCGTTGAAATAACGGGGGTCAGCATTTAAGACACCTGGAACATCTTTCCAAATGGTTACCGAGGTTGCATTCAGACAATATGCTAAGATAGCAGCTGTATAATCAGAACCTTCTCTACCTAAAGTGGTAGTGAAATTATTATCATCACTTCCAAGAAAGCCTTGGGTAATGTTTAAGATTTTACGATCTATAATTTTAGATACGTTTGCTTGTGTTTTTTCCCAATTTACAATTGTATCTCTGTAACTATCATCTGTTTTTATAAGTTCTCGAACATCAACCCAATTATTTCTTAAGCCAACCTCGTTTAAATAAGCACTGACAATAGTTGTTGAAACTAACTCGCCGTAACCTACCACCTGATCGTAAACAAAATTATAATGTGGTGATTTATTCCAAACTAAAAAACCTTGAACCTCGTCGAAAAGCTTTTTTATCTTAGAATAAATGTTGTGGTTCTTATTCTCAAAAAGATTCGACAAAATATCGTTATGAAATGTTATCACCTCTTGAACCACCGAAGGAACTTTAGTCTTATCTTCAAAATAAGCATCAACCACAGCTTCCATAGCATTCGTAGTTTTACCCATTGCAGAGATTACAACTAAGGTCTTCTCATGACCTACCTCTTGTAAAACTTTCACGACGTTTTTAACGCCATCAGCATCTTTTACAGACGCCCCACCGAATTTAAATACTCTCATAAAACTCAACTATTTTCTAAGAATGCTTGCATGCCTTTTTCGTCCAATTGTACAACATCCCAATCGCGCATCACTTTAGCCCCTTTCTTTTCGTAAAAGGTGATTGCAGGTTCATTCCAATCGATTACCTCCCAACTAATGCGTTTCACACCTAAATTGCTGCCGTACTTTACTACTTCAGTCAATAAAGCACTCCCTAATCCAGTCCCCCGCATTTTTTCAGTTACAATAAGATCTTCGAGATGAATTACCGGACCTTTCCAGGTAGAATATCGCGGGTAGACCAAAGCCATTCCTCCTATTCCTTCATTTGTATCGGCAACAAAACATTGAAACAATTTTTCTTTTCCAAAACCATCAGCCACCAAATCCTCCACTGAGACTTCCACTGCATCTTGCTCTTTTTCAAAAACGGCAAGTTCGTGAATCAGTTGCAATACCTGACTCATATCTTCCCTTCTAGCTTGGCGAATACTATACTTCATGATTGTTACAAATAAAACACAAAGTTATAAATTTATAAAATCAAATTTTGACTAAAACGATGTAGTATCACAAAATATCGGATATTTGTACTCAAAACACACCATAACCAAAAATGACGAAAAAAAATACTACCCTAGGGGAGTTCATTATTGAAAATCAAGATTCGTTTCAATATTCTTCCGGAGAATTATCAAAACTTATAAATGCGATCCGTCTAGCGGCGAAAGTAGTTAATCACGAGGTTAATAAAGCGGGGCTCGTTGATATACTTGGTGCTGCTGGTGACACCAATATTCAAGGTGAAGATCAACAAAAGCTTGATGTGCTAGCTAACGACAAATTCATTCAAACCTTAAAGAATAGAGAAATTGTCTGTGGTATCGCTTCTGAAGAAGAAGATGATTTTATCAGTATTAATAGTAACGATGAGCAACATCAAAATAAATACATTGTACTTATCGACCCATTAGATGGGTCTTCAAATATTGATGTCAACGTTTCTGTTGGAACAATTTTTTCGATTTACAGAAGAGTTACTCCGGTAGGGACACCTGTGACACTAGAAGATTTTCTGCAACCTGGAAATCAACAAGTAGCCGCAGGTTATGTCGTTTACGGAACCTCAACGATGTTAGTTTATACTACAGGCGATGGTGTTAATGGTTTCACCTTAAACCCTGCTATCGGAACTTTTTATCTTTCGCACCCGAACATGCAGTTTCCTGAGGATGGTAAAATTTATTCTGTAAACGAAGGTAACTACGTACATTTTCATCAAGGTGTAAAAGATTATATCAAATACTGCCAGCAAGAGGAAGGTGATCGCCCCTATACCTCTCGCTATATTGGTTCTCTCGTTTCTGACTTTCATAGAAATATGATCAAAGGAGGAATCTATATGTATCCGAAAAGTAGTGTTTCTGAGAGCGGTAAGCTAAGATTGTTATACGAGTGTAACCCCATGGCTTTCATTGCAGAACAAGCCAATGGAATTGCTATCGGCGGTAAAACCCGAATTATGGATATTCAACCTACAGAACTTCATCAACGTGTACCTTTCTTCTGCGGAAGCCGTAATATGGTCAATAAGCTTGAGGGGTTTTTAAAAAAATATCACTAATAAAAAAAGGGAACCAATTGGCTCCCTTTTTTATTCCCTTTAGCATCTTATCGATTCATATTTTTTATCTCATCAATAAAATTATCTTCATCAACTCCGGCATGAACTAATTTTAAAGCCTTATCAACCACATAATTTACGTTTGCTGTAGAAAATCCTAATCCTACGCACAAACGCTCTAACATTGCTTTTTGACGTTCACCCAACTCATGATCAGCATAAACCATACGCGCTAAATCATACAATCTTTCTAATCGTCTATCATAACTACCGGGCGGATTCACTGGGTGTGATTGATAATCTTTTAAAATTTCTTTATAATCACCTTCTGAAATATCTAATTTTCGAGCCAATCTATCTAAGAAGGCTTTTTCGTCTTCAGTTATTACTCCATCACTCATAGCGACTCTTACAATGGCCGCAAAATGGTCTTGATTTCTCTTTTGAAATCCACTATCAAAAAAATCTGCAATCGACATATCTGTAATTTTTAACGAGGCAAATATAATTTTTTTCGGGGTGATTATTTGTATTCCTGTAAACTTTGTTTTGTACCCAAATTTGTAACTTCACAATGCTATGCGAAAACCACTTTTAGAATTTACGAGTAAGGGTATTTATTGTGAGGAAGCCAAAGTGTATTTAGACCCTTGGAAACCAGTAGATAAGGCCATCATATCACATGGTCATGCGGATCATAGTAGATATGGGCACCAGCAATATATTACCCACCATCGAAATGTACCTATAATTTCACATCGTCTTGGAGACATCAATGTTATCGGAAAAGAATGGGGAGAGACCTTTGTTATAAACAATGTAAAATTCTCATTACACCCTGCGGGTCACATTATTGGTTCTTCGCAAATTCGAGTAGAATACAAAGGTGAGGTTTGGGTATTTACTGGAGATTACAAAACAGAAAATGATGGAATCTCTACGCCCTACGAAGTTGTAAAATGTGATACTTTTATTACCGAATGCACCTTTGGCTTACCAGCCTTTAAATGGACTCCACAGCGAGAAGTTTTAGATCATATCAACCAATGGTGGGCTGAAAATCAATCTGAGGGTAAAACGTCTGTTCTCTTTGGATATTCTCTAGGGAAGGCGCAAAGATTGCTTAAATATCTAGATCCTAGTATTGGAAAAATATACACACATGGCGCTATTGAAAACATGACAAATGTGTTACGACCACTTGTTGATTTTCCCGAAACGAAGTTGATTACCAGAGAAACTAAAAAAGAAGAACTTTTAGGCAATATCGTACTCGCACCCCCGAGTGCACATGGCAGTACATGGATACGAAAAATGGTACCTTATGTCACTGCTTCGGCAAGTGGATGGATGACCTTTAGAGGGGCTAGAAGAAGACGCGCTGTTGACAAAGGTTTTGTACTCAGCGATCATTGTGATTGGCAAGGATTACTAGAGAGTATTAAAGCTACAGAAGCTGAAAAAGTGATTTGCACCCATGGTTACACAGAAATATTTTCACGATACCTAAGAGAACAAGGTTATGACGCTCGTACCGAAGAAACTCAGTATGAGGGCGAGCTGGGCGAATTAAACTCTAAAGAAGAAACTGTAGCAATATCTTAAGAAGATTGCCCATTACCCCTGTATGTATTAACGCTTATGAAAAGATTTGCTCAGCTTATAAAAACCCTTGACAGTACGAACAAGACAACAGTTAAAGTTCAGGCATTAGCTGAATATTTTAATAACGCTTCCGATGAAGATAAAGTTTGGACAATTGCTATTCTTTCACATCGCCGGCCACCAAGACCAGTAAACACCACTTTACTTCGGCAGTGGGCTTCTGAACTATCTAATATTCCGTTGTGGTTGTTTGAAGAAAGTTATCACATTGTTGGCGATTTAGCCGAAACGATTGCCTTGGTAATCCCATCAAATAAAACAGATACCGCAAAAAGTTTAACGCAGTTTTTACAAGAAATGATTGCGTTAAAAAAGAAAACGGATGAAGATAAAAAAGACTATCTCTATAAAAATTGGCTCGCTCTAGATTACTATGAACGTTTTGTCTTTACCAAGTTGATTACGGGTGGATTTAGAATTGGCGTAAGTCAGAAATTAATGACTCGTGCGCTGTCAAAATCTACAGAAATTGATGAGGATATTTTGGCGTATAAGCTTATGGGAAACTGGAATCCTGATCAAATTACTTTTCAAGAGTTAATCTTAGAAGAAAATGAAAGTGATTACTTATCTAAGCCTTATCCCTTTTATCTAGCATATGCAATTGAAAATGAAGTAGCCGATTTGGGAGATGTACATGAATGGTCTGCAGAACATAAATGGGATGGCATTCGATCTCAGGTCATCCTCAGAAATAATGAAATTTTCGTGTGGAGCCGTGGAGAAGAATTGGTTACTGACAAATACCCAGAATTTACCTCATTCATTGGTTTAATTCCTAACGGAACAGTTATCGACGGTGAAATTCTACCCTACCCCAACGGAGCTATCGGCACCTTTAATGATTTACAAACTCGCATTGGAAGAAAAAAGGTATCAAAAGCATTATTAGAAAAAGTTCCAGTCATTTTGAAAGCCTATGACCTTTTAGAATGGGAAGGCCAAGATATTCGTCAACAGCCTTTTGAAAAACGAAGAAAACTACTGGAAACATTATTTAATGCTATTACCTCAAGTGAAATCGAGAATCCGTTGCGGCTTTCTTCAAAAATGTATTTTGATTCTTGGGAAGAAGTCGCAACAGAAAGAGAAAAATCACGTGAGGTTCATAGTGAAGGGCTCATGTTAAAAAGACGGGACTCTCCATACTTGGTAGGGCGAAAAAAAGGAGATTGGTGGAAATGGAAAGTAGACCCCTTAACCATCGATGCGGTTTTAACGTATGCGATGCGCGGTCATGGTCGAAGAAGTAATCTATTTACCGATTATACTTTTGCACTATGGACTGAAAAAGAAAACGGAGAAAAAGAGCTAGTTACCTTTGCTAAAGCATATTCTGGTCTTACCGATGCTGAATTTCGTAAAGTGGATGCTTGGATCAAAAAAAACACTTTAGAAAGGTTCGGACCCGTTCGTTCAGTCACTCCGCATCATGTTTTTGAAATTGCATTTGAAGGTATTGCACTATCCAAAAGACATAAAAGTGGAGTTGCTACGCGATTTCCTAGAATTCTTAGATGGCGGCAAGACAAAACAATTCATGAGGCAAACAATTTGGAAGATCTCAAACAAATGATTGTACAATAAGAGCTATGACAAGAGATCAATTGTACGAGGTTGCAGAAAACTGGTTTGAAGAACAAAACTGGAAACCCTTTGCCTTTCAAAAAAAAACTTGGAAAGCTTTTTTGCAAGGCAAACATGGTCTTTTAAATGCCCCTACTGGAAGTGGAAAGACCTATGCGCTTTGGTTTCCAATCATATTAGATTACATTAAAAAGAACCCAGATTATCGTGACAAACACAAAAAGGGATTGAAAGCAATTTGGATTACTCCACTTCGCGCACTGTCCCAAGAAATAAAACAATCTGCCGAACGAGTAGCCCATGACTTAGGTACCCAGATGACGGTTGGCATACGGTCTGGCGATACCACTACAAAAGAAAGAGCTCAGCAGAAAAAGCAGATGCCTGACTTGTTAATTACTACCCCCGAAAGCCTGCATTTACTGCTCGCAACGAAAGGGTATCCCAAAATTTTCAAAGATTGTTCTGCTATAGTGGTTGATGAATGGCACGAATTACTAGGCACGAAACGCGGGGTGCAAATGGAATTAGGTCTTTCGAGACTAAGAGCCTTATCTAAAAATATTCGAATCTGGGGTATATCGGCTACCATCGGAAATCTAGACCAAGCACGTCAGGTTTTACTAGGTCCAGATTCAGAAGCATTGGAAAAATCAGTACTTATAAAAGCTAATCTGAAAAAGAAAATTACGGTTAAGAGTATTATTCCGAAAGAAATGGAAACGTTTCCTTGGCGTGGTCATTTAGGACTTCGGCTTTTAGAAGAAGTCATTCCGATCATCAATAATAGTAAAACAACTTTACTATTTACCAATACAAGAAGCCAATGTGAAATTTGGTTTCAAAAGATTTTGGAGAAGCATCCGGAGTATGCAGGTGAAATCGCTATGCACCACGGTAGCATCAATAAAGAAACCCGTGTTTGGGTAGAAAATGCGATTCGCAATGAAAGTTTAAAAGCAGTAGTTTGTACGTCAAGCTTAGATTTAGGAGTTGATTTCGCTCCTGTAGAAACCGTAATACAAATTGGCGGGCCCAAGGGTATTGCTCGTTTTTTACAACGTGCGGGGCGAAGTGGTCACCGCCCAGGTAAAGAAAGCGTGATCTATTTTTTACCTACTCACGCTATCGAACTGGTCGAGGCTTCTGCCTTGCAAAAAGCGGTAAAGCAAAAAGCGGTCGAAGATCGAATGCCTTATTTAAACAGTTACGACGTTTTACTGCAGTACTTGACGACTTTGGCCATATCAGAAGGGTTTTATCCTAACGAAATTTTTAAAGAAATAAAACAAACCTTCTGCTATCAGGCGGTGTCAGAAGATCAATGGAGTTGGCTTTTAAACTTTCTTGTAATGGGAAGCCAAAGTCTGCAATCGTATGATGAATATAAAAAAGTTGAAGTTGAAGAAGATGGTAGGTTTAAAGTCAATAACCGAGGTGTGGCTATGCGCCATCGTTTTCAAATCGGTACGATTGTCGGAGATGCAAATCTTACAGTGCGTTATCAAAAAGGAGGTTACATAGGTACCATTGAAGAATATTTCATATCAAAATTAAATCAAGGTGATGTTTTCACCTTTGCAGGTAGAAATTTAGAATTCATACGCATTAAAGAAATGCAGGTTCATGTTCGTAATTCTAGAAAGAAAACTAGTAAAGTTCCTTCTTGGGGTGGTGGTCGTATGACACTATCGGCACAAATGTCAAAACTACTTCGAGAAGAATTGTATAAAGTGAGTTTAGATAAAAAAGAACAGTCACGCGAATTAAAATCACTCGCTCATATTTTTAAACAACAACGTGTTGACAGCATCGTACCGAAACCTGATGAGTTTTTAATTGAAACTTTTAAAACGAGAGATGGTTATCATCATCTATTTTATCCGTTTGAAGGACGATTTGTTCACGAAGCCATGGGCAGTTTATTGGGCTATCGAATCAGTCTACTATCTCCAATTACCTTTTCTTTGGCGTTCAATGACTACGGATTCGAAATACTCTCAGATCAAGAAATCGATATGCAGCAGGTCATTGACAACGACTTATTTACAATAGACTATATGTCTAGTGATTTGGAAAAGAGTTTAAATTCTACAGAAATGGCACGACGGAAGTTTCGCGATATTGCTGTAATTAGCGGAATGGTATTCACAGGCTACCCTAATAAAGGTATTAAGATGAGGCACCTACAAAGTGGCTCTCAATTATTGTTTGATGTATTTCGAGATTATGAGGATGATAATTTATTATTTCAACAAGCCTTTACCGAAACTTTTGAGCATCAATTGGAAGAAGGTCGTTTGCGGATCTCATTAGAGCGAATAGAAACACAAACCATTGTTTGGAAACAATGTGCTAAACCTACTCCTTTCTCTTTTCCCCTCATTACAGATCGTATGAGTCGTGAAAAACTTTCAAGCGAAAAGCTCGCAGATAGAATTAAGCGAATGGCTGCAATTCTATCTAAGAAATAAGCTATCCTTTTGCTAATTTTGTGGTATGACCCAAGTGCTAAAGATTAAGAATAATACTTTTATTTTACACCCATTAAGTGTTATTTTTTGGGAACAAAAAAGCATGTTAATTATTAGTGATGTTCACTTAGGGAAGGTCTCTCATTTTAGAAAATTCGGAGCCGCAGTACCGCAAAAGGCTATTCAAAAGAATTTTGATTTAATGACGGAAGCCATTGAATACTTCAAGCCTAAAACCATTTGTTTCTTAGGAGATTTATTTCACTCATCTATTAACAAAGAATGGCAACTCTTTGAAAAATGGATCATAGATCAAAACCTCGAGTTCATTTTGGTAGAAGGTAATCATGATATCATTTCACCATTAAGATACGAGAAATTAGGGGTGAAAGTAGTCCCCGAAATACAATCTGACGGATTTCTACTTACGCATCATCCTGAAGATCGAGCGGGCTTTTTTAATTTTTCTGGTCATATTCATCCCGCTGTGCGCCTAAGAGGTGCCGGCAGACAAACCTTACGCCTACCTTGCTTCTTCCAGAAAGAAAATCAAATGATTGTTCCTGCATTTGGTCAGTTCACCGGAAGTCACTCTTTAACACCCTCCAAAAAAGACAAAATATTCGCAGTAACGAAAGAAGCAGTATTTGAAGTTGAAGTTTAGCGATGTATATCGATTACAATGCATTCTGATTGCAACCTTTTATAATCGTATTTTTAAAAAAAATTGGATTTATGCAAAAACGTCTTTCCGTCATTAATCTGACATCTGTAATCTTAGTGATACTTGTAAATTATGTTTCTCAAGCCATTCGCATCAACGAAACTACCATAGGAGATATCAGTAATAAATATTTTAACCTGTTTACGCCTGCGGGTTATGCTTTTGCCATATGGGGACTCATTTTTCTAGCGCTAATTGCGTATGGTATCTACCAAATAAAATTGGTCTTCTTTAGTGAAAAATCAAATCGTATTATTGACCAAACAGGATATTGGTTTGCTAGTGCAAACCTTCTAAATTGTGTTTGGGTTTTTGTTTTTTCATATGACTATACGGGGCTATCCGTACTTGTCATGTTAGGAATTCTCTTTTGCTTACTTCAGATTATTATAAAAACGAATATGGAACGAAGTTCGGTTTCACGGGCGACCATGATCTTTGGTTGGTTACCTATTGGGATTTATAGTGGATGGATTGCTGTTGCGACTATCGCAAATATAGCCGCCTATTTGAGTAAGTTAAATTGGGGTGGAGGTTTTCTTAGTGAACAACAATGGACGATCACCATGATAATTATAGCCATGATAGTCAATCTGTATGTGCTTTGGACGAGACATATGCGCGAATTCGCTTTTGTAGGTATTTGGGCACTAATTGCAATATACGTTCGACATACTCAAGAAGTACAAAATTTAGCAACTACCGCACTCATATGTGCTGCTATTTTGGGCCTTGCTGTGGTGGTTCATTTAATTTTAAATAGAAAAAAGAATTCATTTTTCAACAGTCTTGAAAACACTTAAAAGTAGGGGCTTACTTTGGTTTGTAAGCACAATGCATAGTATCTTTGCAAAAAATTGAAGGTTGATTAAAACCCCGGTTTCCGAATTATTTTCACAGTCTCCGCAATTGCAGAAACTGCAGCGTTTTATTGCCAATACCGAAAAAAATCTACAACAAATCTCTTTAAAAGGTCTCTCAGGATCTGCTATTGCTTTTGTGGTTTCTGAAACTTTCAAGAAATCAGATACTCCTTTCCTTGTTGTTTTTGATGACAAAGAAGAAGCTGCATATCATCTTAATGATTTGGAGCAACTCATTGGCAAAAATGATGTTTTGTTTTATCCCGGAAGCTATCGAAGACCATATCAAATTGAAGAAACAGACAATGCAAATGTGTTGTTGCGCGCAGAGGTTTTGAATCGCATAAACTCTCGTAAAAAACCAGCGATTATTGTGACCTATCCTGATGCGCTTTTTGAAAAAGTTGTCACGAGAAGAGAACTTGAAAAAAATACGCTTAAAATAAAACTTGAAGACAGTCTTTCGCTAGACTTTCTAAATGAAGTTCTTTTTGAATATCAATTTAAACGGGTTGATTTTGTTACTGAGCCTGGTGAGTTTTCGGTTCGAGGTGGAATCGTCGATGTTTTTTCTTTTTCGCATGATGAGCCCTATCGCATTGAATTCTTTGGAGACGAGGTAGATAGTATTCGAACTTTCGACGTAGAAACACAATTGTCTACCGAAAAGATTAAAAAGATTACGATCATTCCAAATGTTGCCAATAAATTTCTTGAAGAAAAAAGAGAGAGTTTTCTAAGTTATATTTCGTCAAAAACGGTAGTTTTTGCAAAGAATACCCCACTTCTTTTTGATCGTTTGGATGATTTCTTTGGAAAAGCCGAGGAAGCTTTTACACAACTATCAGAAGACATAAAACACGCTAAGCCTGAAGAGTTATTCTTGAATGCATTCCAATTCAAGACGCAGCTCAAAAATTTTCAAGTCATCAACTTTAATCAATCGAAAACAACTGAAAGTCTAGAGATTCAATTCGATATTAAACCGCAACCTTCATTCAATAAAAAGTTTGATTTATTAATTCAAAATTTAAACGATTATCATGCAAAGGGCTTTGTGAATTTTATTTGTTGTGCTACGGAACAGCAGGCAAAACGCTTTCATGATATTTTTGAAGAAGGCAAAACTCAAGTTCACTACAAGACTGTTGTTTTTTCGTTACACGAGGGTTTTATTGATGAAGATCTTAAGATAGTTTGTTATACCGACAATCAAATTTTTGAGCGATATCACAAATTTCAATTGAAAAATGGTTATGCTAAAAAACAAGCCATAACCCTCAAAGAATTGAACAAACTTGAAATTGGCGATTACGTAACACATATTGATCACGGAATTGGAAAATTTGGAGGGCTTCAAAAAATTGATGTCGAAGGTAAAAAGCAAGAGGCAATAAAATTGATGTATGGCGAGCGTGATATTTTATATGTTAGCATTCACTCTCTCCATAAAATTTCAAAATTCAACGGAAAAGATGGGGCTGTTCCAAAGATTTATAAGCTCGGGTCGGCAGCTTGGAAAAAAATCAAACAAAAAACAAAATCAAGAGTTAAAAAAATCGCTTTTGATTTAATCAAGGTATATGCCAAGCGAAGGCTTCAGAAAGGATTTCAGTATGACCCAGATGGATATCTACAACATGAATTAGAGGCATCTTTTATTTACGAAGACACTCCCGATCAAGGGAAAGCAACGGAAGATATCAAGCGTGATATGGAAAGTGAACGTCCGATGGATAGACTCATCTGTGGCGACGTGGGTTTCGGCAAAACTGAGGTTGCTATTCGAGCAGCGTTTAAGGCCGTAGCCAATGGAAAGCAGGTCGCAGTACTAGTACCTACCACGATTCTAGCGTTTCAACACCATAAGACATTTTCTGAGCGATTAAAAGATATGCCAGTAACTGTTGACTATTTAAATCGTTTTCGAACTACCAAAGAGCGTCGTGAGACATTAGAGAATTTAGAAGCCGGAAAAGTTGACATTATTATTGGTACACATCAGTTGGTTAACAAGAATGTGAAATTCAAAGATCTGGGCTTACTCATTGTTGATGAAGAACAAAAATTCGGAGTTTCAGTCAAAGACAAATTAAAATCTATAAAAGAGAATGTTGATGTATTGACCTTGACGGCAACCCCAATTCCAAGAACGTTGCAGTTCAGTTTGATGGCCGCTAGAGATCTCTCGGTTATTAACACACCACCACCAAACCGATACCCAATAGAAAGTCAAGTAATACGCTTTTCGGAAGAAACGATTCGCGATGCGGTCACATATGAAGTGCAACGTGGCGGACAGGTTTTCTTTATTCATAACCGTATTGAAAATATTAAAGAAGTTGCTGGCATGCTTCAACGCTTGGTTCCTGATGCTAAAATTGGAATTGGACATGGACAGATGGAAGGCAAAAAGCTGGAAAGTTTAATGCTATCTTTTATGAATGGAGAATTCGATGTACTCGTGTCTACAACAATAGTAGAAAGCGGGCTCGATGTCACCAATGCAAATACGATTTTCATCAACAACGCGAATAATTTCGGATTGAGTGATCTCCACCAAATGAGAGGGCGTGTAGGAAGAAGTAATAAAAAAGCGTTCTGTTATTTCATCACCCCTCCTTACGATGTAATGACTTCAGATGCCCGTAAACGTATTCAAGCTTTAGAGCAATTTACTGAACTGGGCAGCGGCTTTAATATCGCCATGAAAGATCTCGAAATACGGGGAGCAGGAGACATTTTAGGTGGCGAACAAAGCGGATTTATAAATGAAATTGGTTTTGACGCATATCAAAAGATAATGACTGAAGCTATTGAAGAGCTTAAAGAAAATGAATTTAAAGAGCTCTATGAAGAAGTTGAAGGCCATCGAGAAAAAGTATTTATAAAGGAAACCCAATTAGATACCGATTTTCAATTATTATTTCCTGATGACTATATCAATAATGTTACAGAACGTTTAAATCTTTACACCGAACTGAATCAAATCAAAAACGAAGAAGATCTTTTGAAATTTGAGACACAGCTTGTGGACCGTTTTGGAGAATTGCCTTCAGAGGCGGAAGATCTTTTAAACTCCGTTCGAATCAAATGGGTAGCTACTAGTATTGGTGTTGAAAAGGTAATTATGAAAAAGGGTAAGTTGATCGGTTATTTCATTGCTGACCAACAGTCTGAGTTTTACCAAAGCGCAAATTTCACCAAGGTGCTACAATTTGTTCAATCTCATGCGCACCTATGTAAAATGAAAGAAAAACAAACAAGAAATGGTTTAAGGCTCTTGTTAGTTTTTGAGGGTATAACTTCAGTTGAGAAAGCTTTAAAAGCACTAGCCCCTTTGAAACCCCAGCAAAAAACAGGGGCGCCAGCCTCATAATATTATTAACAATTTTGCGTTTTATTATTAGTTACAATGGTGTAACTTTCAACCTTTGAACCCCACATTTAGAATCCCATGAATATTCCCCACCTCAGCTTTTCATTAGCTGAAAAATTGGCTATTGTAAATGCAATAGATGCACTTATTCTTGTTGACGGAAACGTACATAATGGTGAAATCAATGTACTAACAAAACTTATGAAAAGTATTGATTTCGATAGTAATTTTATCGTGCAGGCGAGAAATATTGCTACAGACCAATGTGTACTAATTTTGAATCAAATGCCAAAAGAGAAAAAAGATAACCTCACTCAAATTCTACAGGAGGTTGCCATTTCTGACGGATTTTGTCATGAAAAGGAAACAGCTCTTATAGAAAGCATATTCCATTAGGACTTTTCACCTCTTTTCAAACTTATTTAGGAATTATCTATTCTCAAAGCTGTGCTTGAAGCAGAACTTTTGGATTTATTTTTCCAATAATCAATCTTACGAAGTCATAGGACCTGCTATTTCTGAAATTAAAGCAGGTAAAAGTTCAAGTATCGAGTCAAAAGATAAAAAACTAACTTTGGATTGATTTTTGAACTATACATACTTATGAAAAAAGGGATTACGATTTTAATAGTTACTCTAGTAACTTCACTTCATGCGCAGCAAACAATATCAGGCTCATTTTCTCCAGCGGACGACTATAACTGGCTGATTGCTTATCAGCTCAAACCTGGTAGTCAAGTATATACTGCTGACACTGCGATAAAAAATGGTTTATTCACTTTGAACATGCCACAAAATACTCCTGAAGGCACATACCGTTTGGTATATGCAGTGCCACAAGAGGAATATTATTTCGATGTCATTTACAATGGAAAAGAAGATATAAAATTAGATTTCAATATTGAGCAAGGCGTAGTATTTACAGAGTCAAATGAGAATATACTGTTCAGTACATATTTTAAAGAAATCAATGCAGTTGAGCGGGAATTAATTGCCTTCTATTCGAAGGAGATGAGTGATATTTCGGTTTTTAATCAAATCATTAAAAAATACCATTCAGTACAGCAATCATATGAAAAAAAGTCTCAAAACTTACTTTCAAATCATTTTATCAAGGCAAACAGATCGTACGTGCCAACCAGTTTTGAATCGGTACAAGAATTTGTAAAAAAACGAAAAGAATCATTTTTTGATCATCTTGATGTGAACAATTTAATTTTACAATCATCAAGGTTTCTGACTGAAAAATTAACGAATTATATTTTCACAGCACTTCCTTTAGAGGAGCTCACTCCCGTTAAAAAAGAACAAATATTGCAAAACAATATTGACGAAGTTGTGCAGAACTTAGATGATAGTTCAGATGATTATGTCTTTAATTTTTTGGAGGCCTTATGGCAGCAAACTTGGACACAAGAGTTTAGAGCGACCTCAGCATATATTCTGACCAAATATTTAAAAACCTCACCGGTAGCAGCCAAAAATCAAGAAATTATTGACGAGATAGAAACTCAGGTACGTCTGGGCTTAGGGGCAACTGCACCAGAAATCACATGGAAAAAAGAACAAGGTCTTGAAAAACTCAGTGCGTTAAATGGTTCGGAACGCTATGTACTTGTTTTTTGGAGTAGCACTTGTGGGCATTGCTTAAAAGAAGTTCCGGCGCTTCATGAGGAATTAAGTACTTATTCTGATGTTAAGGTAGTTGCCGTAGGACTAGAAGATGATGATTTAAACTGGAAAGTTGAATCTGCTAAGCTTGATAATTTCGAACATGTTATTGCTTTAGGTAAATGGGAAAGTGATTACGCCAAGCTATACGACATTCATAGTACACCTACTTACTTCATTTTAGACGAAAACAAGAAAATTATAAGCAAGCCAGAATCAGATAAAGAGGTAGTTAACTTTTTAAATGAAAATTAGACCCAGTGTTATAGGGTTTTTAAATCTTTAATGGTCTTAAAAGCAATATCTACCTGATCATCATTGACAAGAATAGTAAACTCATTTGTAGTTGAAATTACCTCGTATAGTACAATTCCTTCCCAAGCCAAACGTTGAAAAATAAAATAATATATGCCTGGAACGGATACGTTCTCTGCGGGTAGTTTAACTGTTATTGAAGATAGTTCTTGGGCCTTTTGGGTACACTTTTCAGCTCTGAATAATTCCTCAACCGTTTTGTCCATCAAATTACTAATGACAATATTGATCTCATTTACACCCCGAGAAGAGGTATAAAATACATCTTGATTTTGATTTACGGCCTCTAATAATTTAGCCTGTTGTACCAAGATAGTATCTGAAGCCAAAAAGGTATAATCTGTTAGCGAAGATCGTACCGTAATCTCTCCGATATTTTTTAAAACTTTTATGATTTTGTGAGTAGCCCTAAACTCTAAGTCATCAGATAAACGCTTAAGAGCCATTACAATAGCACCATTGCGGATGTCTTTACCGAGTTCTTCCTCAATTTCGGGTTTTACGATTCTAGAAAGTGACGTAAGGTTGATGATTCCCTGAGCCAAGGCGCTTTGAAGAAAGGGCTTCTTCTTAATGTATTGTTCTACGACTGATGAGATTGTTTTCATTTTGACTGTGTTAGGGGTCAAAAATAACATATTGTTACAAATAAAACAAATTGTCAGAAATGATAGAATGCACTTTCTAGATGCTCAATCTTAAAAACATACCTATTCTTTAGAATTGTGACAACATCAAAGCGTACTTCTACATCTAAATCGTTCTCTATAACATACTGATTTGCCCCTTGCACCAACAGGTTAATTTTTTTCTTAGTTATGGTATCAGCAATGGGGATAATTTTATCATTACTTCTAGCCCGAACCTCAACTATTGCCAACACGTCGTTTTTTTGTGCGATAATATCCACTTCAGATTTCAAATAGCGATAATTTTGATACTTGATTTCGTATCCTTTTTCTTTCAAAAAGTCAGCGGCAATTTTTTCTCCTTCCTTTCCAAACTCATTATGTTTTCCCATAATTTTTAAGAAATATGTTCGAAAACGTGCATTTCATCGAAAATATCTGCCATTAAACGTCCTATTTCAAAGAAACACACGTATTTAGTCTTGTAGTTTAACGAAAATACGAAGATAGTAATACTATACACTTTGTACTCCCGTTTCATTTACACCCCCAAATAAATAGTAGCCCCAAGCACTATT
>CALHCJ010000039.1 GCA_937936275.1 uncultured Flavobacteriaceae bacterium
TATGCGATTGGTACCCGACCTAATATCGAATTGGCAAAACAAGCGAATTTGAAAACGAGACGAGGAGTGGTGGTCAATTCATATCTACAGACAAGTACCCCTTCGATATTTGCCCTAGGTGAAATTGCAGAGTTTGAAAACGCGCTCTTCGGCATCACTTCGGCAGCAGAACAGCAGGCAGATATTGCTGCTAATTATATACTGGGAGATTTTAGCAGTATTTATAAAGGCTCTGTGTTGATGAATATTCTAAAGTTTGAAAATTTGGATTTGTGTAGTATCGGTATGGTGAACGCCCCAAAAGACGATACTACCTATGAGGAAATTATTTTCATGGATGTCAGTAAGCGTTTCTATAAAAAATGTATTGTCAAAGATGATACTTTGAAAGGAGCGATTCTGATGGGTGATAAAAATGAATTTGCGGAGTTCAAACGCCTCATCGAAGAAGAAATCGAACTTTCTGAAAAACGGAATGAACTGTTGCGGGGAGCAGTAAATACAGTTCCTCTAAAAGGAAAATTGATTTGTTCATGCAGTCAAGTAGGGGAGGGTAATGTATTAGACGTCATTGCTACTGGCTGTGATGATTTTAATAAACTCTGTTCAGAAACTGGAGCTGGTTTAGGCTGTGGAAGTTGCAAGCCAGAAGTGAAGGCTTTGTTGGAAGGTCAATTGGTTAACGCATAAAAAATGAACGACGATTTACATCGCATACTAATACGTGGAGGAGTAACCTCGCCTGGCGAATTGAAAGATGTTATTTCAATGTTGGAAACTGCAGGATTGAAAGAAGTTAATTTTGGCTCGCGCCAAGATTTGCTTTTTCCGATTGACGCTGCGGACGAAGCACAGTTGGAAAGCATTTCACAGTTCAATACCGATATTATCGGAGAACGCAAGTATCAGAATATCGTATGCAGTTATGTTTCGGCAGATATATTTGATATGACCTATTGGTTAAAAGGATCTACCTATCTCTATATTCTTGAAGGTTTTGATTACAACCCCAAACTTAAAATCAATATCACAGATCCGAAACAACGATTGGTGCCCATTTTTAGTGGGGACTTGAATTTTGTGGCTTCCGAAAGTGAAGATTATTGGTATTTGAATGTCAAACTTCCCCACTGGGAGGGCTCGGGGTATTATCCCGTATTGATTTATACGTGGGATATCGCTAAGATTTCCAAAGCTATTGAAACCATTTATGAGGATATTCAAGATGTAGAAGAGCTCTTTTTTGTACTCAGTAAAAAGTTGGATACGAACAACAAAGCCATTGAAAAAGAATTGAAAATTGAGTACATTACTTTTCCCTATTACGAAGGCATGAACCGCATGGGATTGGACCAATATTGGTTGGGCTTGTATTGGCGTAACAACAAATATGACCTTGCTTTTTTAAAGGAATTTTGCGGTTTTTGCTTGGACAACAGCATTGGTAAAATGTGTATTACCCCATGGAAATCCTTCATTGTAAAAGGAATAAAAAAAGACAGTCGTTTAGAATTAGAACGCTTTTTAGGACAATGGGGAATCAACGTACGTCACTCCCAATTGGAAATGAACTGGCACGTGCCTGTAGATGATGTTGAGGCACTGGAGTTGAAAAAATTCTTAGTCCGTAGTTTTGACCAAAATGATATCAGTACCTACGGATTAACTTTCGGAATTAGTAACGATGTTGGTAAACGTTCTCATTTTGCTTCGGTGATTATTGAAAAAAATGCGCCCCCAGCGATTGTAAAAGACTTCGAAGTTCGACCAACCTACAATGTGCTCCACTTTGAAAACTTTGACCCCAATACTCAAAAATACATCGCCTATGCTCAAGATGTGGATAAAATAGAACTCCCGGGGCTGTTGATGGAACTCAGTAAAAAGTACTTTGCCCAATTGGGTAAATCGACAACCAAAGAAGAACCTGTCAAGAACAAAAACGAAAAACAAACCCAGAAGGTCTATCAATGTAAATCTTGTCTCACCATATATGACAAATTGTATGGCGATGCCAAAGCGGGAGTATCCGCGGGAACCATTTTTAAAGATTTAAGCGAATCGTATCAATGTCCGGTTTGTAATTCTCCAAAGTACAATTTTGAGAAAGTAGATTTAGAAGTCAGTAATCTTTAATTTAAGAGGCTTTTTCGCGAAATAATTTTTTTGAAATTATTACCTAATATAGTTTCCTATAAGAACAGTAAAATTTGCATCTATTTTTAACCGAGTTTAGAGTTCGGTTAATTATTAAAAAATGATTCAAAGGCTGATAATTAACATATTACGATGACGCAATTAGATCTGCCATCCCGACAAGAAAATCCAATTATCATAGATGATTGGATTTTTTATTTTACGATCTTAAGGTCTACTTAACCTTTCTCTGAAAGAGATATTAGTTTTGTTATTTTTATTTCCTGGTTCCAATTTGCTATTAATCCGTAGGTTTGTATAACAGGCTATTTAAATACATTTTGTGATGGGTAAATACGTAGTTACGGTTGACGATATAGAGTTGAAAATAGAAAAGGCTTCAGCTGAGAAGCTTGATATTTCAAGGTTAGATGATGCTAACTTTCATCTTCTTCAGAATAACAAAGCCTTCGCCATAAAACTATTACATGCGAATTATGATAAGAAAACAATGACGCTAGAGGTCAATGGCAATAGTTATTCATTAAAAATCAGCGATAGCTATGACCAAATGGTAGATAAGATGGGACTGCTGGTGGGCAATTCGCCAAAAGTGAAAGATATCACAGCGCCAATGCCTGGACTCATCATGGAGGTCATGGTAAAAGAAGGTCAAGAAATATCCGAAGGCACTCCTTTGATTATACTTTCTGCCATGAAAATGGAGAATATTCTATTAGCACAGGCCGATGGAGTGATAAAAGCTATTAATGTGAAACAGGAGGATACTGTTGAAAAAGGACAGATTATTATCGAGATAGAATAAGAGAGAATCTACCGTAATTTATTTTGAAAAAGTCAAAACGTAGAGACGAAAATAAAGGCGCCTAAAATACATACTGAAATACATTCAGCATAGATGAAAAAAATACTAATAGCAAATAGGGGAGAAATAGCACTGCGCGTGATGCGTACCGCTCAAAAAATGGGAATCAAAACCGTTGCCGTTTTTTCAGAGGTAGATCGAGAATCACCGCATGTAAAGTTTGCTGATGAGGCTATTCTGCTAGGTCCTGCACCTTCGTCAGAATCCTATTTGAAGATGGATAAGGTTATTGAAGCTGCAAAGCAGACGGGTGCGGATGGGATTCACCCTGGTTACGGTTTTTTAAGTGAAAATGCTGTATTTGCCCAAATGGTGGAAGATAACGGTATCACGTTTATTGGTCCTCGTCCTCATGCGATTAAGGTTATGGGGAATAAATTAGCGGCAAAAGAAGCAGTAAAGGATTATGATATTCCAATGGTACCTGGTATCGAGAAAGCTATTAGTTATGTCACCTTAGCAAAAAAAATAGCTTTGGAAATAGGATTTCCAATTTTGATAAAAGCAGCTGCTGGCGGCGGTGGAAAAGGAATGCGTGTGGTCGATAATCTAGAAGAGCTACCAGAACAAATGGACCGCGCGATAAGTGAAGCAGTGGCAGCGTTTGGAGATGGTGCTGTTTTTATAGAGAAGTATGTAGGTTCTCCACGGCATATCGAGATTCAAGTTTTAGCGGACAACCATGGTAATATCGTGCATCTTTTTGAACGTGATTGTAGTGTGCAACGAAGACACCAAAAAGTTGTGGAAGAAGCTCCGTCGGCGATATTAACTCCTGAAATAAGAAGAGCCATGGGCGAGGCCGCTATTAAAGTTGCCAAAGCTTGTGATTACGTGGGTGCAGGTACGGTAGAATTTTTACTCGATGAGCAAATGAATTTCTATTTCCTAGAAATGAACACGCGTTTGCAAGTTGAGCATCCTGTTACCGAGATCATAGCGGGGCTTGATTTGGTAGAAGAACAGATAAAAGTAGCTCGAAATGAAAAGCTATCATTTAGTCAAGGTGATTTGACGATTACAGGGCATGCACTAGAGATACGTGTTTATGCTGAGGATTCATTAGATAATTTTATGCCAAGTATTGGTACGCTTTCAACTTACACCCCCCCCGTAGGAAAGGGCGTTCGTGTGGATGATGGTTTTGAAGAAGGAATGGCAATTCCAATTTATTATGATCCCATGATTGCGAAATTGATTACCTATGGTAAAGACCGTATGGAAGCTATCCAGTTAATGATAAAGGCCATTACCGATTATAAGATCGAAGGAATCGCTACTACTTTACCATTTGGAAAGTTTGTTTGTGAACATGAAGCCTTTCGTTCCGGTAAATTCGATACTCATTTTGTGAAGGATTACTATTCCCCTGAACAGCTACAAAAACAATATACAGAAGAGAAGAAAATGGCTGCTTTAATGGGTTTGAAATTGTATATAGAGAATAAGGATAATTTAAGAATTGCAAAACAAGATTCCTCGAATTGGTGGAAGAATAGAAACTAAACGTCTAGTTCTATATTTGAAATTGAATAGCATGAAGAATAAGATAGATATACTTTCGAAGAAGTTAGAAAAATCTCGATTGGGAGGAGGTCAAGAACGGATTGACAAGCAACATGCCAAAGGAAAATTGACCGCTAGAGAGCGTATTCATTTTTTGCTAGATGAAGGTTCTTTTGAAGAAATGGGTGCTTTAGTCACGCATAGAACGAAGGACTTTGGAATGGAAAAGCAGATTTTCCCTGGAGATGGGGTAGTAACAGGTTTTGGTACAATTTCAAGAAGACAGGTTTGTGTATTTGCTCAAGATTTTACGGTTTTTGGTGGAGCTCTCTCTGAAACGCATGCTGAAAAAATTTGTAAGATTATGGATATGGCGATGAAAATCGGTGTTCCGGTAATCGGTTTAAATGATAGTGGTGGAGCGAGAATTCAAGAGGGTGTTCGTTCTTTAGGAGGGTATGCCGATATTTTTCATAGAAATGTGATGTCTTCAGGAGTGGTACCTCAAATTTCTGCCATTATGGGGCCTTGTGCGGGGGGTGCGGTTTATTCTCCCGCAATGACCGATTTCACTTTGATGGTAGAGAACTCTAGTTATATGTTTGTAACAGGTCCTAATGTGGTCAAAACCGTCACGAATGAGACTGTTAGTTCAGAAGAATTAGGAGGTGCGATGACCCATGCAACTAAATCAGGAGTAACACATTTGACTGCGACCAATGATATGGAATGTATTGAACAGATAAAGCAGTTGATAAGTTATATGCCTCAGAATTGTGAAGATGTTACAGAACTCTTGTCTTACGAGGTAAAAGATGAGGTTAGAGAAGTTTTGGAAACGATCGTTCCTGAGAATCCGAATCAGCCATATGATATGCGTCAGGTCATTGGTGGAATTATCGATGAAGAAACTTTCTTCGAAATCCATAAAGATTACGCTGAGAATATCGTTGTTGGTTTTGCGCGATTAGGTGGAAGAAGTATTGGAATTGTTGCCAATCAACCGATGAGTCTCGCAGGTGTTCTAGATGTAGAGGCTTCTAAAAAAGCGGCTCGATTTACCCGTTTTTGTGATTGTTTCAATATTCCCTTATTGGTACTAGTAGATGTACCAGGATTTCTTCCTGGAACCGATCAAGAGTGGAATGGTATTATCACCAACGGGGCGAAATTATTATATGCCTTAAGTGAAGCAACAGTACCTAAAGTGACCGTTATTACGAGAAAAGCATATGGCGGTGCTTACGATGTCATGAACTCTAAACACATTGGGGCAGATATGAATTACGCATGGCCGGGAGCTGAAATTGCAGTAATGGGTGCTAAGGGAGCAAGTGAGATTATCTTTAGAAAAGAGATTCTCGCTGCTGACGACCCTGAGGCCAAATTACAAGAAAAAGAAACGGAGTATGCAGAAAAGTTCGCTAATCCATATAGTGCTGCAGAGCGTGGTTTTATAGATGAGGTTATCCTTCCGAAAAATACGCGTCGAAAATTGATAAAAGCTTTCTCAATGTTGGAAAAGAAGGTAGTTAAATTACCCAAAAAGAAACATGGAAATATTCCTTTATAAAATTTCAAATAGAAAAACTAAGTATCGGTTGAAAAGGTTTTAAAAAGTGTTTATGTCAGATAAAAAGCTCTTTACAGATTTTGAAGAAGTGTCCGCGAAGGCATGGAAACAGAAAATACAAGTAGATTTAAAAGGAGCTGATTACAACGAAACCTTGGTTTGGGAATCACCCGAAGGTATTAAGGTAAAACCTTTTTATCACCAAGATGACAATATTTCAGGCACAACATTTTCTAAAAGCACAAGTGGTTGGAAAATTGGTCATACCATCTATGCAGGCAATGCCGTAATTGCAAATGCTAAAGCTTTAGATTTTTTGAAGAGGGGAGTGGAAAGCATTCGCTTTATTGTACCATCTAAAGAAATTGAGATAAATGTCCTGTTAAAAGAAATTGATACTGAAAAGACTGCTGTATATTTTGAATTGCAGTTTTTATCGCTGGAATATATAAAACAGATAGCTGTTATTGGAGCGCCTTCGTCCAACATATATTTAAATATTGATATCATAGGCAATCTTGCAAAATCTGGAAATTGGTTCGAAAATCTAGAAAAAGATCATCAAACTTTAAGAAAAATTCTTGAAACTAAGTTTTCAAATATCTTACTAGTTGACCTATCCTTGTACCAAAATGCGGGGGGCAATATGATACAACAATTAGCTTATGCCTTAGCACACGCCAATGAATATTTGAATTGTTATGAAGACAGAATCGCTAGTGAGACGAAGCGATCTTTGAAATTGGTTTTTAAGGTCGCTATAGGTACGAACTATTTCTTCGAAATCGCAAAATTAAGAGCGCTTCGTTTGTTGTGGAAAACGCTAGCCACCACTTTTGAAATTACTGTGGATTGCCATATCATGGCTGAGTCTACTAAAAGAAATAAGACGCTATACGATTACAACACTAATATGCTACGAACAACTACAGAAAGTATGTCTGCCATATTGGGTGGTGCCGATGTAGTTTTTAATGCTCCTTATGATAACATTTATCATAAGACCAATGATTTTGGCGAACGTATTGCAGTAAACCAACTTTTACTACTTAAAAATGAAAGCCACTTTGATAAGGTAGATAATGCCGCCGACGGTACATATTATATTGAAAGCCTAACGCAGCAAATGGCTGAAAAAGCATTGAAACTTTTTAAGACTATAGAAAAAGCAGGTGGATTCTTAAAGCAACTTAAGGAGCATACTATTCAAAAAAAGATTAAGGAAAGTGCTCAAAAAGAGCAGACTAAGTTCGATACCGAACAAGAAATTTTAGTAGGTACCAATAAGTTCCAGAATGAGAATGACAAAATGAAGGATGATTTGGAATTGTATCCTTTTGTAAAAATAAATGCTCGAAAAACTATAATCGAGCCTATATTAGAGAGACGATTGGCAGAAATTTTAGAACAAAAGCGGTTGGATGATGAGTAGAAAAGATGTTCAAAATATGAGTTTGTTGACAACTAACCAAAACTCTATGAAGCGGCGAATAGTGGAAGAGACTTATTTGACTGGTGAAGGAGTTCCTCTGAAACCCATTTATTCGGCTGAAGACATTAAAAATGCAGAGCATCTGAATTTTGCAGCAGGTATTGCACCGAATCTCCGAGGACCGTATTCTACAATGTATGTTAGAAGACCTTGGACCATTCGTCAATATGCGGGTTTTTCAACTGCCGAAGAGAGTAATGCATTTTATAGAAGGAACTTGAAAGGAGGACAAAAAGGTCTATCGGTCGCGTTTGACTTACCAACACATCGAGGTTACGATAGTGACCATGAGCGTGTGGTTGGCGATGTGGGAAAAGCTGGTGTTGCCATTGATTCCGTCGAGGATATGAAGATTTTATTTGATGGTATTCCTTTGGATAAGATGTCCGTTTCCATGACGATGAACGGAGCTGTGCTACCTATTATGGCATTTTATATTGTAGCTGCGGAAGAGCAGGGTGTTTCTTTGGAACAATTATCGGGTACGATCCAAAATGATATTTTAAAAGAGTTTATGGTGCGAAATACTTACATCTATCCGCCCAAACCTTCCATGAAGATCGTTTCGGATATTTTTGAGTATGCGAGTAAAAATATGCCTAAGTTCAATAGCATTAGTATCTCTGGATATCATATGCATGAAGCAGGTGCAACTGCCGATATCGAATTGGCCTATACGTTAGCAGATGGATTAGAGTATATTCGAACGGGTTTAAAGGCGGGGTTGAAAATTGATGAATTCGCACCGCGTCTATCCTTCTTTTGGGGTATCGGCATGAATCACTTTATGGAAATTGCCAAAATGCGCGCCGCAAGAATGCTCTGGGCAAAATTGGTAAAGCAGTTTAATCCGCAGAATCAAAAATCATTGGCCTTAAGAACGCATTGTCAAACCAGCGGATGGAGTCTTACCGAACAAGATCCTTTTAATAATGTTGCTAGAACAACCATTGAAGCAACAGCTGCTATACTCGGAGGTACCCAAAGTTTACATACTAATGCCTTGGATGAAGCGATTGCATTACCAACAGATTTCTCGGCTAGAATAGCACGAGAAACTCAGATTTTTCTTCTAGAAGAAACCAAAATTACCAAAACGGTGGACCCTTGGGCGGGAAGTTACTATGTGGAGCATTTGACTCATGAACTGACTCAAAAAGCATGGGCTCTTATGGAAGAAGTAGAAGAGCTTGGAGGAATGACAAAGGCTATCGACGCTGGAATTCCTAAAATGCGCATCGAGCAAGCTGCAGCAAGAAAGCAGGCAAGAATTGATAGCGCACAAGATGTTATTGTCGGTGTCAATAAATATAGACTGGCGCAAGAGGATGAGATGCACATTTTGGAAGTTGATAATCAAGAAGTAAGGAAGCAACAATTAAATCGGTTGGATACCGTCAAGAAAAGTAGAAACCAAAATAGAGTCAATGCCGCCCTACAAAAATTGACCCAAGTGGCGAAAGATAAAATGGTAGATAAAGCAGCCTCGAATACTGATAATTTACTAGCTTTAGCTGTAGAAGCTGCTCGAGAAAGAGCGACCTTAGGAGAAATAAGCGATGCGATAGAGTTAGCTTTTGGTCGTCATAAGGCAGAAATAAAGTCATTTACAGGAGTGTATTCGAAAGAGATTAAAGACGATAGTAGTTTTAAGAAGGCAAGAGAAATGGCCGATCAATTTGCTGAGCAAGACGGTCGAAGACCCCGTATCATGATTGCTAAAATGGGTCAAGACGGCCACGACCG
>CALHCJ010000040.1 GCA_937936275.1 uncultured Flavobacteriaceae bacterium
AAAATTAGGACTAAAATTATTTTCTTCATGACCATTACTTTACTTAGAACTTGTATTAAATTCATTATTTACCAGTACAGGACAACTACTATATTGATATTAGATTAAATGAATAGTTAACAGAATCATGTTCAATATTGAACATTGGTAATGGGGAAGAGAATGTTTTTGCATTCTAAATGCCATTATGTTTTCTAAAAGAAAACTTTGGTTGAGTTCGGTTAAGTTATTCATATTTAGGGCCGTACTTAAATCACATTTGGTGAAATGATTTAGATACACTTTACAAAATTAACTTTAAGGCTGCCATTCAGAAATAAATGTTGTGTAAGTGTTAAAATGCATTGTATAGAGTGTAAAAGTTGAGGTTTTTGTTTTTTTCGTTAATCGATTAGCCATTGTATATCGGTGCTTTCAAGATAATTTTATGTAGGAAAAGTTTGAATTAAACACTTGAAATGAGAGATTCAAAAAGCAAAGGAATCAGTTCTTTTTAATTCGATATGTAATTCTTCTATTGGTAATTACCGTTGCAGCATTTACAGTTAAAACTGCTTCGATGGAAGTTTCTACTGCACACACAAAAGTTGTATTTGAAACTACGACTCGATACCGATTTCCATTATCAGAAGGTGAAGCATTAGTTATATTCAAAACGCTGGTCGTAGTTCCAGAATGAATTCCTGCATCTGATAAATCAACCCAAAAAGAGCCATCAAAAATTTGCCATTGAAATGTATCTGCATTGGTTGTTCCTACTGAGAAACTACCATCGCATCCAGGGCAAATGGATATTCCTGTTGGTTGCATACTTATAGAAGGTGCCGTTCCGGCCTCTTGAAAATCATAGATAGAATTTCCATTATTATCGTCAGGTAATGAGTAGCCATCGCTTCCCGAGGTAACTAATCCATTTCCATTCGTATTTACAGGGTTTGGACCTAACAGTCCGTCATTATTGTCATCTGAATAGCCAGCCTCTAATACATCATTACAGCCATCGGCATCGGAATCTAGTTCTATAGCATCAATATTTCCGTCACTATCAGAATCATCAAACGTATAATTCACTGTTTCGTTATCAGGCGAAGATTGTACCAAATTTGGAACACCGTCGGAACCTACAGCTCCGTTTACTATACCATTGGTATGCGACTGGTCATGACCTGCCTCTACCGCATCATAAATACCATCGTTATCACTATCTAAATCAAAGGCGTCATTAATACCATCACCGTCAGAATCTCGACAGTTACCATTCTTAATTAGACTAACAAAATCAAGAGCAGCACCGTTAAAGGGTCCATCTGGAATTGTAAAAAATTCAATGGTTGTACTTGCTGTTGTTGCGACGAACTCTTGCTCGAAATAGAACCATTTTTTAGGTCCTCTTATTGTTGCTATAATACCTTCAGCTGTATTCGTTAAGGACTCATCAATGATATGAACGTTATTACTATCAACAACATCTACATCTAATTGTACGAAGGTACCCGTAGCATGACCTATGTCTTCTCCCCAAAAGAAAGAAAAGGTATAGGTTTGTCCTACTTCTGTTGCTATTACTTGTGATAAAGTATTATTCAATCCATTTTGGGAATTACTTCCAATTACATCTATAAATTGGATACCATGATAGGCGTCAGCAAAGGGCGTACCCGAAGACCATGGTGGAGCTTGACCTTCAATCCAACCGTCGAGATTCTGAGTATAGTTCCACCTAGATAGTGTATTCGTATTTAAATTTAAACCAATAAAAGTACCGGCTGCACTTGTACCCCCATTCGGAAATATAGCAGGATCTGAGAAATCTTGTTGCTCAAACGAGGGATTTATTACTAAATTTCCGCAGCCTTCATCGGTATCTAAAATACCATCGTTATCATCGTCAAAATCCAATGCATCTACAATTCCGTCTGAATCGTTATCAGGCCTATCATCAAGAGCATCTCTAAAATCAACATCGCCACCTGTAGTTGCATCATTATCAGAATCTAATAACTGTAAAAAAGGATCAAGAGGATCGTCAATAGTACCACCAGGATCACCGTAACCCGTTAAATAGGTATCTATGCCATCATCTAGACCGTCATTGTCGGTATCCGTTCCCGATAGTGCAATACCAGCTTCTGTTGTATCAACATGACCTTCATTATCACTATTTAAATCGAGATAATCTGGTAAATCAATATTATCTGTATTTATTGGAGTTAACCCTCCCAAATAAGCATCATTTACTCCATTGTTTAAACCATAGGTGGCTTCCGTATTGTTATTTGGTGGTATATAAGCTAATGTAGTTTGTGCTTCAACGTTATCAGGTATGCCGTCATTATCACTATCTAAGTCAACGACATCATCAATACCATCATTATCAGAATCTAAACCTGAGGTCCAAATAATCGCTTTTACAAGAAGGTCTTCGCCGTTGGCATTAAAGCCTCCTTGATAATTCGTTAATGGAAGGACTGTTCTTCTACCGTTTGCGGTACCCGTATCCATTGCATCACCTGGTTTCCAAACAACTAAAACGGCTTGACCATTTGGATGAAAGCCTAATTTCGTTCCCGAAGTGATATTATTTACATAGTGAGCAGCATCACCAACATCGTAGTTTCCTAATACCAGATTTGAAGTTATGGGGTGGGAATTATCCGTTATGTTAATCAGGTTTGTATTTGTGTTTCCTGTTGCCCCAGTTGTACCCAATATTTCATCATAAAGCGCATTTTCACTGGTAATAACTCCATTTCGCGTGGTGGCTAGGTTAGCAACATTCGCAAAGGCCGTACCGCTATTGACATCTTCATAAATAAAGGTAACCGAATAATTATTCGCATTCCCCCCAACATTGTCATCAACCACAGTTACCGTATACCCTAGCGCGATTAATTTATCAATTGTATTCTGTTCTTCAGTACCTGGGGTATTTTGAGTAACCCATAAAACTGTTTTGGCGCGTTCCGTGGTATCAAGTATTCCGTCGTTGTCATCGTCTAAATCGCAAATATCATTGAGTCCATCGCCGTCGGTATCAAGACCAGAAGGGTCAGCGCAAGGTTCAAAAATAGTAACTGTTGCCGTATCACTTTTACCCAAAGCAGGACATACAGAAACCGTTGAATCTGTAATTGTATAATCAAAAGTGGTTCCAGGAAATGGAGTTCCTGCGCTATATGTATAGGTCACCAGTCCTAAATCTGCATCATCGATGACAACTGAACCAATCGCAGGTTGCACAACACTTTCTATGAAAAAGCTCTCTCCGTCGGGTTCTGAATCATTGTCAAATAAATTTATCTGAACCGATACGGTATTTCCATAGGACACCGTCTCTAAATCGTCTACCGCATCTGGAGGGTTAGGATTTTCTACAATTTCTGCATCCGTGGTGGTCATGTCAAAATGATTGGTACCAGAAATAGTACCTGGTTGAGCTACAACGGTAGCGATTAATCTAGTAAAGCCATCAACAGGATCGTAAAAATTGGGATATCGAACTTCAATAATGTAGGTCTCGTTTTCACCTAAAGGGAGACCAAAGTGTACCTGTTCAGGGCTTTGAGTACCATGACCGTAAACACCATTAACCTGTCGTAACCCGCTGACAATGTTACCAGCACAATCTTTGATAATGACATTGGTACCAATAGCCACTCTACCAGAGAATCCTCCGGTCGAACCATCAGCATCTCTATCTTCACTAACATCAATGATCAAGTGATTGTTTCTGTTCGCCGCTGGTAAATTGTTGATCCACAATTGATTTCCTGAATTATGATTGATATTCATATAAATATCCAAATCACCATCGTCGTCAATGTCAACCATAGTTGTTCCCTCTCCGTTTCTAGTATTGAATGTTTGCGCATCTAGAGCAAAGGTCATAGGTGCTCCACTACCAATTACGCCAGGCGCAGGTGAAGGACTGTTTAGCTGGTTGATAAACAGATAACTTCTGTTATCGCCGACGAATAGAATATCAATGTCGCCATCATTATCAATATCTCCACCAGCAAGAGCGTCTATATCATTTGAAGAACTACCACTATCAGTATTGGTAGGTTGTGGTAGTCCAGGAAATGTAGCCGCCCCTAATGCTGTCCAAACTCCCGGACCATCATTTCTAAAAATTTGATTAAGTCCGTTTTCTGTCCAAACCGCATCTAAGTCTCCATCATTATCTAAATCCCATAAACCATTACCTCCTTTGTTTCCATTTGCCGCTTGTGCTAAATCAGAGCCATTTGTAAAGTTGCCTCCTTGGTTTAAGAAAAAATCATTTTCGTCCCTTTTTCTCATAAAAATATCTACCCAACCATCATCATTGACATCCGCTGCCGAACCATAATCACCATCCGTTGCAAATTGATTTAAACCAAATTGTACGTTAGGACTCCCGTTCAGGTTGGTAATATGTGTAAACAAGTTTGCAGCTACTGGATTGGTAATGGTATGTGTAGTATGATCGATATAATTATTCCTTAAAAGCTCAATACCATAGTTATGGCTATCTATGAAAATGTCCAAATCACCATCTCCTTCAAAATCAAAAAAACCAGCACCTTCTGCATTTATAGGGTTTATGTTGATAGTCCAACCCGTTCTACCAACGGTAATAGGAGTCGTACCCCCAGCTCCATCGCCAAACGTACCATTTGCATTCTGAATGAAAATCTGTATGGCCACTCTGGCATTGGAGTTTCCTGAAGAGTTTATCATAAAATCTGGACGACCATCGTTGTTGAGATCTCCCCACGCCGCCTGTCTTTCGGCATAATCACCCAACATACCTGGAGCCAAAGTAGCTTGTACGTTAGTGAATGTACCCCCATCATTACGCATTAAAAAACTTTTAACAGAGGTGTCGTTATTGTTTTCGAGCACCAATACATCTAAATCTCCATCATTATCAAAATCTGACCAGGCATGACCACCATCTTTATTTTGACCTAAATTTAGACCATAAGAGGCTGCGCTTTCCGTAAAAGTTGTTTGAGAAAATATTACTAAAGTGGTCATCATCATAAGGCACAAGACTATCTTGCCTAAGATGTTCTGGGGGAACCTCAATGGTAGAAACAGTTTCATTTTGGGACAATGAAAAATGAAAAACTTACTTGGGTTTTACTATTGGTTATTAACAGGAATAAAGATAAAACTTGGCTTTTCTCTTTTTTAATAAATGTTGTGAAAGTGCATATTTATATCATATAGCCCAATGAAATTGAGGTTCAAGGGTTTAAAAACATCTTTGAAATGAAAAATTGAGGCTAGTCTTTTTTGACTCTGTAGGTAATTCTTCTATTTGTAATGAGGGTAGGTACCTTTACAACACTAAACGGAGAGAATTCCGAAGTAGAATTACCAATTGTAGCTGTAGAGGTTATCAGATCGTTTGCTTGTACTCCGGAAGGAATCGCCACTATAAAGTGAAATTTATTTGTAGTATCAGTATTTCCATCGTCGTCGATGTATAATGATGATGTGCTATCTAAGTCAGAAGCACTACCCTCAACGGAAGTGCCTAAGTAAATTTGCCCCTCTCCATAATCTGTTGAAAGACCCAGCTGATTATCCCCAGCTGACGCTGTTCCTTCATTGATATCCGTTAAGAACCATTCAATAGTTGCACCAGGTCTAGCCCATCCTCGTACGGTTAATACGCCACCTCCCACGAAAGAAGATGTAATTACTGGAAAATTGATCGATCCATTTGGCCCGTTATCGGCGTCTCCCGTTTCATTTAAGGTTACTCCATCTCCCGAAGTACCAGATGCATCGATATCAATACCCAAGGCTGGGGAGGTCGTGCCGTTGGCGTAAATCGAATTTTGAGAAATTAGATTTCCAGTCGTATTCCCTCCACCTAGAACAATTCCTGCTCCGCCACTAGAAGCGATAATATTATTTGTAAGCGTTGAATTATTGCCGATAACTAAAATTCCCGCATTTTCGGGAGAGCCTCCACAATTTCCGCCATCTTGACCAGAATTCGTGATTGTATTTTCAGAGATGGTAATACCGCCTGAACCTGTCTCAATTTCAATTCCGAATGAGGCAGCATTACTTATCAAGTTTTGTGTTACAACAATACCTGATCCATTTTGAATTCTAATATTGTCATTACAGGCCCCATTACCATTAACGGTTACCTCATTGTTCTGAATGAGTGTTGATGTTCCCCCATTAACCCAAATACCTTGATCGGTATTATCACTAATATA
>CALHCJ010000041.1 GCA_937936275.1 uncultured Flavobacteriaceae bacterium
GTTATTTGGGGGGCAGGAGCTAAAGGAAAGGCTATCGCAAAAGCACTTGTTGAGCAAGGAATAGAAATTCATTGGGTATGTGATAATCAGAATAAAATAGGCAAGAATATTTATGGAATAACACTTTTGCATTATTCATCAATAGCAAAGTTAAAACAACCTCAAAGTATCATCACCGTTGCTAATACGAAAGAGCAAAAAATGATTCGACATTATTTAATACAGTTAAACCATAGTGCAATGAAAGATTTTTATTTCTTCTGTTAACGGCCTGACTACAATACCCTTTAATATTAGGCAACTATATAGCAACAATCGACTGGCATATTTTAGCTATATTTGACCAATCAAATTAAGGAATGCAGTTTAAACATCCGGAACTACTTTGGGGCCTTCTACTACTACTGATTCCTATTATTGTTCACCTTTTTCAACTTCGCAGATTTAAAAAAACACCGTTTACAAACGTCAAGTTTTTAAAAAAAGTAGTTTCTGAATCAAGACGGAGCAGCACGCTAAAAAAATGGTTGTTACTTCTAAGTCGCATATTATTATTGGCAGCCTTAGTAATTGCCTTCGCTCAGCCTTTTTTTGCTGATAAAACAGCGTTAAAGACTAAAGAAATGGTCATTTATTTAGACGATTCATTTAGTATGCAAGCGAAAAAGGACAACACTACCCTACTCGACGATGCGATTCAAAATTTAATCCAATCCATCCCTCAAGACCAAAAATTCAGCTTATTTACTAATACCAAAGTATTTAAAGAGGTTAGCATTAAAAATCTACAGAACGATTTATTATTACTGCGGCCCTCAGCGGCACAATTAAAACTCTCTGAGATAGCGCTAAAGGGAAATACCTTATTCTCATCCAATGAGAATACGCTGAAAAATTTAATTATAGTCTCTGATTTTCAAGAACGGATGGAAATGCAGCCTTTAGATTCTTTATTCAGAACCACAACGCATTTGGTTTTAACAAGGTCAGATATCGTGGAAAACATTTCAATCGACTCCGTATACATGAATCCGACAAGCTCTGAAAATATAGAAGTTGTAGCTCTTATATCTGCAAGTTATGATTTAGAAAGCACCCCTATATCCCTTTTTAACGAAAATGAGTTAATTGCGAAAACAGCGGTAACTTTTGACAAAAACAGAAGAGCCAAGGTGAATTTCACACTTCCGACTGATGAAGCTATTCAAGGTAGAATTGAACTTTTAGATGGAGCTTTATCTTATGACAACCAACTTTATTTCAATATCGACTCCAAAGAAAAAATTAAGATTTTAGTTATTGGAGAAACTCAAAGTGATTATCTGAAACGCATCTTCACAGCTGATGAATTTGAGGTTAAAATATCTACCTTAAACAATTTAAACTATGGTGAATTAAATAATCAAAATTTAATTGTTTTAAATGAATTGAATAGTATTCCCAATCCCTTAGCAATTAGTTTAAAATCATTTGTTGGAGACAATGGAAATGTCATTGTAATTCCTGCCAAGGAAATTGATATTACTTCTTATAATCAATTTCTCTCCAATTACTATGGCACTAGTTATGCTGAATCTATAAATGCTGATCGAAATATTTCTGGTATAAACTTTTCGCATCCGCTCTACCGCAATGTATTTGAAGAAAAGGTAGTAAATTTTCAATACCCAAAAGTTTTTCAATATCTCAAAACAAAATCCAAGGCTCCTAGCATTTTATCATATCAAGATAGAAATCCGTTTGTATTGGGTGTAGATAAGGTATATGTGTTTACAGCAGCTATTTCTGCCGAAAATTCAAACTTTAAAAGTTCTCCTTTGATTGTTCCGACGCTATACAATATGGGTATCAATAGTTTAAAACTACCTCAACTTTACCAAAATCTTGGTTCAAGAATAGAAATTGAGCTACCTGTTCAACTACCGAAAGATCATATTTTGAAGGTTGTAAAAGATGAGTTGGAGTTCATTCCAGAACAAAAATCCTTTGCAAATAAGGTATCGATATTGTTTCGTGAGAACCCTTCTAAAGATGGTATTTTTAAAATCATGAATAAAGAAACCGTCCTTAAAAATTTAAGTTTTAATTTTTCTAGGCATGAAAGCGATTTAAAGTATCTTGATTTTAATACCATTTCTGCATCTACCAAAAATGAATCTATTCAAACGCTATTTGAAGATCTGGAAAATGATGATGCTATCAATGAGCTTTGGAAATGGTTTATTATTTTAGCCGCAGCGTTTATGCTAGCAGAAGTACTGATACAAAAATATTTATGATGACCGTACTCTTAAAAAATGTTACGATTGTAGATTCAAACAATAGTGCACTACATTTGAAAAAGAGAGATATTCTCATAAAAAATGGGATTATAGATACCATTGCTTCGAGAGTGCCTACCTCGGGTAACACTAAGGTCATTGACGAAAAAAACTTACACGTTTCTATCGGTTGGTTTGATACCAGTGTGAGTTTTGGTGAGCCAGGTTATGAAGAACGTGAAACAATTGCGAATGGACTAAAAACGGCTGCTAAAGGAGGCTTTACAGATGTCATTCTGAATCCGAATACGAATCCGTTACCTGATAGTAGCTCAGATATTGTTTTCTTAAAAAACGCTTCAAAAGACCAATTGACCAACTTACATCCGTTGGGCACACTTACCGTAAAGGGCCAAGGAAAAGATCTTGCAGAATTATTTGACATGATGAATGCTGGAGCTATTGGATTTTACGATTATAAACATCCCATTGAAAATTCAAACCTTCTAAAGATCGCTTTGCAATACGCCCAAAACTTTGATGGGCTTATATATTCTTTTCCGATGGATCCAAAAATCGCCGGAAAAGGTGTTGTGAATGAAGGTATTGTTTCAACAAAAATGGGGCTTAAAGGAATTCCAGCTTTAGCGGAAGAATTACAAATCACGAGAGACTTATTTATATTAGAGTATACGGGAGGAAAACTACATATTCCCACAATATCAACTGCGGGTGGCGTAAAATTGATCGCCGGTGCAAAGAAAAAAGGACTAGACGTTAGCTGTAGCGTTGCTATTCATAACCTAGTTATTGACGATAGCGTATTAGAAGAGTACGATACAAATTTCAAAGTTATGCCTCCTTTACGAACCAAGAAAGATATCAAAGCCCTTCAGAAAGGACTAAAAGAAGGGATCATTGATTTTGTTACATCTGATCACACCCCAATGAACATTGAAGAAAAAAGAGTGGAGTTTGATAATGCTGCGTATGGTACCATTGGACTTCAAAGCGCTTTTGGAATTCTCAATGACATTTTTGGAGTAGAATCAACCGTTGAAATATTAACCAGAGGGAGAAAACGATATAAGCTCGACGCTATTTCTATAAAGAAAAAAGAAAAAGCCTGCCTTACACTGTTTGAGCCCACAGAAGAGCACACCTTAAAATCAGCAGATTTATGCTCCACTTCTCAGAATAGTATGTTTATAGGAAGGCAACTAAAAGGAAAAGTCTACGGTCTAATTCAAGGTGACCAAACAATATTCTAGCTATTCAATAGTTTAGACCCTATATAACTTCTAAACCAACCAACTATGATTTACGGAATTGCACTTATTATTTTAGGAATTTTAGCCGTACCCTCTTTGCTACTTTCAAGAAAACCAGACGCAAAAGAGTATTTAGATAAAATTACACCCTACCAAGGCTGGATAGGTCTTGTCTTTTGTTTCTGGGGAATTTGGGGTATCATCAGCGCCGTACTTAATATGGGCTGGTTAACAACTTGGCCTATTGGCTGGATTTTATGGATTTCTGTAAGTGTTGTTACCGCAGTATTAGGTTTCTTATTAGGATATGGAATGATCAATAAATTACTCTTATCTAAGAATGAAGAAGCCAAAGAAAAAGGCGCAGCTTTATTGGCTAAATTGGCACCACTTCAAGGTAAATTTGGTGTAGCTGCTATAATCTTAGGATTGGCATATGTTGTGATGAGTATACTACATTAGAAAATAATCTAAATATATTAGAAAAGGAGGCTTAAATAAGCCTCCTTTTTTTGTGCATCATTCGAACTTAAATTAACTTTGAGGCATGAGCAACATTATAAAAGAAGGAAAAACTACGGCTATAGTTGCGTATTTCACTTTGGTTGGTGCCCTAATTGCTATGAGCATGAATATGGAACCTAAAAATGAATTTGCCCGCTTTCATACAAGGCAAGCCTTTGGTCTTCACATCATGTTTATTGGTTTTGCTCTCTTTCTGAGTTATACATTCAATGAATATGCTTGGTACGGTCTTTATGTACTCTACATTGTGCTTTGGGGCTATGGTTTTATTGGCGCTTTGACTGAAAAAAGACAAGAGGTACCTGTGCTAGGTACTTACTTTCAAAAATGGTTCACTTTTATTCAATAAAAGCCTATGACTACTGCCCCTCTATCTTTAGAACATTTGATTAGACCTTCATCAATTAAAGAAGGAGAACCACCAGTTTTATTTATGTTTCATGGCTATGGTAGTAATGAAGAAGATTTGTTCTCTTTTGCACCTGAACTACAAACTGAGTTTTGTGTGATCTCGGTTCGAGCACCCTACCCTATGGAACCTTTTGGGAATGCATGGTATACCATTAATTTCGACGCGGCCGACGGAAAATGGAGCGATGATGAACAAGCGAAAACTTCGCGAGATCAGATTGTAAAATTTATAGATGAGGCTTGTGAAACTTATGGCTTGGATAGCGCTAATATTACCTTGCTGGGGTTTAGTCAGGGTACTATTCTAAGTTACGCTGTTGCACTATCCTATCCTGAAAAGATTAAAAACGTGGTTGCTTTGAGTGGGTATATCAATGAAAATATTCTTAGCGAAGGTTATACAACCAAATCACATAAACATCTAAATATTTATGCCTCACATGGTCAAGTCGATCAGGTGATTCCACCTGAATGGGCACAGCGTGCTCCTGATTTTTTGACAAACCTTGATATAGCTCATGTTTATGAAGAGTTTCCAGTGGGTCATGGTGTTGCGCCTCAAAACTTTTATTCGTTCAAAAAGTGGTTGAACGATAAATACTAATTACTCCTAGTGTACAACAGATGATCCATCATGGTAAAGTCTACTCCCATGTCATCTTTTAGTTCATATTTGATCAACAATTCTCCCCAGTATTTTCCATCGGAAAAATCAACTACAATCCATTTGTGATTCAAGATTTTTATTTTATTCAGTTTAAAATCATTCTCCATACCTTCATAGGGTATCAACGGATTATTACCTTTTGCCTCATTGGTCTCTAGTAGTTTGTCCGCAATATATCTAGACGGGTTTTCGATATTCAAATGCTCATAATAGGCCAAAGCGTCATCATTATTTTCTAAAGAAAAATACTGCATATCTAATACTTCTAGCTGTAATTGTTGTACAGAGTCATGTAAAGCAATTTTATCTGTTTTTAAGGTCTCTATACTAGTACTGCTAGTTTCAGCCAATTTTCCACTACTGACAAAAAGGTAAAGAGCAATTAATGCTGCAAAAACGAATAAGTACAAAAATATTTTATTCTTCATCTTAAACTATCTTATTTTATATTTTTCAAACTACGAGAATCTTTTCAATCTATCTTCTAAACGGTTATTACTAAGTTGTCATATGCTAAATACACATTTTCAGGTAATTTTTTTTCTACTTCTTCGTGAAAACCAAGCAAATGACTGATGTGTGTGAGATACGCTCTTTCGGGCTTTACAATTTCAATAAATTCTAAGGCTTCCTCAAGGTTAAAATGAGAATGATGTGATTCTTCCCGTAACGCATTTACTACTAGCACTTTAGACCCTTTTATTTTTTCAATTTCTATCTCTTTCATCCGCTTGACATCGGTTAAATATGTAAAATCTTTAATCCGAAAACCAAAGACTTGTATTCGATTATGATCGACATCAACTGGTATTACATTGGAGTCACCAAGCTGAAAAACCTCATTATTTTTGACTGTATTGATAGCAACTGCTGGTGCTCCAGGATACCGATTTTCATCAGCAAAAATATAATCAAAACGTCTTTTAAGAGCTTTGATTACACGCTCGTGGGCGTAAATTGGAATATCACCTTGGCGAAAGAAAAAAGGACGTATATCATCGATACCTGCTGTATGATCTGCATGTTCATGGGTAAATAAAATACCATCTAAAGTGGATACATTGTTCGTCAACATTTGCTGACGAAAATCGGGGCCACAATCAATTACATAATTATATCCGCTCCACGATAAAAGCACTGAAACACGAAGACGTTTATCTTTTGGGCTTTTACTTAAACAAACAGGATGCTTACTACCAATAACAGGGACTCCTTGTGACGTTCCGGTACCTAAAAAAGTAACTTTTAACTGCGGCTTCATGTAATTCATGCATACCAAAATTATCACTTATTTATTGAAAAACAATTTGAAGGGAGCAACGAATTTATGAGACATGTATTATTCATCTATTATAAAATCAAATCATTCAAAAATGCTTTCAATTAATGAAGATTTAAAATAATTTATAAAAACTTGAACCGTTAGTAACTTAGGTACTTTGAACTTCTTATTTTTGTTAGAACTAAAACACATTCCATGGCTTCTGTTTTAAAAAGGGACACAGCATTTGAAAACATACCTTCTATAAAGGCGAAAACCCTTCGAATAAATCTAAACCCAGATATCTATGGCACCTTTGCTGAAATTGGAGCAGGTCAAGAGACTGCACGTCATTTCTTTAGATCTGGTGGAGCCTCTGGCACCATTGCCAAGGCGATGAGTGCCTATGACAAACAGTTTAGTGACGCCATATATGGAATAGAAAAAGACGGACGTTATGTAACCCAGGCTCGTTTAAAAACCATGCTAAACCATGAGATGCGTTTGATGGAAGAGCGTATTAGTCGAGAAAGTCACCCAGACCGTCTGTTTTTTTCCTATGCGAATACGGTCGCGACTATTGATTTTTCAAAACGATATAAAGGACATGGTTGGATAGGAATTCGTTTTCAATTAGATCCGCATCAAAAGGAGTTAGACGAAATTATATTGCATGTTCGATTCAAACAAAATGAAGCGAGATTACAACAAGAAACCTTAGGTATTTTAGGTGTGAACTTAATTTATGGAGCTTTTTACAAGTACCATAAACCTAAAAAGATGTTGAAATATCTGTACGATCATATCGACAAGGATACGATTGAGATTGATATGATTAATTTTTCAGGACCCAACTTCAAGGATGTAGACAACCGATTGATAAGCTTACAATTGATTAGAAATGACATGACAGATGCTGTTATGTTCGGTCCCGACGGAAATAACTTGCTACCTGCCGCTGTTCTCTATAAAAAAAATATTCTTGCCTTACGAGGTAGTTTTAGGCCCGTGACTAAGGTAAATGTTGACATGTTTCAAAAATCATATGATATTTTTGTGCGAGACGCTGCTGTAGACCTAGATAAGACCATAGTCATATTTGAAATAACGCTCTCTAATCTAAAAGCATCAGGAGAAATTGACGAGCAAGATTTTATGGATCGAGCACGTTTACTTTGTTCGCTTGGTCATTATGTAATGATCTCTAAATTCCAAGAGTATTACAAATTAGTAGAATATTTCAATAATTATACGAAACAACGTATCGGTCTCACGATGGGTGTTAATAACTTAGTTGACGTTTTTGATGAGAAATATTATCGCCACCTAAGTGGAGGTATTCTTGAAGCCTTTGGAAAACTCTTCTTTAAAGATCTTCAGGTTTATCTGTATCCAATGAAAGATGCCGAAACTGGTCGCATCATGACGAGTAATAATGTGAAAGTTCATCCAAGAATGAAGGAGTTATACAAATTCTTTAAGTATAACGGAAAAGTGATGGATATTATAGATTATGACCCAGAAATTATGCATATTTTCTCAAGAGATGTCCTCAAGAAAATCATGAATAACGAAGAAGGCTGGGAAGAACAATTGCCTCAAGGTATTGCAGATATGATCAAAGAAAAGAATCTATTTACCAAAAAAATAGCAAAAGTAGAAGACAAGTAAGTAATTGATTATCAAAATATTAAAAAAAATAAAGCCGCAATTAGTTGCGGCTTTATTTTTTAAAAAGCTCAGAGTTTACGCTAATAATTGAGCTGCGTGATCTTTGGTTTTCACTTTGTCGATGACCTTAGAAACAATACCTTTCTCATCGACCACAAAGGTCTTTCGGTGTATACCATCATATTCCTTACCCATAAATTTTTTAAGTCCCCAAACACCAAAAGCATCAATAACTGTATGGTCTTCATCAGCCAATAAGGGAAATGGAAATTCATACTTATTCTTGAAATTTGACTGTTTTTTTTCTGAATCTTCACTGACTCCTAAAAGCTCAAACCCTTGTGCTTGCAATTCTGAATAATTATCTCGCAAATTACAAGCTTCGGCAGTACAACCTGGTGTATTTGCCCGCGGATAGAAAAAAACAATTAATTTTTTTCCTGAATAATCGGATAATTGTATAGTATTGCCATCTTGATCTTTGGCTGAAAACGCTGGGACTTTATCCCCTACTTTCAATGTATTCATAGCTAAATTTTCGAATTAATTATGTTGTATTATTTTTTAATAAAATTAAACAAAAAATGACGAAATCAGAAAAAGTAGACTTCGTAATTAGAACCCTAAAAAAGTTATATCCTACAATACCCGTTCCTTTAGATCATAAAGATCCGTATACCTTATTAATTGCTGTGCTCATGTCTGCCCAAAGTACTGATGTGCGTGTGAACTTAATTACACCCTTGTTGTTTGCAAAAGCAGACAATCCCTATGATATGATTAAGCTTTCTGTTGAAGAAATTCGCGAGATTATAAAACCAGTAGGTTTATCGCCAATGAAAGCAAAAGGCATTCACGGTTTATCGAAAATGTTAGTTGAAAAGTATGACGGAATTGTGCCTAGCGAATTAGAGCTTTTAGAAGAATTTCCAGCGGTGGGTCATAAAACAGCAAGTGTTGTTGTTTCTCAAGCCTTCGGAATACCTGCTTTTCCGGTCGATACGCATATACACAGATTAATGTATCGTTGGGGTCTCACAAATGGTAAGAATGTAATACAAACCGAAAAAGATGCGAAACGACTATTTCCTAAAGAGTTATGGAATGACTTGCATCTTCAAATCATTTGGTATGGTCGTGAATATTCGCCAGCAAGAGGCTGGAATTTAGAAAAAGATATTATAACAAGTACCATTGGAAGAAGAACGGTACTTAATGAATACTATAAAATTAAAAAGACCCGCTAATTGCGGGTCTTTTTAATTTAAAATGCTTTCGAATTTGAATTCTCGATAGTCTACTACATGTAATGACTTGGAGAAATTGAGCAAAAACTGCACGGTTTCTCTACTAGACCTAACAAGATCGCATTCTTCTTGGTGTTCAGAGTAAATTTTTTCCATATTTGGTATAGTCTTGTTATGTAAGAATAACGCAGCTAATATGGAAATATTGTTTTTACCCTTCTGAACAGAATGTTAATTCGTAAGAACGATATTATGTTTTTCTATAATTTTTCTAAGATTTATAAGTGCATATCGCATTCTACCTAGAGCAGTATTGATGCTTACACCCGTGTTTTCTGAGATTTCTTTAAAACTCATATCCTTGTAGATGCGCATTAAAAGAACTTCTTTTTGATCGTCTGGTAGTTCTTCAATTAAGTGTTTTAAATCAGAATCTATTTGATTTTTGATAATTTGTTTTTCAGCGTTTAACTTATCATCGCCAATTACAGAGAAGATGTTAAAATCATCATTGCCTTCAAATTTTGGCATTCTTTTGTTTTTTCTAAAATGATCAATGATCAAGTTGTGTGCGATACGCATAACCCAGGGTAAAAATTTACCTTCCTCGCTATACGTACCTTTCTTCAAAGTTTTTATCACCTTAATAAAAGTATCTTGAAAAATATCTTCTGTAATATCTCTATCTAAAACTTTAGAATAGATAAAGCTGGTAATACGTTGATTGTGTCTGTTGATTAAAACTTCTAAAGACTTCTCATCTCCACTAATGTAATCTCTTACTAATACTGAATCTTCAATCTGTTGGGCCATGTTAGTAGGTTTTTTAGTTAAGGTTTGGGACTTTCTGTTCGAAAGGTTTTGCTGGGTCATTAGTTATTTTTTTTGAGTTAAATCTAAATCTTGGTTTTTTACCTTGATTTTCAATTATGACCTAAAACTATATATAACGGGGCTATAGAAAAAAAACTTGTTGTCAAACCCTCGGTTTTTGATGTGAAAAGCTACTTTTCTATTTTTCTACAAAATAAATCGCATTGTAAGGCGTTGTTCGGTTTGCAATTTTGAATTGGCATTCGTCGATAATTTTTAACACTTTATCGAGAGATCCTTTTTTGTGCGGAAAATTTCAATTTCATATTTTCACTACCAGACACCAATTAATAGAATAGAAAAGCCCCAACAATAAAAATTGTTGGGGCTTTTTATATTAAGATAAATAATTTTAGTTCAAATTCGATTCAAACGTCATTCCGTTTGTCTTAGTCACTTTGAGGGACTTTGAATAGCTGAGTAGAAAATCAATAGTTTCTGGTTTAGCCTGAACTAGCTTACATTTCTTCTGTTTCTTAGAGTATAATTTTTCCATATCAAGGTTTGGTATTGTTTGGTATGATAACGCTACCGCCTCTCAATATAATAAAATCACTCGACCTACTGTCTATTAATTCGTTAAAACAATGTTATTCTCACTTATGATCTTCCGAAGATTAATTAAGGCATAGCGCATTCTACCCAGTGCAGTATTTATACTCACTCCAGTATTTTCAGAAATTTCTTTGAAACTCATATCCTTATAGATCCGCATTACTAGTACCTCACGTTGGTCTACCGGTAACTCTTCTATGAGAGCGGTCAAGTCACAATCTATCTGATCCTTTATAATTTGCCCTTCAATATTTAATTTATCATCTCCCATCACTGAAAAAATATTGAAACTATCACCTCCTTTATACATAGGCATCCTTCTATTCTTTCTAAAATGATCAATAATAAGGTTGTGCGCAATGCGCATGACCCATGGTAAAAACTTACCTTCTTCATTATAGGTACCCTTTTTGAGAGTACGTATTACTTTAATAAAGGTATCTTGAAAAATATCTTCTGTAATTCCTCTATCGTTGACTTTTGAATAGATAAAACTACTTATACGCTGGTTGTGTCTATTAATAAGACTCGCCAAGGCTCGTTCGTCTCCTTTTATGTATCGCTGAATTAAAACGGGATCGTCAATCTGTACTTGTTCCATAACTATCACTTTTTTGGTTAAACTTAGGGACCAGTTCTGGGCGAAAAGGTCTTGTGGGTCATTCTTCCAGTTGTAAAAAGTAATATTGCGTTATAGGCTATTTGACGTTTAAGTGAGTTCAAATATAGATAAAATTATGTACTTCAAAAAAAAATCTCTTATCAATGGTCTTTTTTATCGCAATCAAAGCAAGACTAGTAATTAGAAAACACATATTGTATCTTTGTGCTCCAAATGAAAAAGATGCCCGATTTATTAGACATCAATCCTAAAGAAAATATTATCATAAAGGGTGCAAAACTGCACAATTTAAAAAATATTGATGTGGTCATTCCAAGAAATAAACTCGTTGTAATTACTGGTTTATCAGGTTCTGGTAAATCAAGCTTGGCCTTTGACACCCTCTATGCAGAGGGGCAAAGAAGATATGTAGAAAGTCTTTCATCGTACGCGAGACAGTTTTTGGGTAAGCTAGACAAACCTAAAGTTGATTACATAAAAGGTATTGCACCGGCAATTGCTATTGAGCAAAAGGTAAATTCTACCAATCCTCGATCGACGGTGGGCACGACTACGGAAATATATGATTATCTAAAGTTACTCTTCGCTAGAGTGGGTAGAACAATATCTCCTGTGTCTGGCAAGGAAGTAAAAAAGAATACGGTTAGCGATGTTGTCAATTTTGTAAAGAGCTATAAGGTCGGAACAAAACTATTATTGCTTGCTCCTATTCAAATTAAAGAAGATAGAGACAGCTTAAAATCGTTACAATTATTTTCCAAACAAGGTTATGCTAGAATAAAATACAAGGGAAAAGTGCTGCGAATAGATGCGGCACCCAAAGATATTGGCAAAGCATTTGACCTCGTGGTGGATAGAGTTATCACAAAAGACGATGAAGATTTTTATAATCGCCTTGCCAATGCTATTGACACCGCATATTTCGAAGGACAAGGGGAATGTGTAATAGAAGAACTGGACACTCAAAAACAAACCTTGTTCAGCAATAAGTTTGAATTAGATGGCATGTCTTTTTTAGAACCTAACGTTCATCTGTTTAGTTTTAATAACCCTTATGGTGCTTGTCCTAAATGTGAAGGTTATGGAGATGTTATTGGTATCGACGAAGACTTAGTAATTCCAAATACCGCTTTATCGATATATGAAAATGCCGTATTTGCTTGGCGTGGTGAAAGTATGGGTTGGTATAGAGATCAATTGGTAAATTCTGCTTACAAGTTTGATTTTCCAATTCATAAACCATGGTTCGAACTATCAGAAGAACAAAAACAATTGGTTTGGGATGGAAATGATCATTTTATAGGCATTCATAAGTTTTTTACGCAATTAGAGGAAAAGAGCTATAAAATTCAAAACCGGGTGATGCTTTCTCGCTATCGAGGTAAAACACGTTGCAATGCTTGTAAAGGAAAGCGATTACGCACTGAAACTAAATATGTGAAGGTAGATGGGAAGTCAATTTCTGACTTGGTCGAACTTTCGATAAAAAAGTTGATCCTTTTCTTTAAGAATATTCAATTAAGCGAGCATGACCATACGATAGCTTCAAGATTACTCAAAGAGATTAATACACGTTTGGGTTTTTTAGAAAATGTTGGTTTGAGTTATCTCACACTAAATCGCAAATCAAATACTTTATCTGGTGGAGAAAGCCAACGTATTAATTTAGCCACATCATTAGGTAGTAGCTTAGTTGGTTCTATGTATATTTTAGATGAGCCAAGTATTGGCCTGCACCCGAAGGATACAGAAAACTTGGTTGAAGTTTTAAAATCGCTTCGAGATCTAGGAAATACGGTAATTGTTGTTGAGCATGATGAGGATATCATGAAAGCTGCAGACGAAGTTATTGACATTGGCCCTGAAGCTGGCACTCATGGTGGTCATGTTGTTGCGCACGGCACGCTGGATGAAGTCTTGCTCTCGTCTTCATTAACTGCAAGCTACTTAAACGGAACTGAAGTAATTGAAATCCCAGAAAGCCGTAGAACTTCAACTTCATTTATAACGATTAAAGGGGCTCGCGAAAATAATCTGAAAAATATCGATGTAACCTTCCCTTTAAATATGTTGACTGTAATAACAGGGGTTTCAGGTAGTGGTAAAAGTACTCTAGTGAAAAAACTCTTGTACCCTATAGTTCTAAAAGAAGTTGGTGGCTACGGACAAAAATCAGGACAATACACCTCTTTTGAAGGAAAATTTAAAGATATTAAACATGTAGAGTTCGTAGATCAAAACCCTATTGGTCGGTCTTCACGATCCAATCCTGTTACATATATAAAGGCCTACGACGATATTCGTAGTTTGTTCGCATCTCAAAAACTCAGCAAAATAAGAGCGTATCAAGCAAAACATTTTTCATTTAATGTAGATGGCGGTCGCTGTGAGAAGTGTAAAGGAGAAGGTCAAATTACCGTAGAAATGCAATTTATGGCCGATGTTCACCTAGAGTGTGATACTTGTAGTGGTAAGCGCTTTAAGAAAGAGGTATTAGAGGTCAAATTCGAGGGCGTTAATATTGATAATGTTTTAAATATGACTATCGATGATGCTATAGCTTTCTTTGAAACGCATTCACAAACAAAATTGGTCACCAAGTTAAAACCCTTGCAAGATGTAGGTTTGGGCTATGTTACCTTGGGCCAGTCTTCTTCTACCCTATCAGGTGGTGAAGCACAACGGATAAAGTTAGCATCTTTTCTTATCAAGGGTAATTCAAAGGACAAAGCATTATTTATTTTTGATGAACCTACCACGGGACTCCATTTTCATGATATTAAAAAATTGTTAAAATCTTTCAATGCTTTAATATCTCGTGGACACTCCATTGTGGTTATTGAACATAATATTGAACTCATTAAATGTGCGGACCACATTATAGATCTTGGACCTGAGGGTGGTGAAAATGGAGGTCAACTTTTAGCTTATGGAACTCCCGAAGAAATAATTACCAGTAATTCTTCAGAAACTGCTAAATATCTAAGAGAAAAACTACTCTAGGAAACTTTCATATTATTTATCGTTCACTTTTTATATAATTTTAAAAAGTTAACGTATTGATTACCAATTTTTTAAACTCTTTCTAAATTTCTTGGCATGCTGTTTGGTATATAGTTATCGAGTGTAAATAATTACCCTCAGAATTTAAAACCTTATATCATGAAAAAATTCGTACTACTTTTTACAGCACTTATTTTCGGTACCTCAGGTATCATGGCTAGTACAGCTGATGATAAGGTTGCAGAACGCAATGCTTATCGTAACAACAACAGATCTTTTATTTTTGTTGAAAACGGCATTACGTTTTCAGTTTATCCCGACGGAGAATTTGATTTTTACGTTGACAACAGAATTGGAAATCGTAGAAGAAATGTCACCTTCAATTCTGGTTTTGATTATAGCCCATATGCTCAATATGATGATTATGGTGCGGTAATTCAGGTGGAAAACGTACCTATATTTTATGACTATTATGGTCGCGTCTCACAAGTTGGTGATATCAATATTAACTACCGTAATCGTAGAGTATATTCTGTAGGAAATATGTTTGTTTACTATAACAATAACGGATTCTACGATTATCATACTGGTTATATTAATAGTTTCAATAGATTCTACGTATACAGACCGTTTCATAGATTCTTTGCAAGACCAGCTTTAGGTTTCTGTTTTGTCAACACTAGACCTTATAGAAGGTTTTACAGTCCGATTCGTTATACATTTTACAACCCGTATAGATATAACAATAGAAGAACATTTGCCAAAATAGGTCGTGAGCATCGATACAACCGGGTGCGTAGAGAACGTTCTACAATATATAGAAACGACAAGAGAGTTGCAGTACGTGACAATGCTCGAAGAAGCAACAGAAATGTAGCACGTGCTAATACGTCAAGCAGATCAAACAGAACTGCAACGCGGAGTACTGATAATCGTGCGAATCGAACTGCGACAAGAACAAATCGTTCTGTGACGAGATCCGATGGAAGAACTACTACCGTTCGTAGCAGTAATTATAAAAAAGGTAACGCGACAAATAGTAGAACTGTAGTGAAACGTACGCCCCGAAGCACCACCGTTAAAAGGAGTACTTCTACAGTACGACAGCCTTTGTCTCGAAACAGTAATAATCGAACAGTGCGCAGCACGACAAATAGGTCACAGCGTTCGGTTGCAAAGCCTACCCAACGAACTTCGAGAAGTACAGCAAGTAGAAGTACGTCTTCTAGATCGGTTCGAAAAGCTCCAGCAAGAAGCTCGAGAAGTACTGTAAGTAGAAGTTCTTCTAAAAGATCGGTTCTAAAAGCACCGACAAGAAGTTCAAGAAGTAATAGAAGTGCCACTACCTCAAGAAGCAGAGGACGGCAGTAGATTCTGAAACAAGTTCAGAATGAAAGATAGTTTTTAGGTTGGTTAGTTGTTACCTCCGTAGTAGATTTATTTACTATGGAGGTTTTTTTATTTTCTCCTATTGAAAAAGTTGTCTACAATACTATTAAAATCTGTGGATATCTTAAATCGGTAAATCACAAAAGCATAAATCGAAACCATAGGGATACTTTTAAACAGTATATTTTCTATAGGATGATATGGGAAGTCTACAAAATAAAAAGCACCAGCGATTAGTATTAAAATCAAAAGCACTTTTCCCGTATTCAAAGTAAAAGGAAGCATTTTAAACTTCGCTTTTACGTAGACTAACTTAATCGTATTATAAATAAAGAATGCTAAAAAGCTAGCAATTGCAGCCCCTTCAAGACCATATTTTGGAATTAACCAGAGGTTAAAAAGAATAGTCAAACCTGCTAATAAAACACCCATAAACAAAATCGCACGATAATACTCTGAGTTATAAAGAATGGAATTGTTGTTCCCTAAAAGAGAGTCATAGACTTTGACCAGTCCGATGATAAAAACGACTACAAATCCACCTCGATATTCCTCAGGAAGCAAAACATAAAGCTCTTCTAGATTCAAAATAATCAAGAGAAACAACATGCCTGAAGCTATAAATAGGGTCAAAGAGCTTTTCTGATATAGTGTTTTCAACCCAGCCATATCTTTATTATTGATCAACGCTGCGGTTAAGGGGTATGTTATTTGGTGCATACTTCTTGAAGGCACAATAATGACCATCGCTATGTACGTGGCTATTCCGTAATACGCTACGTTCTCTATTGGAATATACTGATTAAGCATAACCTTATCGATTTCAAGCAATACAATTGCTGCAGAGCCACCAAGAACAATCAAAGCACTGTAAACAAGTATCTCTCGTATGTTCTCAGGCCATTGAAAATCAATCTTTGGCATTCTTAAATAAAAAGCATAAACTTTCATAATGATTACCCTAATCAGATGAAGACCAACTAAAGCTTTCAAAAAAAAGTCAACATTAATAACTTCAAGATAAATTAGTAGAAGTAATGCCATTGTTCCTGCTCTTGTAAAAATTTCTTTCATGAAATTTCCAAAAACTGATTTCAGATGAACTCTTGCCCAAGCATAAAATATTTCAAAGTAGGCTAAAGCAAATCCAATAGAGAATATGTACCAAACATAATCCTTAACAATCGCATTGGTATCAGACAAAAAACTAGAGATGACATCGTGTGCCATATACGAAATGGCAAAAAGTGGCAAGACGATCGCCAATGGTAGAAATAACATCAGTGTTAAAAACCGATTAATGCTTTCTTCTTTTGTATAACTACTAAAATACTTCACCAAGGTATTTTGAACCCCAAAGGTCATTATAGGCATTAAAATTAAGGCTGCAGATAACATCACTGTGACCAAACCAAAATATTCTGCCTCTAAAAAACGGGTATATAAAAACAACTGATTTATAGCGCCAAGACCAAAACCTAAATAGGTTATGAGCGTATTATTTAAAGATTGTTTGAATACAATACCCATTAAATAGTTGCAGCTAATTTTCTAGTAAGTTCTCTTCGACTGTATTGATTGGTATTCTGCGAAGCAACTTTCAATATTCCTTGTTCATATTGATTGAACCAATTTAAAAGTACGTTTTTCAATTGAAAGTGAGATGTATAGTCGAAAATCGCACCTGTTTTTGTAGCAGCTACAATATCGGCTACTTCCCAATCTTTAGGTCCCACTCCTATGATAGGTCGTTCTGCGGCCATGTATTCAAACAACTTGCCTGGGATAATGCCCTTTGTTTCATCTGAATCTATCTCTGTAATTAACAGCACTTGCGATTGCTGTTGGCATTGAATTGCTTTTTCGTGTGAAACATATCCCAAGACGTTTAGGTAATCTTCCAATCCATATTTTTTCAGGCTGTGTAAAGTATCATTGCTTAGTACACCAATGAACTGAAGCCTAACTGATTTTTTAAAATTTACATTTTCATCAATAAGCTCAGCTATTACCTTCCAAAGATTTTTAGGATTTCTACCTGTTAACATTGAACCTATATGAGAAATGGTAAATTTTTCATCCAAATTGATGCGAGATGCTACGAGATTATCATAACCATTGGTGATGACCGTTATTGGTTTTCTAGTTATTGCTCGAAACTCTTTTTTTGTAGTTTCACTCGTTACCACCACCTGATCTGCATTCGTCAAAACCAACTGTTCTAATTCTTTATGACGATGTTTAGCCGACGCGGTTAATTTGAGTTTTTTATGATACCCGATGGAAGTCCAGGGATCTCTGAAGTCGGTAATCCATTTTACCTTTTTAAATTCTTTTAGATGATATCCAATCAAATGTACACTGTGTGGTGGGCCTGTCGTAATTACAGTTTCGATACCTTCTTTTTCTAGAATTCCATATAAAAACTTGACTGATGGTCTCACCCAGTACTTTCTGGCATCTGGAATAAAAAGATTGCCTCTAACCCAAAGCATTAGTTTTTCCAAAAAAGATTGGTTTTTGGTTTGGATTACGCCTGAGCTTATGCGTTTGGTTTTTTTACTAGAAAATAAGCTCGCCAAACGATACGGTTCAAAAATCGGATGTTTGTAAATCGTAATATCATCAGGAATCTCGTCTAAAAAACTATTGTCTACCATCGGGTAGGTTGGGTTTTCAGGACTATAAACTATGGGTTCAATATTAAAATCTCGAAGATATTTTACGAACTTAAGCCAGCGCTGTACACCAGGTCCTCCAGCTGGTGGCCAATAATATGTGATGACCAGCACTTTGCGCATTAGGTTTGTGGTTTTTCTTCTTTTTTAGCTTCCCAGAAGGTAAAGCCTATTCCTCCTAAGATAATCAGGCCTAAAAGAATAGAGCTTGCTAACGTAATTTTGCTTCCTGTTTTAACTACTTCAGGCTCAAATTTGAACTCAATAGTATGCTTTCCTTCGGGCACTCTTAATGCTCGCAAAACATAATTTACTCGAAAATGATCTGTAAGGTTTCCATCAATGTAGGCATTCCATCCATTTGCATAATACATTTCGGAAAACACAGCCACGCCAGCAAATGAATTGTTTGATTCATAAGTGAGATGGTTAGGTTCATAGTCAGTAAGTGATATTACCGAAGTAGAATCAGTTCGAAATGCAAAACGATTGATATTGGTAAAATCGCTAATATTTACAATAGCCTGATTCTCTGTCTGCAAGGCTTCTAAACCAGCTAGTTCTTCATCGGCATTATTTGCCTTCTTTAATTCTGAAACAAACCAGGCATTACCATTCGCTTCTGGGTTTTGCGCAGGGTATCTTCTACCCTCTTGATCTTGCTGCACCACGTATTTGACGTTGAGCATATTCAAAATTGCCATATTCCCTTTAGCCAAATGATAGGTGAATAAATCTTCAATTCCAGCTGGTTTAGCAGCGTGGTAACCACTTATAGACTGATGAAAATATGCCGTTCGAGCACTGCTCAAGCCTTCTGATTGATCAAAAACTCTATATATTCCTTCGTCTTGTAGTATCTGTTTGTCTACAGGTGTTTCTTGAAAAGGGGTGTTCATATTTCGTTTTGAAACAAAGTTATCTTTATTTACATAACGTAAATTAACCCCTACTAAATCGATTACAATTAAAGCTCCTAAAGCAATAACTGCAAAATTCTGTTTTAATTTACCTTTCAAATAAAGCCACAAAACACCGGCAGTCAACAATACGAAAATAATGGAGCGAAAGAGATCATTGTTGTACACCATTTTTCTGTCGGCCACGACTACTTCAGCTAAATCGCCCATGCTATCTCTTAATCCCTGATCACCGGGGGCAGAGAAATCAAACATTCCTTTAAAAACAAACAACAATATTCCTAAACCTAGTACGGTGAAAAGCGAAATTTTAAGTGCCTTCCATTTTTCTTTTAATTCTATGGATGGATTAAAGATAGCGGCCAAAGCCAATATTGCAAGTATCGGAGCGCATAGTTCTAAGATTACTTGGATAGACGAAACGGCTCTAAACTTATCGTATAAAGGAAAATAATCAATCATAAAATCGGTCAGCAGACTAAAATTCTTTCCCCATGAAAGAAATAACGACATGAGTACTCCACCCAACAACCACCATCTGGCTTTTGTTCGAACTAAAATTAAACCGAGTATAAAAAGGAAAAAGATTATTGCTCCAATATACGCAGGACCGGCTACGCCAGGTTGGTCTGCCCAATACAATGGAAGACCCGAAGTAAATTCTAAAGCACGGGTTCTTGGCAAACCTTTTTCAACCAAAAATTCATATGTTTTTGAATCTTTTCCTAGATTCTCTTGTGACGCACCACCGAACAGACGAGGCACGAAAAGATTTAATGATTCGGTAATGCCGTAACTCCAATGTGTGATATATTCTTTATCAAGGCCTTTTGAGGGCTCTTTTCGGCTACCATCAGCATTGATTGTTAATTTTGAAGGACCTCTTGTACTCCAATCCGCATATTCTTTGGTAGCCATGAGTCCTGTAGCATTGGCAGCGATGCCTAAAGTTACAGCTACTAACAAAATTCCGACAGAGATAAAAAAGTGTTTTAAGTATTTTTTACGTAGTGCATCTATCAAATAAACCACCCCAAGAATCAAAACCAGAAGCATAAAATAATAGGTCATCTGATAGTGATTTGCTCGTATTTCAAGAGCCATGGCAATTGCAGTCAGCACAAAACCCCATAAGTACTTTTTACGAAAGACGAGAATGATACCACCCAAAAGCATAGGCAAATACCCCATGGCATGAGCTTTCGCATTATGCCCAGCTCCAAAAATAATAATCAAATACGTTGAAAAACCAAAAGCAAGCGCACCGACTATCGCCAAACGGTAATCGACCTTCATACAGCACAGTAAAATGTAGAATCCTATAAAATATAAGAAAAGATAGTCAGCAGGCCTCGGTAAAAACCGAATCAGAGTGTCTAGTTTTTTTACGTAATCATGAGGGTAATAAGCACCCAACTGATAGGTAGGCATGCCACCAAAGGCACTATTGGTCCAATAGGGTTCTTGATTGTCATTTCGTTTACGAAAATCATTCTGTTCTTTGGCCATGCCAACAAACTGTTTGATATCATACTGTTCGATGACTTTACCCTGTAAAACAGGACTGAAGTAAGCCAACGAAGCAATCACGAAAAATACTGCAACAAAAAAATGAATGAAGAACGCCTTTAATCCGATTTTCATGGGTGATTTTAGTGGTTGATACTGCTAAAATACTCAATCAATTTCCTCGAAGTCAATATAATCACCGACTTTTTCTGAAGTATTTTTTTTACGGGTAGGTTTCTTGTCTATAATTACATCACCCACTTTTTCTTCATTTCTATGCTGTTGTTGAGTAAAATCACCAAAACGTTCTTTGAAATGAGCTTCAGTTTTCTTGGCGGCGTAATTAATTATTCTCGGAGCAAAGAGCTTCGCCAATATCTTAAAGAGATAGTAGATTAACCCAATGATTAAAATCGTTTTTAATAAAGCCATAATATTTGGAATGGATTATATCAAAAATACAATTCTCACGTTGTAATAATTGGACGAAAGTCTTAAAATAATAATAAAATCAGTAACATGGGCCAATTCTTTACAATCAAAAAAATAAGAATCATCACTCTTATTGTCTTTGTAATCACCCCTTTTCTTGGGTTTTCGCAGTACACCGATGTTATCAATTCAAACCGACCTGGCCTTTCAGTAAGTGCCTATGCTGTTGGTAAAAATGTAATACAATTAGAAGCGGGTCTTCGATACGAGCAAAGCGACCATACCTTGCTTAATACGCAATCAAACTTATGGGGTACAGATATTTCGCTACGTTACGGTCTCCTTTTTGAGGAGTTAGAAATAAATTATGAAGGCACATTTCAAAATAGAAAGTCTACATTCGGCAATCTAGGTATAGAAGAATCTTTCTGGAATTTTTCTAGAAATCGACTCGGATTAAAGTTTTTAGTTTATGACCGATATAAGTCCCCAGAACGTAATAAACCAAATATTCGTAGTTGGCGTGCAAACAATGTATTTCAATTAAAAAATCTGATTCCATCTGTTTCGGTTTATGGTGGTGCTACTTTTAATTTAGGGGAAAATCCTTTTTACTTAGGCGACCCTACGGTATCGTATCGAGCTATGATTGCTACTCAAAGTCGATTGACCCCTCGTTTTGTGTTGATTTCAAATATCGCCTATGATCGAATTTCTTCTAATTTTCCAGAATTAAGCTACTTAATATCGTTGTCTCACGCATTCCGCAATCCAAAATGGAGTACGTTTGTTGAACATCAAGGTATTAAAAGCGATCGATACTCTGATATTTTACTACGCGGTGGTGTTGCTCATCTGTTGAAAGAAAATCTACAGGTAGATATCAATATGGGTGCAAGTTTCAAGAACACTCCTTCTAGAATTTTCGTAACTGCTGGAATGTCGTACCGTTTTGATTTTCACCAAGACAAAGAAATTCCTATTGAAGATCAAGATGCTGACGAAAATGGCGGTGCTATTAAAAAGAACGCCATGAAAAAGAAAAAAGGTGATAAAAAAGAGAAAGGCTCAGGTGCCGAAGATATCGATTTAGGACCTTCAAAAAAACAACTTCGAAAACTCAAAAAAGAGGAAAAGAAAAAGAAGAAGAAAAAAGGGAAAAAGAAGGAAGATGATGGTGTTATAGAGTTTTAGTAAAATCTCTATTATTATGTTTTAGACCTCAATTAATACTAGGTATTTTTCATTCTACGAATTAATATCCCTAATATTGACACTACAAAATTTCTTGTATGGTCACGCTCAAAGAGGCGGTTTCAAAATCTGAATTAAAGAAGTTTGTAAAGTTTCCATTTCAACTTTATAAACACTCTCCGTATTGGGTTCCACCTATCATCAATGATGAAATGGAGACCTTTGATAAGAGCAAAAACCCTGCTTTCAAAAATGCTGAGGCCTGGTTTTTTCTTGCTTATAAAGAAGGTAAGCTTGTTGGGCGTGTAGCAGCTATAGTTAATAATTTGGAAATTAATCAACAACGTCTGAAAAAAATGCGCTTTGGCTGGTTTGATTTTATAGATGACCCAGAAGTATCAGCAACACTTCTTGAAAAAGTAGCTGAGATAGGTCATAAACATCAACTCGAATATATGGAAGGCCCAGTGGGTTTTTCAAATTTGGATAAAGTTGGCGTACTTACAGAAGGTTTTGATCATATAGGAAGTATGGTTACTTGGTATAATCATTCCTATTACAAAGATCATTATGAACGTTTGAATTTTGTGAAAGAGAAGGAATATATGGAGAATAAATTCCCGGCAAGAAATGCTGATCCTGCTCTTTTCACTAAACTAAACGATCTTATCAAACGCCGATACAGTCTACGTGAGGTAAACTTCTCAAATACCAAAGATGTGATGCCAATGGTTGATCAAATGTTTGATTTGTTTAATGAAACCTATTCTAAACTTTCTTCTTTTGTTCCAATTACGGATGTGCAAAAAGCATATTTTAAGAAAAAGTACATCAGTTTTATCAATCCTGAATACATCAAGTTTATAGTAGATAAAGAAGATAATTTGATCGCTTTCGCTATTGTAATGCCTTCTTTTTCAAAAGCACTCCAAAAAGCTAAAGGCAAACTTTTTCCCTTTGGAATATATCATCTGATACAAGCAAAAAAGAAAAGTAAAGATGTCTATTTTTATTTGATAGGAATTCACCCTGAATATCAAAACAAAGGAGTTACAGCTATTATTTTTAATGAGTACTATAAAACATTCACAGACAAACAGATAGATATGTGTTATCGTACCCCTGAGCTGGAAGAAAACATTGCCATAAAACAGATGTGGAAACACTTTGATCCGGTAGTTTATAAGCGAAGAAGAACATACCGTAAAAACCTTTAGTAATTTGTAAAACAAAAAATCCAAAAAGGTCTTCTTTTTGGATTTTTTGTTTTACAATTAGGCTTTAAATTACTCACCCATCGCGGCTGCTACGGCTGCCGAAAGTCTTTTGTACGTTCCATTCTCTAAGCGTTCACGAATTCCTGAGAAAGCGTCTAGCGTTATTGCTATATCTTCTAAGGTGTGCGTTGCTGTCGGAATCATTCGTAGCAATATTAATCCTTTAGGTATCACCGGATAAACTACGATAGAACAAAAAATTCCGTAATTCTCTCGTAAATCCTTTACTAAGGCCATTGCTTCAGGTATACTTCCGTTAAGATACACGGGTGTTACACAACTTGTGGTGGTGCCAATATTAAACCCTCTTTCTTTCAATCCGTTTTGGAGTGCATTTACATTCTCCCAAAGCTTTTCTTTTAGCTCTGGCATGGTTCGTAACATATCCAAACGTTTTAAGGCTCCCTTTACGTAAGTCATGGGTAATGATTTCGCAAACATCTGCGAACGCAAATTGTATTTTAGATAGTCTATAATTTCTTGATCTGCTGCTAGAAAAGCCCCAATACTAGCCATTGATTTTGCAAAAGTCGCAAAGTAAACATCAATATCATCTTGAATGCCTTGTTCTTCACCAGCACCTGCACCGGTTTTACCTAGCGTTCCAAACCCGTGAGCATCATCAACTAAAAGTCTGAAACTATATTTTTTCTTAAGTGCAACTATTTCTTTAAGCTTCCCTTGTTGTCCTCGCATTCCGAAAACGCCTTCAGAGATTACTAGAATACCTCCACCTGTTTGTTCAGCCATTTTCGTTGCACGCTCTAAATTTACTTCCAGGCTCTCGATATCGTTATGCTTAAACGTAAAACGTTTACCCATATGCAACCGAACACCATCAATAATACAAGCATGACAATCGACATCATAAACAATAATGTCGTCTTTGCTTACTAAAGCGTCAATAGCCGACATGATACCTTGATATCCAAAATTCAATAAGTATGCAGCTTCTTTGTGAACAAATGCAGCGCACTCTTGTTCTAACTGTTCATGAAATTCAGTATGACCGCTCATCATTCGTGCTCCCATAGGATAAGCAGCTCCATATTCAGCAGCGGTGTCTCCATCGATTTTTTTGATCTCTGGAAGATTTGCCAATCCCAAGTAATCATTTATGCTCCAAGTAATAACTTCTTTACCTTGGAATTTCATACGATTCGAAATAGGCCCTTCTAACTTTGGAAAAACAAAATATCCTTCAGCCTGCGATGCCCATTTACCTAATGGCCCTTTATTCTCTATAATTCTATCAAATATGTCTCTCATTCAGTGTGGTTGAATTTTTGAATACACCTTACGGCTCTGCAAAAATATAGATTTTACACCAGAAAAAAAGGACAATAACCATATAAGTCATTGTCCTTCGTATTAAATAACGTTAAAATCCTTAGCGAATTACCTGTATTTGCGGTGTTTCTTCAACTGTTGAATTATTAAGAAAACCTTGATTTTCCATCCATTCGTCGCTGTAAATCTTACTCATATATCTAGATCCATGATCTGGAAAAATAAGTACGACATTACTGTTTTTATCAAAAACACCCTCTGCATTCAACTGCTTAGTTGCCTGCATTACAGCTCCACACGTATATCCGGCAAAGATGCCTTCGCTTCTGGATATCTCTCTTGCCGTATGCGCACTTTCAGCGTCTGTAACTTTAATGAATTTATCTATTGCATTAAAATCAGTAGCACCAGGAATCAAATTCTTGCCCAAACCTTCAATACGATATGGATAAATTTCATCAGTGTCTAATTCACCTGTTTCATGAAACTTCTTCAAAACAGAACCAAAAGCATCAACACCAATTACCTTAATGTTAGGATTTTGCTCTTTTAGGAAACGTGCGGTTCCAGATATCGTACCACCAGTTCCGCTGCATGCAACCAAATGGGTAATATTACCATTGGTTTGCTTCCATATTTCTGGCCCTGTAGATTTATAGTGCGCTTCTATATTTAATTCATTAAAATATTGATTAATATATATAGAACCCTTAGTTTCTTGATGTAATCGTTTTGCAACCTCATAATATGAACGAGGATCATCAGCACTCACATGAGCAGGACAGACATATACTGTTGCCCCCATAGAACGTAGCATGTCAATTTTATCAGGTGAAGATTTAGAACTTACAGCAAGTATACAATCATAGCCCTTAATCATACTGACCATCGCAATACTGAAACCCGTATTACCAGAAGTGGTCTCTACTATAGTGCTTCCCTCTGTCAAAATTCCTTTTCGCTCTGCTTCTTCGATGATATGGAGTGCAATACGATCTTTGGCAGAATGACCGGGATTGAAAGCTTCTACTTTCGCATAGAAATTTCCAGTAAAGCTTTTTGCTATTTTATTCAGCTTGATGAGGGGAGTGTTACCTACTAATTCTAGGATATTTTCACAAGCATTTATTTTGTCTTTCATAAAAGGCAATTATAGTCTGAGCCGGCACTTATTCAATTGGCGCAATTCGGCTACAAAATTAGCATTTTTTTTCAAATCTTAGATTTTACCTTCTAAATCGAGTAAAAAGGCATATTCTTTAGCTACTTCCTTCAAAGCTTCAAATCTCCCAGAGGCTCCCCCGTGCCCCGCAGCCATATTAATATCAAACAGCAACTGTTTATCATCTGTTTTTAAATCTCTAAGTTTTGCAACCCACTTGGCAGGTTCAAAATATTGTACTTGAGAATCATGCAATCCTGTAGTTACAAGAATATGAGGGTACGCTTTCGAGACTACATTATCGTAGGGTGAGTATGATTTTATGTAATTGTAATATTCTTTTTCATTCGGATTTCCCCACTCATCATACTCACCAGTTGTTAATGGAATAGAATCGTCTAACATCGTTGTTACCACATCTACAAAAGGTACTGCTGCTATAATGCCGTTATAGAGCTCCGGAGCCATATTTAAAATGGCACCCATTAATAATCCTCCTGCAGAGCCCCCCATTGCATACATATGTTCAGGACTCGTATACCCTTCAGAAATTAAAAATTTAGTACAATCTATAAAGTCTGTAAACGTATTTTTCTTTTTGAGAAGTTTTCCATCTTCGTACCAAGTTCGTCCTAAATATTGGCCACCTCGTATGTGTGCCAAAACAAAGACAAATCCCCTATCGAGTAAACTCAATCTCACTGTAGAAAAATATGGATCTATCGTTGCTCCATAGGAACCATAAGCATATTGTAAAATAGGAGTGTTCGTATCTAAGAGGGTATTTTTATGATATACCATTGACATTGGCACTTTGGCCCCATCTTGAGCGGTTGCCCAAATGCGTTTTTCGATGTAGTCTTTCTTATCAAAATTTCCACCTAAAACCTCTTGCTCTTTTAAAACTTCCTGTTCTTTGGTTTTCATATTAAAATCAATGACCGAACTAGGTGTATTCATTGAATTATAAGAATACCGGAGTATTTCAGTATCAAAATCAGGATTTCTACTCACATTAGCAGTGTACGTCTCGCTCTGAAACGGAAGATGATAACGATCAGTACCATCCCAACGCACAATCTTAATTTCATTGAGCCCATTGCACCGCTCAGAAAGGACATAATAATCTTTAAAAATACTCATGCCTTCCAGCAGTACATCCGATCGATGTGGTATAAATTCTTCCCAATTTTCGGAAGCAGTACACTCCTCTCCTACCTTCATTAGCTTAAAATTAGTTGCGCCATCTTTGTTGGTCAAGACATAAAAGCTATCGTCATAATGAGAGATATCATACTCTAAACCCCTAGTACGTGCAGTAAATATTTGAAATTCTCCGTCAGGATTATCTGCTCTAAGCGTTCTATATTCTGATGTTAAGGTACTGTACGAGCCAATAATAATGTACTTTTTTGATTTTGATTTATACACAAATGTGCCAAAAGTCTCATCTTCCTCATGAAAAATTAAGTCATCAGTCGTGGCTTTATCACCCAATCTGTGTTTGTAGATTTTATCTGAACGTAAAGTAATCTCATCTTGTTTGCTGTAAAAGATAGTCTTGTTATCATCTGCCCAGACCGAATTACCTGCAGTGTTCTCAACTTTATCCGTTAGAATTTTGCCTGTTTTTAGGTTCTTAATTTGTAAGGTATATTTTCTACGTGATACGGTATCTACAGAGAATGCTGCTAAGGTGTTATCTGGACTTATCGAAAAACTTGATAAATTGAAAAAATCATGGCCCTCTGCCATTTGATTGCAATCGAAGATAATTTCCTCATCCGCTTCTAAACTTTCCTTTTTTCTCGAGTAAATGGGGTATTCTTTTCCCATTTCATAGCGTGAAATATACCAGTATCCATTCTGTTTATAGGGTACCGAAGAATCATCCTCTTTGATTCTAGATTTCATTTCATCGAAAAGAGCAGCCTGAAAGTCTTTAGTATGCGCTGTCATTGCTTCATAATAAGCATTTTCCTTTTCTAAATGAGAAATCACGGCCGAGTCTTCTCGATCGTTCATCCAATAGTAGTCATCTACTCTAACATCGTCATGCTTTACCAACTTTTTAGGTGATTTCTTGGCAACCGGTGCTTGCAATTGAATCATATTTTCTTCCAATTTTAACAGAATGCAAAAGTAAGACTTCCAAAAGGAAAATTTTTAATATTTGAAATATCAGGCGTCATAGGAGTTATCCGTCTAAATTCTTAGTTTTGTGAATAAGAATTTAAAATTTAAGAAGCTATGTTTGGAGATATGATGGGCATGATGGGAAAACTAAAAGAAACTCAAGAAAAAATAGAAGCAACCAAGTTACGTTTAAACTCAGTAACGCTACAAGAATCTTCGCCAGAAGAACTCGTAAATGTAACCATAACAGCAAATCGAGAGGTTAAAGCCATCACAATTAATGATCGTATTTTAAAGGATAAGGATCAATTGGAAGATTACTTAATTCTTGCTATCAATAAGGCGATAACAGAGGCAACCAAGATCAATGAAGCTGAATTGGCTGCAGTCGCCAAAGAAGGAATGCCAAACATTCCCGGAATGGGAGGATTATTCAAATAAGTAGTTTCTAATCAATGATATACTAAATAACATTGAGATTTCGTTACTACTGTAGTATTTGACAAATTTATTAAAGAAATCAAATGAAACACCTGTTACTACTTTTAATACTACCTATCACTATGATTGCACAGGCAGAAAAATACGCCGTGAAATCAAGTGAGTGGTTAACGGACTATGATAAAGCGATTGCTAAAGCAGATAGCTCTAATAAAAATGTTCTCATTTACTTTACGGGTAGTGATTGGTGCCCTCCTTGCAAGTCTTTGAAAACTGATTTGTTCGATTCTGCCGAGTTTGCTGCACTTTCTAATCAATATGTGCTGTTGTACATCGATATTCCTATGAATAGAGATTTACTATCAACGGAACAATTGTCTCATAATAAGGAACTCTCTTCCAGACTTAATAAAAAAGGTTCTGTACCTCTAATTAAAATTTTGAGCGGAGAGGGAAAAGAATTGGGGAAATATGCTGGGTATAGTATGAATGGAGATACCCGATATCATTTAGAACTTTTGGAAAAGTTTAAATAATGATTTTCAGACAAATTAAAAAGGGCTTACCAAAAATTGGTAAGCCCTTTCTCTTTGACTAAATTTCAATTTAATTATTTATTAGTCTAAACTGAGTCCTTCTATTTACTGCGTGCTCTCTCGCTGTACAAGAAACCCCATCTTTACATCTATTCAAAAGTTTAGTCTCACCATATCCATTCGCAACTAAAAGGCTAGAATTAACTCCTTTAGAAATTAAGTAGTCTGCAACCGCTTTTGCTCTTCTCTCAGAAAGGTTCTGATTCGAAGTAGCACCACCTTGAGAATCAGTATGTGAAGCTAATTCAACTTTAACCCCTGGGTTTTGTGCTAATACAGGCATCAACCTCGTATCAATTATAGTTTTAGCTGCATTTGTTAACGTTGCACTACCAGAATTCCAATTTATGGGTAAAGCTTGGTATTCAACTAAGGCACACTCAACTTCTTTCCAAGTAGTTAATCCACCTTTCTCCTTTAAAACCTCTTTAGTAACAGTCTTCGTTACCGCTGGTACAATTTCTTCGACAGTATAAGCGTCTTTATCTAAAACGGTTTTCGTGATCTCTCTAAATTCTGCAGGAATAATTTCTTCAACAACTCTTGCAGCTTCTAAAAGAACTCTTTTAGTGTATGTGCCATTTTTAGACCCAATAGGTGTTTTACTTGCAGATGCGTCGCTAGTTAGTGTAGTGGTTGCAACGGTAGTAAACTCAGCGGGATATCCTTTATAACACCAGTATCTACAGTCATCAGGATTACCAGAGGTACAATCTGGTGCAGCAGCACCTAACTCCCATTGCGCGTACGCAGGTTTGATTTCGATAAGCTCAGAACCTGTACCGAAAGAAGCTGGGGTCACACGTAATGTATTACCTCCGGACTTAGATACATAGGTTACAGTCTCTGTACCCCATTTTTCTGGAATTACGGTTAGTTTTTTACCTGCCGCTTTTACCTCAACTCTTTCCGTAATGGTTTTGAAAGTTGCAGGTACTGTTTTCATAATCTTATACGCAGGTTTGACAGTAAGTGTAACGGTCTCATTCACATATACATCAGGAGTTGTACAGCGAACATAACATTTACCAGGTTCTGGGTTCGCAGGTAAATCTTGCGCCATAGTAGCCGTTGTAGCTGCCATAGCAAATACTAAAACAAATAGTGTTTTTTTCATAATTAATTAATGGTTTAATTGTTAATATCTAATTCTTTAGACACACAAAAAACTAAATGGTCACATTTACCTCTCAATAAATAGTAAATGCTATTTATTATCTTTAAATAAAATTGAAGTATGATTGAAATATTAACAAGTCAAAAGAGAAAGCTAAACTTCGTAGTAAAGTCAAATGCAGGCGAAACACTCTTGACTAGCGTAGACTTTAAAAATCAAGAAGAAATTGAAACGACAGTACAAAAACTGACAGCCGCAACAAGCACTTTAAACAAAGTAGAACGAAAAACTAATTTTGAAGGAAAATTTTTATTTCATCTAAAAGACGAACACGGACGATTATTAGGCAGCAGCGGGTTATACACATCAGAAGCAGGTATGGAAAATGGCATAAAAAACCTTACTCGGAATCTCTTTTAACCTTAACTATATTTTTATTAAAGGTTTGCAATACGCTCTAAAAAATAACTATGCATATCGTCTGAATAGTTCAAATGAGTTACTATTCGTAATTTGCCTTGTCCCATTCCTATGATATGAATATTATTTTGTTTTAGTTCCTCAACAAACTCATTACTATTCATCTTGTCTTCATCAATTTCAAAAATAATAATGTTGGTTTCAATAGGTTCTACCTTCTTAATAAAAGATAGACCTTCTAGTACCTTTCCTATCTCTAACGCTCTGCTATGATCATTCTTTAAACGATCTCTATGATGGTCAAGAGCATAGATGGCTGCGGCAGCTAAAAAACCTGCTTGTCTCATACCTCCACCAAAAACTTTACGAATACGAAGTGCTTTTTGAATTTCAAGCTCGCTACCAACCAACACAGATCCTACCGGACATCCTAACCCTTTACTTAAACAAATACTAATAGTATCAAACAAATCTCCATACTGGTACGCAGATTCGTTCCTTGCAATTAAAGCGTTCCATAATCTTGCTCCATCCAAATGATAAGCTAACTTATGTTTCTCGCAAACAGCCTTAATGCGCTTTAATTCGTTAAAATCCCAGCAAGCACCACCTCCTTTATTGGTCGTGTTTTCGATACACACCAAAGAAGTTAATGGACTGTGATAAAAATCTGGAGGGTTAATTGCCGCCTCTACTTGTTCAGCGGTCATCATTCCTCGGTGGCCATCCACAAGTTTACAGGAGACTCCACTGTTGAAACTTACTCCTCCTCCCTCGTAATTGTATACATGTGCATATTTATCACAAATCAATTGGTCTCCAGGATTTGTATGAAGTTTAATTGCGGTTTGATTGGTCATTGTACCTGAAGGAAAAAATAGTGCTGCTTCTTTATTGAACATCTTCGCAACTTTCTTTTCTAAAGCATTAACTGTGGGGTCAGTTTTAAAAACATCATCACCAACCTCAGCAGACATCATAGCATCTAACATGCCAGCGGTTGGTTTGGTGACGGTATCGCTAATTAGATTTATTTCCAAAAAACAAGAATTTAAGTTTGTATACTATTAGTGAAAACAATCCATTCCGATGGGAGAACCATCTGGAAGTTTTGGGGCTGCAATGACCTCAAATTGATCAGGATGTGCATAAAAATTGTCAATTCTCCGCACCATTTCCATCGCGATTGCACTTTTACCACTTGGCAATAAAACCGATTTCAAATCTCTAATAGCTTTATTCGCAATGGCATTCACTTGCGGATGCACATTGTCATGGCCTGCCAAATTCATCAAATGAAAGAGTACTCTAAAATTTATACTGTTCTGAACTTCATTTAAATAGGCATCCTTCATACTTTTATTGATGGTGTTAACGGTAATCGTTTTTAATACCTCTGCCAAGCCGATGTTCTTCGGATCAAGCGATTTTTGTTGAATTAATCGAGATGCACGTTCGGGATGTAACAAAAGTCCTAAAGTCATATCAGCGGCAGTTTCAGCAGCAGATAAGGCATCAAAAGAAACTCCTGTTTTTCCATTAATTGATTCCCTTGTTCTTCCATATCCAAAAGCTCTAGGCGGAAATAGACTTAGTTTATCTTGCGGTATAGCAATAATGCTAGCATCTAATGTTTTTAAAATACTTTTCAGCGCTTTTTCTTGCATTGCTTTATCTACTACTGCAACGGTTTCTTGTCCGTCCCCTTTTACAGTATAATTATATTCTAATCCTCCTACTACTTTGGTAACCGCTTCTGTTTGGTATCTATGGAAAAAATATAAGGGCACGAAGACATCTTCCAAAACAGTATTCGGTTGCCCCGTTGGAATATTATCAATAGAAAAATTATCAATGGCAGTTTTACGAACCTTCAACATAGCATCTAATTCTTCGCTTACATCTGCACCATTATCCCATAAGTGAGCCAATACATGTGCTCCACCTTGTGGCCGGGCATCTTGGTCTGTGATGAAACGTAAACCATCCGCAGCTGATTTTTCCAAAATTTTGTTTAATTCCTCTTTTTCATTACTTCCCGAAGGAAAAGTCGCATAAGAATACGCCACAGAAACTTTATCCCACGAACCGATCTTATCATCATAGGCATTTGAAAAATCAATTACGCCATTTTCAATATTAAATTGAGGATGCGGATAATCCATCACTGATGCCCTTCCATTTGTACTAGCAGCGTAATTATGAGCAAACCCAAGTGTATGCCCAATTTCGTGTGCAGAGAGTTGTCGAATACGAGCAATCGCCATCTCTAGCATAGGCTGGTGATTATCATCTCGCTCTGCATAAGGCTTGTTCATTAAAGCTTGTGCGATTAAAAAATCTTGTCGAATACGCAGACTGCCCAAACTTACATGGCCTTTCATGATTTCTCCAGTTCTTGGGTCTGTCACACTTGCACCATAACTCCACCCTCGTGTTGAGCGATGTACCCATTGAATCACGTTATACCGAACATCTAAAGGGTCAGCATCATCTGGTAATATTTTCACCTGAAACGCATCTTTATAACCTATAGCTTCAAAAGCTTGATTCCACCATCTTCCACCTTCTAGCAAGGCTGACCGCACCGGTTCAGGCGTACCGTTATCTAAGTAATATATAATGTGCTCAACCGCCTCACTGATTGCAGCATCCGGATTTTTTTTCTCCAACCTATGTCTGCGAATAAAACGTTTTAAAATTGGAGATTCAACTGGAGTAGCGTAATCATAATAAGCGAAAGGAGAAGCACCAGAACGCGGATCAAACTCACGCTGCTTATAGCCGTCATCAGGCAATTCAATAAAAGAATGGTGTTGCGCTACCGTAACCAATTGTGCGTTAGGAGTTACCGATCGAATATTACGCCCCTTCGCATCACCTTTGAAAGTCAAAGTCACATCAAATTCAATGTTTTTAGGAAAAGCTTTCGTTCTCTCGAGCGCAAAAGCACTTTTTGATTTATCTAAACTGTACGAACCCTGCTTCCCTCTTTTTAATCTTGCGGAAACACCATGGGTATCTTGCATCAGAAAGTCGGTAATGTCTATAATATATTTTCCATTAGACTCTTCTTCTATTTTAAATCCTCCTAAAATAGACTTCGCAAAGGCTTGTTCTACCGATTTTCGCTCCAAGTCATTATCAGTAATAGCTCTGAAAGTTAGGTTCGGCTGTACTAACAATAACTTATTGCCCGCTTTTTTAAAGTAGACCACCTGAGTACTTCCTAGTTGCCCACGATCTAAACCAATATCATTACTACCTATGCCACTGCTAAGTGCAGAAACGTATAAAAACTCCTTCTCTAGATCAGCAACCTCTAAATAGATTTTATCAGTTTTTTCATCGTATTGAAAATCAAAGTACCCATTAAACTTTTGAAAGTCTTTGCTTTTTTCGGTAAACTGAGCGGTTAATAGTGTGGATATAAAAACGAATAGGATGGTTAATTGTAAATAGTATTTCATGATGGGCGTCTAGTGTAGCATTAGTTAGCGTTAAATTTAGCTAAAATCATTGAAAATAGTCTCCAAGAAGTAATTTGATGTTGAAATCAATTATTTCATAAAAAACAACCACCAATTTTAAAGAATGACAATTATTACAATTTATTAATATAGTATTACCATTGACAAATCCTTTAAAAACCCCTACCTTTTAAGAAAATCGTATTATATGGGCAACCTTAAAAATCAAATGTTTTCTTCGTATCAACAAAACCCAGAATTATATGATGAAATTTATGACAACAAGGGTGAAGTCAAAACAATCTATAAAAAACTATTTGACATCTATGGTGAACATTCAATCAAAGACTATGTCAAATTAAACGATAAAGCTAAATCTTCTTTTTTCAATCAAGGAATCACTTTTCAAGTCTATGATAAAAAGAAAACCCAAGAAAAAATTTTCCCCTTCGATCTTTTTCCTCGAATAATAGATCCCACAGAATGGGAAGTTATTGAAAAAGGAGCTATTCAACGAAGCAAAGCGCTCAATCTTTTTTTATGGGATATTTATCACGAAAAGAATATTATCAAACAAGGTATTGTACCCATGGAGCTAATCAGTTCCTCGGTAAATTATCTTGATCAAATGAATGGAATTGATCCACCTGGCGGAATTTACAATCATATTTCTGGAACGGATGTAATTAAGCATAATGATGGTAAATACTATGTCTTAGAAGATAATATTCGTTGTCCATCTGGCGTAAGCTATGTTATTTGCAACCGTACTGCACTAAAACGCGCACTTTTTGGGGTTTTTAATCATTACAATACCTGCTCAGTCACGAACTACGCAGAGAATCTTTTAGATCTTTTAGAAACTGTTAAACCGAAAGGAGTTGACGTGCCAAATGTCATTGTTATTACCCCAGGAATGTATAATTCCGCATTTTACGAACATTCGTATTTGGCTAAAACTATGGGAGTAGAATTGGTAGAGGGTCGTGATCTTTTCGTTGAAAATGATTTTGTCTATATGAAAACAATCCGCGGCCCTGAAAAAGTAGATGTAATTTATAGACGTATTGATGACGCCTTTATTGATCCTTTAGAATTTAAGCCGGACTCAACACTCGGTGTTCCTGGACTGTTTGCAGCATATAAAAAAGGAAACGTCACCCTAGCGAATGCACCAGGTACTGGTGTTGCTGACGACAAGGCCGTTTATACCTACATGCCAGCAATCATTAAATATTATCTAAATGAAGAGCCCATCTTAAATAATGTACATACCTACCATTGCAGTAGACCTGATGAATTAAAATATGTGCTAGAACATGTTCATGAGTTGGTGATCAAACCTGTTGATGAAGCTGGTGGTTATGGTATTTCTATCGGAAATAGACTTACTAAAGCAGAAATTGAAAAGGTCAAGAAACAGTTGCTGGCAGAACCTAGAAAATATGTAGCCCAGCCTATCATGTCATTATCAGTGCATCCAACTTATATTGATGGTACCAAGTCCTTTGAACAACGCCATGTTGATTTACGCACGTTCACAGTTTTGGGAAAGGATAAGGAGTTTGTTCTCAAAGGAGGGTTGACTCGGGTAGCACTTCAAAAAGGAAACTTAATCGTAAACTCATCCCAAGGGGGTGGCTCCAAGGATACTTGGGTACTAAAAAACTAATCAAACCATATGCTTGCAAGAGTAGCCAACAATTTATTTTGGATGGGACGTTATATCGAACGTTCTGAACATATCGCACGATACCTAAATGTCAATTATTTTTCTTCGCTAGACGCACCGAATACGCAATCGCAAGATCGTCAATTTGTATTGCGCTCTATGCAGTTCATGGTAGGAGATCCTGTGCTTAACAATGAAGTTTTAGAAGAAGAAAAAGTACTTTATAAAATTGGTTTAGATCCTAATTTTCCCGCTTCAATAATAAACAATGTGAAGCAAGCGCGAGAAAATGCAAACAGTGCAAGAGATCTCATTTCAACAGAACTATATGAAGCAATTAATAAATTTTATCACTTTGTTCTTAAGTATAACGCAGACGCTTTTGTAAAAAACGGGTTGCATGATTTTACCATGAATGTAGCAGAAATGACGGCTATACTTCGAGGTAAAATTAGAGGTACGTTATTACATGATAGCGTTTATGCCATTATAATGTTGGGCGTAAACATAGAACGAGCTACACAAATCATTCGAATAATAAATGCTAAATATCATGATGCGCTAAATGCTCAAGGCAGTTATGGCGATAAATTTAGTCATAGTTTTGAATGGACTACGCTTTTAAAATGCGCCGAGTCCTATGACATGATGCGCCGTTTTTACAAAAAAACACCAACTAGTATCTCAACCTTAGAATTTCTGATTTTAAATCCGAATTGTCCGAGATCTGTAATGAATAGCCTTAACCAAGTATATCATCATATTAAAATATTAGATCCTAGCAAGGCATATAATAAAACCTCTACCGCATTTTTGATAGGTAAAGTTAGGTCTGAGTATGAGTATAAGTATATAGAAGAAATCGAAGAAGACATTCAATTATTCATTGACCAAATTTTGAAAAGTCTTTCTGAGATTAGTAAAAAGATGGAAAAAGAGTTTTTCAACTATTAGTACCCTCACAATAGCGTACCTTCGCATATGCCCTTAGAATATTCAATTACCTACAAAGCCGAAAACACCTATGAACATTGGGTAAATGATGCACACTGGCAATTTTTGATTATCCCAGAAAATAATGCCTCTCAAGAATTTGTTGGTGTTGAATTTACGAATTCACTAAATGCAATCAATGAATATTCAATCAATGGATACGGTTTTAAAACCATTCGTGTTCATCCCAAGCAAAGATTCAAAACCATATCTTTTGAAGCTTCTTTTCGATTGATTAAGAAGGAGGTAAACCCCTTTGACTTTCAGCCCGAAGTAGATATTTCTAAATCGTATCATCGCATTCAAGAATTAGTATTTAAAGTTGATTATGAATCTTTTTTGAAACGTACGCGCTTTACAACACTTCCTAACAAAAATGAATCGCTATTTCAATTTGATAGAACCAAATCTATTTTTGAAAATCTTCAAATACTTAATGAATGGACCTTCACCCATATCTATTTTAAAACCGATGTTACTGATGTTGAAACTACATTAGATGAAATCATAGCTAAAAGACATGGTGTTTGTCAAGATTTCACACATCTTTTTTGTGCACTTGCTAGGCAAAATGGTATACCAACGAGGTATGTTTCGGGCTATTTGCACCAAGGCAATGGTTATTTTGGTGATTCGCAGATGCATGCCTGGGCCGAGGCGTTTGTTCCAGAAATTGGCTGGCTAGGTTTTGATCCAACCAACAATCTCTTAGCAAATACGAGCCACATAAAGATTGCCCATGGTAAAGATTATAACGATTGTTCTCCTTTGAAAGGCATTGTTTACACCACGGGTAAAAACGAAACCAAGCATACGGTAAAAGTAGCCAGTCAACAACAACAGCAATAAATTTGATAACCAGATTATTAAGTAGTACGTTAAAAGAGTATTATTTTTATCTAAAATTAATTTGAATGACAATTACAACAGACCTCTATAATGGTCTTTTAGATCGCCTAGGTGCGTTAAGGAGGTATCTTTGACGTTGATGCAAAACTTATTGAAATAGAAAACGAGCAAGAAAAAACACTAGCTCCAGATTTTTGGGATAATCCACAAGAGGCACAGGCTCATATGAAATTCATTCAGTCTAAAAAACAATGGGTTGATGACTTTAATCTGGCTAAAACGTTGGTAGGTGATCTTGAAGTTTTGTTAGAGTTTCAGCAAGAAGGCGATGTGTCAGAACAAGAGGTTGAAGTTCACTACGAAAAAACAATTACACATTTAGAAAAATTAGAGTTCAAAAATATGCTTTCGGAAGAAGGTGATGAACTTCCCGCCGTATTACAAATAACAGCCGGTGCAGGAGGAACAGAAAGTTGTGACTGGGCCGCTATGTTGATGCGTATGTACATGATGTGGAGTGAGAAAAATGGCTATAAAGTCAAAGAACTTAATTATCAAGAGGGTGACGTAGCTGGTATAAAAACGGTGACCCTAGAAATCGATGGTGATTTTGCATTCGGATGGCTCAAAGGCGAAAACGGTGTACATCGATTGGTTCGCATCTCTCCTTTTGATAGTAATGCCAAACGACATACGTCATTTGTTTCGGTATATGTATATCCGCTGGTAGATGATAGTATTGAAGTTGATATTAATCCAGCGGACATTACTATAACTACGGCACGTTCAAGCGGCGCTGGTGGACAAAATGTAAATAAGGTGGAAACAAAGGTACAATTGGTGCACCATCCAACAGGTATTCAAATTTCTTGTTCAGACTCTCGAAGTCAGCATGATAATAGGGCAACGGCCATGAAGATGCTAAAATCGCAATTGTATGAAATTGAACTCCGAAAGAAGATGGAAGCCCGTCAAGAGATTGAATCCTCAAAAATGAAAATTGAATGGGGATCTCAAATAAGAAACTACGTTATGCATCCTTATAAATTAGTAAAAGACGTACGTACAGCTGAAGAAACGGGTAATGTTGATGCGGTTATGGATGGTAATATAGACCAATTTTTAAAAGCGTACTTAATGGCTACAGGTCAGAAAAATGAAGAATAATTAAAACCGAAATTAGTGATAAAAATATACCACAACTCCCGGTGCAGAAAGTCACGAGAAGGGCTTGAAATGCTTAAACAATCTGGAAAAGATTTCGAAATAATAAAATATCTAGAGGATGTTCCAACTAAAGAGGAATTGCGTTCAATTGTAAATTGTCTTGGGATTACCCCAGAAAACTTGGTGCGAAAAAACGAAGCAATATGGAAAGAAAATTATCGCGGTCGCCTTCTTTCGGATGAGGAAATATTAGAAGCGATGATAGCGCATCCGAAGTTAATAGAACGTCCCATAGTAGTAAATGGAAATAAAGCGGTTATCGGTAGACCCGCAGAAAATATTGAAACGGTTCTTTAATTTTATAAGAATACTTCTTTTTTGATAATTGGTACATTTGTTGCAACTTGTTTTTAACATAGTTTTAACCATAGTAGATTAAACCATCATCAAATTTTATAATCATTATAAAGTCAAAAATATGAAAACGTACATCAAACCTTTAATTGTTCTGTTTATTCTTTTACTAGGTGCTTCCGAGCTACAAGCACAATATGGATATGGCGGAGGTGGCTATGGATATGGCGGTTATGGAAATCGAGGAATGTACGGGAGAGGGAGAACCTCAATTCCTCAAGCAGGTTCCTCAACCCCTGAGCCTCCAAAACCTAAGACAGCGGAAGAAATCGTAGATGATGAAATGCCTACAATTGCAGAAACACTAGGATTAGATGAATTTGAAAAAGCTGTTCTAAGCACCACCTTAAAAAAATATGTTCAAGAACGTATTGAACTGCAAATTTTAAAGCTATCTCCAGATAAAATGAGAGAGGCTTACGAGAAAATTACAGTACGCCAAGATGCAGATCTCAAAGCAGGTCTTCCCATAGAAAAATATGAAGCATTTGTAAAAATGCAGAAAGAAGGTGTTGCCAAAATGCACAAAGCCATGATGAAGGAAGAAAAGCGCAACAAAAAGAAAAAAAAGAAAAAATCTAAAGAACAGTAGCTACATGAAAAAACTCCTTACCCTAATTGTTTTATTGTATACATTTACTGCGCAATCGCAGCAACAAAGGGGCCGAGGAGAAAGAAGGCAACCTATAAAGATCACAGGTAAGGTAGTCGACAAAGACACCGGACTGCCGTTAGAATACGCCACTTTAGTGCTTCAAAGCGTACGACAACCAGATAAATTAACAGGTGGTATTTCAGATTTAGATGGAAATTTCAATGTAGAAGCTACACCAGGCAATTACAATATTAGAGTAGAGTACCTTTCTTATAAAACCTATGAGTTAAAAGAACAGCTGCTACAAAAGTCTACAGACTTAGGAACCATAAGTTTATCAATTGACGCCGAACAACTAGAAGGTGTAGAACTTATAGCCGAAAAGACAACAGTCGAACTTCGTTTGGATAAAAAAGTATATAATGTCGGTAAAGATCTTACCGTAAGGGGCGGAACAGTTAGCGATGTACTTGACAATGTGCCTTCAGTTTCTGTAGATGTAGAAGGTAATGTCGAGCTTCGAGGAAACACCGATGTTCGTATTCTTATCAATGGCAAGCCATCAGCCTTAACAGGATTAGATGGAACGGATGCCCTTCAACAGCTGCCAGCAGAATCAATTGAAAAAGTAGAAGTGATTACATCGCCTTCTGCACGTTACGACGCAGAAGGCTCAGGAGGAATTATCAATATTGTTTTACGGCGCAGTAAGTTGCAGGGTGCTAATGGGGCTATCACAGTAAATGGTGGATATCCATATCAATTCGGGATTAATGGAAACGTAAATTATCGCACAGGAGACCTGAACTTTTTCACCACTTTAGGCTACAACTATAGAGAACGGCCTGGCAATTCTTTGAACGATACTGATTTCTTTGATATTGATGGAACTTTCACAAATTCCCTAAGAGAACAGTCGAACACAGAGCGATTTAGCGATCGATACAATGCCAATTTTGGTGTTGAATGGTATGTTAACGAAACTTCTTCAATTACCCAAAGTATTTTTTTACGTGACTCTGACGAGAGTAATGAGACCAATAACGCTTTTTTTCAAACCAATATTGATGGTATTGAAAGTTCGGGAGTTCGTTTTACCCCAGAAAGTGAAATCGACAATACCTTTCAGTACGCTTTTAATTATGATAAACAGTTTGATGGTAATTCTGATCATAAATTAACTTTTGATTTTCAATATGAAAAAAGTGATGAGGTAGAAGAATCACTAATTACGCTTGATGGTATTGATTCTGAATTTGTTCGTACAGCCGAAGATCAACGGCGCATCTTTTTTCAGACAGACTATGTGCAGCCGGTAGGCGAATCAGGTCGGTTTGAAATTGGTTATCGAGGAGACTTTAATGCTTTAAATACGGACTATGATGTTGATTTCATATCTCCAACGGAAGAGGAATTAGGAATTACAGATCCAAGTAATGTTCTTGATTATAAAGAAAGTATTAACGCAATCTACACCCAGTATGGTGATAAATTTGGAAAGTTTTCTTTTCTAAGTGGTTTACGATATGAATCTACAAGATTAATTATCAATCAATTAGAAACCAATGATTTCAATAGAAACAACTTTGACGGACTTTTTCCAACACTGAATCTTAATTATGAATTAAGTGAGACAGAGAGTTTTCAATTGGGATATAATAGAAGAATTAGAAGACCAAGATCATTTTTCTTAAATCCATTTCCTTCAAGAACCAGTGCTACAAACCTTTTTCAAGGTAATCCGAATCTTGTACCTTCTTTCTCGAACCAAATTGATCTTGGTTATCTGAAGCGATTTGAAAAGTTTACCTTAAGCACCTCTATGTATTTTCAAAGAGCACTTAATGTAATTACTTTCATTACCGAAGATACTGGAGAAGATACCTTGTTTGACGGAGAAGTTGTCAGCATCATACGACGAACACCTGTTAACCTTGCTAAAAATGATCGATACGGTGTAGATGCGACTTTGAATTATCGTCCATCTCAAAAGTGGAATACCAATTTAAGTTTTAATTTATTCAACTTAATCACCGAAGGTGATTTTAATGGGCAGAATTTTGATGCGAAAAATTTAAGCTGGTTTGTCCGTTTGAACAATAAAGTGACGCTTCCAGCTAAAATTGATTGGCAAACACGTCTATTTTATCGCGGTCCTACGGAAACTGCTCAAAGCGTAAATAAAGGTATTTTTTCTCTAAATCTCGCTTTAAGCAAAGATCTATTCAATGAGCAAGCCTCCTTAGCTGTTAATGTGAATGATGTCTTTAATAGTAGAAAAAGAGTAAGTGAAACTGTAACCCCATCTTTTAATAGTTTTAGCGAATCTCAACGAAGGGTTCGAAGCTATACGCTTTCGTTCACATATCGCTTCAACCAGAAAAAACAACGTGAACGAGGAAATCGTAATGAAAATGATGATGATAATTTAGAGGAGGAAGGTTAGAAACACAAGATTTTAAGAGAAATCATGAGCTAAAATCTATAGCAAGAGTAATGGAAAAGCATAAAAAAAGCCGTTTTGAAATCAAACGGCTTTTATTTTCTATGTGTTACGCGCAGCTCTTTTCTTGTCGCGCTTTTCTTTCAATAATTCCCTGATATTTCCAATTAACCAATAAGGTACCACAAAGGTCAATAAGAAAATCATTAACCAAAAGCCTATAGTCAATATGGTTAAAAATGCTAAAAATCCTAAGTATTGGTCAAAATCAAACATGAATAAAATCTTTGTTTCTACAAAGATACTTTGAAAAGAATACATACTGCAAATCAAAATCGAAAAAATTACGGAATTATTTTAATCCTAAAAGGAAATAAAACTTCAAACTGCTAACTTTGTGACAATCTAAAAATTAGAAGACTATGAGCTTTAGAATAGAAAAAGATACAATGGGTAAGGTAGAGGTCCCATCAGATAAATATTGGGGTGCACAGACCGAACGTTCTCGAAACAACTTTAAAATTGGTCCCTCAGCGTCTATGCCTTTAGATGTTGTTTATGGGTTTGCTTATCTCAAAAAAGCTGCTGCGTACACTAATTGTGAACTGGGTGTTTTGTCAGAAGAAAAAAGAGATTTAATTGCTACCGTTTGCGATGAAATTTTAGATAAAAAACATGATGATCAATTTCCTCTAGTGGTCTGGCAAACAGGTTCAGGCACCCAAAGTAATATGAATGTGAATGAGGTAATTGCAAATCGAGCTCATGAAATCGCAGGCCACGTCATAGGAGAAGGTGAAAAGACGATTCAGCCGAATGACGACGTAAATAAATCACAATCTTCAAACGATACTTTCCCAACAGGAATGCACATCGCAGCTTATAAAAAAATTATAGAAAATACCATTCCTGGGGTGACGCAACTCCGTGATACGCTGGCAAGAAAATCGGAAACTTTTAAAAATGTAGTCAAAATTGGGCGTACCCATTTAATGGATGCCACTCCCCTAACCCTTGGTCAAGAATTTTCAGGTTATGTTTCTCAATTAGATCATGGGTTAAAAGCTTTAAAAAATACTTTAGAGCATCTTAGCGAATTAGCATTAGGCGGTACGGCAGTTGGTACCGGCTTAAACACTCCTGAAGGTTACGATGTTCTAGTTGCCAAATATATTGCTCAGTTTACGGGCCTCCCTTTTATCACTGCGGACAACAAATTTGAAGCTTTGGCTGCTCACGACGCTATTGTAGAAACTCATGGCGCCTTAAAACAATTGGCAGTTTCGTTAAATAAAATAGCAAATGATATTCGCATGATGGCCTCAGGTCCTCGATCTGGTATTGGTGAAATTATAATTCCGGCAAATGAGCCCGGAAGCTCAATAATGCCAGGCAAAGTAAATCCTACGCAATGTGAAGCATTAACCATGGTTTGTGCTCAAGTAATGGGTAATGATGTCGCAATTGGCATTGGCGGAACACAAGGTCACTATGAATTGAATGTATTCAAACCGATGATGGCAGCGAACATCTTACAATCCGCCCAACTTATCGGCGATGCTTGTGTGAGCTTTGATGTGAATTGTGCAAATGGTATTGAACCTAATCACGATGTCATTAAGGAGTTACTCAATAATTCTTTAATGCTAGTGACCGCATTAAACACAAAAATTGGATATTATAAAGCTGCGGAAATTGCGAATACAGCTCATAAAAACGGTACAACCCTCAAAACGGAAGCTGTAAATCTTGGCTATGTAACCGAAGAAGAATATGATGCTTGGGTAAAACCTGAAGCTATGGTGGGTAGTTTAAAGTAAGTATCTTAATAGTTCAAAAAGAAAAAGGGTCAATCTTGTTCAGATTGACCCTTTTTTATGATGTTGATATCGTATCTTTTATTTCAAACCGAAAGTAACGTTTCCTAACAATTTCAAACCGTCATCATAGATGTTCACCATGTAATTTCCTTTTTGGAAATCACCAGCTGGCTTATTGATATAATCACATACATCTAATTTTTGATTTTCATAGTAGAAATTAGTCCCTTTACTGTAGGTAATTGAACCACCATTGTCATTCGTTTTAGAGTAGCTTTCACCTAAAACGTTTCCTTGAGGGTCAAGTACTTCTAAATAAAACTCTCTATCACCAGCTTGAGCAATAACGTTGTTCGCTACAGTGAAACAGATTTTAAGTTTGTCAGTAGACTTTGATCTAGAAGTAGAAACTAATTTACCACTGTTACGTTCTTTTACAGCGTCTACATTAAAAGTAGTCAAGTTCAATGCAGAACCTTTTTCAACGGCATCTGCTAATTGTGTGTTTTGAACGACTAATGAATCGTTAAAAACAGTTTGCTTTTCTAATTGAACATAGGTTGAATCACGTTGCATAGCGATTAAAGTGTTTGAAGTCTTTAAAGAATCAACTTGCTTCAATAACTGCTCTCTTTCCGCTTTTAAAACGCTAACTTGTCGTCTGTATCTTGACAAAGAAGATATATCAGCTTTCATCGTTTTTACAGAATCTAAGTATTTTGCAATATTATCTCTTGCACTAACCAACTCTTCATTAGTAGCATTGCTTTCTAAGATAGCCTTGTCGTATTCAGATTTTAAGCTAGTCAAATCAGCCTCAACTAAGCTTTTCTCTTGCGTAAGCACAGCTTCAGTTTTCTTCTTTTCTTGATAAAGACTAACTGTATAGATGATAACACCTAATAGTACTACACCGAGCAAGCCAGCTAATACTTTTAATCCGTTGTTACTTTTTGTTTCAGTCATAATGTTAAAATTAAATACTCTTGTTAAAAAATTTTAATAGTGTTTGTTTGTATCAGTTCTATATACGGTTTGATTTTATATTTAGATTTTTTAGATATAAAAATTTAAACTCTAATCGCTTGTATCCGCCGAAAATACTAACTTTATCGATGAAACGCAACCTTCATAGTATTGTATGCCTGTAAAAATAGTTCCATTTGAGTCGAAAGATGCCAAAGATTTTAAGGATTTAAACATCGCTTGGCTAGAGAAATATTTTTACGTAGAACCCAAAGATGATCTACTACTGAGCGATTGTAATAATTCAATTTTAGGTGTTGGTGGATATATTTTTATGGCGAAATTTGAGGAGAAAAACGTTGGATGTTTTTCTTTTATTCCATTCAATAAAAACCACTATGAATTGGGAAAGATGGCGGTAGATCCTAACTATCAAGGGTTGAAAATAGGACAACGACTACTAACCTTTGCTATCAATTTTGCAAAACAAAAAGGCTGGAACGGAATTACCCTATATTCTAGTACCAAATTACCAACAGCACTTCATATCTATGAAAAATACGGATTTAAATATGTTCCTTTGGAAAAAGACTTGCCTTATGAAAGAAGTGATATCAAAATGGAGTTAACTATAGAGGATTAAAAAATAACAAGGAGAAAATGAAACAAATCGCGATTGTACTAATAGGATACATCCTTATAATTGGATGCAATGAACAGAAGAATAAAAAACCTTTAATAGATTCCGATATTCAGTATTCTAATGAAGGGCTTACACCAAAGGAAGTAAACGACCAAGAAATAAAAAACCAAAATTCTGATATTAAAGTGATCCCCATTGAACACGCCACTACAGTTTTAGAATGGCAAGATATTACTATATATGTTGACCCTGTTGGAGGAGCTGAAGCCTTTGATGGACAAAGGCAACCCGATTTAATACTGATTACTGACATTCATGGTGATCACCTTAGCGTGGAAACCTTGGAAGCTTTGAATACAACCAAGGCTAAAATTATGGTTCCGCAAGCAGTGGCAGATAAAATTCCTGAAAATTTCACCCCTCAACTTGATGTTTTGAATAATGGAGATTCTAAAGAAAGGTATGGCATTAACGTTGAAGCTATTCCTATGTACAATCTAAGAGAGGAAGCTTTAAAGTTTCACACCAAAGGGAGAGGCAATGGCTATGTATTAAATATAAACGGGCAACGTATTTATTTTTCCGGTGATACTGAAGATATTCGTGAAATGAGAGCCTTGGAAAATATTGACATGGCCTTTGTTTGCATGAATTTACCCTATACTATGACTCCTGAGAGCGCTGCAGACGCTGTTCTAGCTTTTAAACCTAAACAAGTATACCCTTACCATTATAGAGGGAGACCCGATGTTAGTGATGTAGCGAAATTTAAAACACTTATCAACACTGGAAATACGAATATTGAAGTAGTTCAATTGGATTGGTATCCAAATGATGAATTTTGATACCATTATTAACATAATAAAGAAAAGGCTTCTAAAAAATATTAGAAACCTTTTTTGTATTGCATTAAATTCAACTCGTTATCGTATCAACTTCTTATATTTAATACGCTTCGGAATCAAATCTCCGCCCAAACGTTTCTTCTTATTCTCTTCATAATCAGAGAAAGAACCCTCAAAGAAATAGACTTGAGAATCACCCTCAAAAGCTAAGATGTGTGTACAGATTCGATCTAAGAACCATCTATCGTGTGAGATCACTACAGCGCAACCAGCAAAGTTTTCCAAACCTTCTTCCAAAGCTCTTAGGGTATTGACATCTAAATCATTAGTAGGCTCATCTAGAAGCAAAACATTACCTTCTTCTTTCAGTGTCATTGCCAAATGAAGTCGATTACGTTCACCACCAGAAAGCATCTCTACTTTTTTATTTTGCTCACTTCCAGAAAAATTAAAGCTACTCAGATAAGCTCGCGAATTCACTTGCCTTCCTCCCATCATAACCAATTCTTGCTCGTCACTAAAGTTTTGCCATATGGTTTTAGAGGGATCAATATTAGAATGTTTTTGATCTACATAAGCGATTTTAGCAGTATCTCCTACCTCGAAAGCTCCCTTATCAGGATTTTCTTCACCCATAATCATTCTAAAAATAGTGGTCTTACCTGCACCATTCGGTCCAATAACTCCTACTATTCCGGCTTGTGGCAACGTAAAATTTAAATCTTCATATAACAATTTATCCTCATACGCTTTACTCACGCCTTTGGCCTCAATTACATTTGTGCCCAATCGAGGTCCGTTTGGAATATATATTTCAAGCTTTTCATCAAGTTGTTTTTGATCTTGACTCATCAACTTATCGTAGTTTTTTAAACGTGCTTTCTGCTTCGTCTGTCTGCCTTTAGCTCCTTGACGTACCCATTCAAGTTCCCGTTCTAAAGTCTTTTGACGCTTAGAAGCGGTTTTACTTTCTTGTGCTAAACGTTTCGACTTTTGGTCTAACCAACTAGAGTAGTTTCCTTTCCAAGGTATACCCTCTCCTCGATCTAACTCTAGAATCCAACCAGCAACATTATCCAAAAAGTATCTATCGTGTGTTACTGCTATGACTGTGCCTTTGTATTGTGCTAAATGATGTTCTAACCAATGTACAGATTCAGCATCGAGGTGGTTAGTAGGCTCATCAAGTAAAAGTATTTCAGGTTCTTGAAGTAATAATCTACATAAGGCAACACGTCTGCGCTCACCACCAGACAACACTCCAATTTTTTTATCAGAATCTGGCGTACGAAGTGCGTCCATTGCAATTTCAAGCTTGGTATCTAATTCCCATGCGTTGCTCGCATCAATCTGATCTTGCAAAAATGCTTGCTTATCCATCAACTTCTGCATCTTATCTGCGTCTTCATAAACCTCTGGTAGACCAAACATATCGTTGATCTTATTGTATTCGTCTAAAATTGCCACAGTCTCTGCAACACCCTCTTTTACGACTTCAAGAACTGTTTTTTCCTCATCCAATTGGGGCTCTTGCTCTAAGTAGCCTACCTTATATCCTGGAGAAAAAACAACATCACCTTGATAACTTTTATCGACCCCAGCTATAATTTTAAGCAAGGTAGATTTCCCAGAACCATTAAGTCCGAGAATACCAATTTTAGCACCATAAAAGAAACTGAGGTATATATTTTTTAAAACAGGCGTATTCGCAGTTTTAAACGTTTTGGTCACTCCCGACATGGAGAAAATGACTTTCTTATCGTCTGACATTTATAAAACTAATTTGATATTAAAATTTGAATTTGATTTTATACTCTTCCCTTGAGGGCGTTAAATACCCAAGCGATGGCAAAAAATCCGATACCTACAGAAGCAAATCCCCAGCCAGCAACATCATCATATCTAAAAGCCCCTAACGCAATTAGCGCTAAACCGACAATAATCATAATAAAAGTTGCCCAGGCGAGTACCGTATTTTTATTCATTCCCATACTATCAATTTTGGTTGTTTTGGTTGGTCATAAACTCAAATATCGTAAAAAATAGAGGAAACCCAGATGTTATTCAAAATTTTATGATTCAAAAGGAAAAACCACACCAGACTGTCGACGCACTTCATCCAACAGTGATATTAAATCTAAACTATTTTGATGACTCCAAAGGTCACTCTCAAGCTTATTTGAATTCAAACAACGGTGTACTTCATCAATTTCGTGTGAGTACCCTTTTCCTATGGTTGGTTCTTCAAAACGTTCGTCTTGTCCATCTGTGATCATATGAAAACCATTTGTTTCATGCCATCTTGAATCAATAAAAATAGAGCCTTTAGTACCTTGAATCTCGGCAATCATAGAAGATTGAGAGGTCAAGCCACTATACAATGAAGCTTGAGCATTATCATAATCAAAAATCATACTGGTTTGAATCTCCGCTCCAGTTTTATGAAATTTTGAAATTGACTGAATAGTTGATGGTTTTCCTAGAAGGAGATACGAAAGAAATATAGGATAAATACCAATGTCAAGAATTGATCCGCCCGCGAGGTCAGGATTTAAAAGTCTACCCTCTTCGGATCGATCCAGCGCGTAAAAGGCAAAATCTGCATGGATATAGGAAACTTTTCCGATGCGACCTTCATCTGCAAACGCTTTTACTTTTTTTATAGAAGGATTAAAACGACTCCATAAAGCTTCCATCAGAAAAACCTTGTTTTCAAGTGCTACTGAAATCATTTTCTCAACTTCTGTTCTATTTATGCCCAAGGGTTTTTCACATAAAACATGCTTACCATGCTTCATAGCTTTAATTGCCCATTCCATATGGCC